>JALGTG010000220.1 GCA_029821495.1 Candidatus Hebobacteria bacterium
GGGTTGCGGGGTCGAGAGGAGGGCGGGGGAGGGAACGGCCGGCCTGCAGGACGGTAAGCGGCGGTGGGGCGCGCGGGTCGGAGGGTTGGGAGGTGGGTGATAGGTGTTGAGATCCCTCGTCGCTTCGCTCCCGCGGGATGACAGAATGGGGAGGCGGCGGGACCTTCGGCTTCTCTCAGGGTAAACTCCGGCGTGCCCGGGCTATCCCCCGTCGCGCAAGCCCCCTTCGTCCTCGGGAGAGGACTACGGGGCCCAAGGGCTATGGGGGACCTTGGGCAGTACGGCCGGCGGGCATGTCCGCCAGAGGCGGAACATACCCGCCCTACATAACGGGCACGGCCGGCGGGCACAGGCGTGCCCGCCCTACAGTACGGCCGGCGGGGCGGCGGTTGGGTCGCGACAGGAATGTCGCTCCTACGGGGGTGGGGAGGAACGGCCGGCGGGCGTGGGAACGCCCGCCCTACAGTGGGCAGGGGACACGCTCCTGACCTACGGCGCTATTTAGGAGGGGATTTGTGCGAGAATCGAAACAAATGGCGTTGAGATATTGACAAAATGAGGGATAGGACTTATAATCGTGCCATGAGAAACGACAGGCGAGTCAATTCATGTCCGAGCTGTGGGGGTCGGGTGGAGGTGAGGGAGCTGTGGTGCCCGGAGTGTGAGGTGTCGGTGCGGGGGAGCTTCCCGAGGTGTGAGTTCTGTGGGCTGCCGCCGGAGCAGGTGGGGTTTCTGAGGCTTTTCGTGTCGAGGCGGGGGAATCTGCGGGAGGTGGAGCGGGAGCTGGGGGTGTCGTATCCGACGGTGAGGGCGCGGTTGGATGATCTGCTGCGGGCGCTGGGGTACTCGGTGAGCCCGGTGTCGGCGGCGGAGCGTGAGGAGAAGAAGCGGCGGGTGTTGGATGAGCTGAAGGCCGGGAGCATTTCGGCGGAGGAAGCGGCGCGTGCGCTGCGGGAATGATGAGAGAGGAGAAGAGAGATGACTGAGGAGCGGTCGATTACGAAGAAGGTGGAGGGGGAGGCGCTGGAAGTGCTGGAGATGGTGAGGGAGGGGAGAGTGACGCCGGAGCAGGGGGCGGAGCTGCTGGCGGCGTTGAAGGCCAAGCCTTCGATGCTGGCGGCGGCGGGAGGTGATAAGCCGCGGTTCGTGCGGGTGAAGGTGAGGGTGAGTGAGGGAGAGGGGAAGGCCGACAAGGTGTCGGTGAATGTGAACCTGCCGGTGGCGATGGCGGACCTGGCACTGAAGGTGCTGGAGCAGGCGAAGATCACGAAGGAGGGGGAGACGATCGAGTTTGGGAAGTATATGAAGGACTTGCAGGGGATGGACGTGGCGACGATACTGCAGATGGTGAAGGATGGGGCGGAGGGGAAGCTGGTGGATGTTGATGTAGATGGGGATGATGGCGAGAAGGTGAAGGTGGAGGTGATTGTAGATTAGGCGACCTAGCCTGTTTGTGATTGTGAGCATACGGGCGCCGTGGATGCCGCTGGGGGCGGTCGGATTCGCGATTCCGTCCCTGGCGGTTTTCGCGTGTGCGGTGGTGGCGAGGGCATGCCTGAGCGTGGGGCTGCGGGGGAGGGGACGGGGCGATCTTCCGGTGGAGGGGGGGAGGGCCGGGGAGGCGCTGGTGAAGGGGGCGTGGGTGCTGCTGTGTTGGGGGAGCTATGTGCTGTGCGATGTGTCGGTGCCGGAGGGGAAGGTGAGGGTGAGGATTGAGGTGGTGTGAGGGGAGGCGGGCCGCGTTGCGGGGGAAGGTTGAGGAGTAGGGGCCCGGGGGAGGCGGACTAGAGAGGGCGTTTGGCGGGGGTGCCGGGGCGGCGGGGGTAGCGGGGAGGGGTCGGCGCGATCTTCTCCACTAGGACTAGCACTCGGTCGCCCATGCTGCGGGGGAGGGAGAGGCGGCGGGTGTGGGCGAGGCGGCCGCCGAGGGTTTCCAGGGCGTCTCCGCTCTTCTCAAGCTCCTCGTCCGCGGCAGGGCCTTTGTAGGCGATGAAGTGGCCGCCGATGCGGGTGAGGGGGAGGGCGTATTCGAGCAGGACGGGGAGGGGGGCGACGGCGCGGCTGAGGGAGAGGTGGTAGGATTCGCGGTGGTCGGGGTGGCGGCCGATGATCTCGGCGCGGTCGGGGAGGACGGTGATGTTGGGGAGGGAGAGGTCTGTGATGGCGCGCTGGAGGAAGGCGGCGCGCTTTTTGGTGGCCTCGATGAGGGTGTAGTGCGCGGGGCGGGCGACGGCGAGGACGAGGCCGGGGAAGCCGGCGCCGGAGCCGATGTCGGCGACTCGTTCGTGGGGTTGGATGTCGCGGAGGAGGAGGCAGGCGAGGGAGTCGAGGAAGTGCTTGACGGCGATTTCGGCGGGGTCGGTGACGGAGGTGAGGGAGGCGCGCTGGTTGTGCTCGAGGAGGAGGTCTAGGTGGGTGCGGTAGGCGGTGAGGTGGGCGTCGGGGATGTCGAGGCCGAGTTGGGCCGCGCCGTGGAGGAGGGTCGTGCGCCAAGTGTTGATTGTTGAGTTCTCCGAGCGCATCGGCGGTAGGGATCTGGGCAGGAGACACGCTCCTGCCCTACGGCTGAGGGAGGAGTACGACGGGAGGAGGGAGGGGACCTGCGGCCGCGGTCAGGGCATGACGACGATGGGGCCTTTCTCGCCGGCGGTGGTGTAGGCGACGGGGGTGGATCTCTCGCCGCTGTTCCACATCATCTCGCCGTTGGCATCTATGCGCTGTGCCAAGACGTCGGAGTCGCCTGCGTGCTCGCCGGTGCGGGCCTCGGATTCGAGGACGACAAGAGCGCCTCCTGCGCCGTCGGGGACGGCGACGACGGCGCGCTCGGTGGGCGGACTGCTGGAGACGGTAAGGGAGGACTCTCCCTCGTCCCAGAGGAGGTCGCCGAGAGGTGAGATGCGTTGGGCGAGGATGTCGGTGTCGCCGGCGTGCTCACCAGTGCGGGCCTGGGACTCGAAGATGACGATGGCACCGCCCTGGGCATCTGAGACGAGGACGGGGTTTCTCTCGGCCCACTTGCTGAAGGAAACCAAGAGGTATCCGTCGTCGCCGTTCCACATCATCTCGCCGTCAGGGTTTATGCGCTGGGCGGCTATCTCTGAGTCGCCGGCATACTCGCCGGCGCGGGGCTCGACATCGAAGACGACGATGGCACCGCCGCGGCCGTCGGAGATGGCGCTCGGATTGCGCTCGAGGCTGGAAGCGGAGGCGACGTCAGCGGGCAGGTCTCCTTCTCCCCAGAGGACTTCGCCGGTGGCGGAGATGCGCTGGGCGCCGACGTCTATGTCGCCCTCGTACTCGCCAGCGCGGCCGTGCTGCTCGAAGACTACGATAGCGCCGCCCCGTCCGTCCGGGACTAGGATCGGGTCGGCCTCGCTCCAGATGCTGGAGGCGACATTGACGGATTCACCGTTGTTCCAGAGGAGGTTTCCGTCAGCGTCTATTCGCTGAGCGAATATCTCGGAGTCGCCTGCGTACTCGCCGGTGCGGGTTTCGAGCTGGAAGGCAACGATGGCGCCTCCTGCACCGTCGGGGATGGCATGGAGGTCGTACTCGAGAGCGGAACCGGAGCTAACAGGGATAGAGGCGTCGCCCTCCTTCCAGAGCAGGAGGCCGGAGGCGGAGATGCGCTGGGCGGCGATGTCGATGTCTCCGGCGTGTTCGCCGCTCGAGGAGTGGCGCTCAAAGAGGATGATAGCGCCGCCCTGGCCGTCGGGGATGGCGAGAGGGTTGGTCTCGTCCCAGTCGCTGTGGGCGATGAGGGTGGAGCTGTCGCCGTCGTTCCAGAGCAACTTGCCGCTGGCGTCGATCCGCTGGCCGGCTATCTCAGAGTCGCCGATGTGCTCGCCGGTGCGGGCCTCGATCTCGAAAACCACTATGAGACCGCCGGTGCCGTCAGGGATGGCGTGGGGGTGGCGCTCGAAGCGAGTGGTGTCGGCGACATTGAGGGACTCGTCGCCCTCCTGCCAGATGATCTCACCGGAGGGGGAGACGCGCTGAGCAACGATGTCTATGTCTCCGGCGTACTCGCCGGCGCGGATGTGGTGCTCGCAGACGACGAAGGCATCTCGTTGGGAGGCGTAGAGGGGAAGGACGGACATCCCAAGGAGGGAGAGCAGGAACACCAGCTTTGGACAGAGGCGGCTCATGGCTGAGACTCCGTTCGCGCAAGATGGTTCGCAGCGGGCGACAGGGAGGCGCTGCGATCTCCGATTGCGGAGCCACGGCGGCTCCGTGGGTGATCTTGAGTTGCCCTGTT
>JALGTG010000221.1 GCA_029821495.1 Candidatus Hebobacteria bacterium
GGGGAGCCGGCTTGCGCCGATGGCGTTTGAGGGGGGGAAGCCGGCGGAGCGAGACTGGGTGGAGGGGTTGGGGGAGTTTGGGCGAGGGGACGTGTTCGTGAAGGGGGGGAATGCGGTTGACCCAGAGGGGAATGTGGGGGTGCTGCTGGGGAGCGGTGTGGGGGGTACGGTGGGGCAGATGTTGGGGATAGTGGCGGCCAGGGGGGCTTATCTGATAGCGCCGGTGGGGCTGGAGAAGCTGGTGGCGGACGTTGTGGTGGCGGCGCGGCACTGCGGGATTGCGACAACGGAGCGTGCGGATGGGATTGCTGTGGGAATGGCGGTGCTGACGAACGCGCGGGTGGTGACGGAGCTGGAGGCGTTTGAGGTGCTGTGCGACGTGGATGCGTGGCATGTGGCGTCGGGCGGAGTGGCGGGGTCTGAGGGGGCGGTGACGATCGCGCTGGAGGGGTCTGCGGAGAATGTGGAGAGGGCGTTCAAGCTGGCGGAGTCAGTTGAGGGGGAGCGCCCGGTGGGACGCGAGTAGCAGGTAGGGGTGATGGCGGAGGGTGCGGCTGGGTAGGGTCGGGCGGCGCCGCGAGCGAGGCTTGAGGCGTCGGTTCAGTCCCTGGGGCTGTCTTCCGCGGCGCTGGCCTCTGCGCGGATCCTGCCCTCGACGGTGGGGAGGGTAAAGGAGAAGGTGCTGCCGCGGCCGAGGTCGGTGTGGAAGGACATGGCTCCGCCGTGGGCTTCGACGATGCCCTTGGTGACGTAGAGGCCGAGGCCGGCGCCGGGGGTGTCGGGGCTGCGAGCATTGGAGACGCGGTGGAACCGGCTGAAGAGCCGGTTCTGCTCTTCGCGGGGGATGCCGATTCCCTGGTCTTTGACGTAGAACTCGACGGAGTCATTGAGGCGGCGAGCGCCGACGGTGATCTCGGTGCCCTCGGGGGAGAACTTGGCTGCGTTGCTGAGGAGATTAGAGAGCGCCTGGTGGATGCGGGAGGGGTCGGCGAGCACCTCGGGTAAGTCGGGGGTGACTTCGAGTTGGAGCGCGTGTTTGAGCTCGGGGTGAGCTGTGGTTCGGACGGCCTCCTCGCATAGCTGAGCGGGGCGGACGGCGCGACGCTCGACCCGGAGCCTTCCCTCGTCGATCTGGCTCATGTCGAGCAGGTCGGAGATGAGGTGGCCGAGGCGTTCGGCCTCGGAGGCGATTCCCTCGAGGAACTCCTTCTGCGTTTCTTCTCCGAGGCGGCCGAACTCGCGCACGAGGGTGTGTGCGTAGCCGCGGATGGAGGTGAGTGGGGAGCGGAGCTCGTGGGAGGCGAGGGAGATGAGTTCGGTGCGGAACTGCTCGATTGCGCGGCGGTGGCGCTGCTCTTCTTCCAGGCTTCTGAACCAGCGACGGACGATGACGAGGATGATAACTAGGGCGGCGACGAGGTTGAGGGTCTTGGGGATGAGCACGTACTGGGGTAGATCGAGCAGGTCGTGGATGTAGGGAGCGATGAGGCCGGTGCGGGCGGTGTACCGGGCGCCGAAGTAGATGCTCTCAATGAGGGTGCGGGTGCCGTCGATGAAGAGGACAACGAGGAGGGTGGTGAGGAGGGGGTAGATGCGCTTGAAGCGGATGTATTGCCGGAGGTAGAAGATTATGATGGCGAGCCAGCAGACGACGAGTGCCCAGTAGATGATGGCCGTGAGATAGGTCATGTAGCGATCTATGCTCAGCTCGGTCACGAGTGCAGTTCCCTCGTCAGGAGGATGATGTCTCCAATTAGGTTTTTCCCTATGCGGGGGTAGGTGAAACTATGGCGTGGGACATATGGGTGTCAGCGCTCCAGGGACCTTCTGAGGTCTGCGAGCTGGGCCTCTATCTCTTTTCGGGTTTGCTGGGCCTCGGCGTATCGGGCGAGTGTCTTGTCGACAATCTCAGCGGGAGCGCGGTTGCGGAACTGTGGGTTGTCAAGCTTCGTCTTGAGCACGGACTCTTCCTGCTGGAGGCGGGCGAGGTCGCGAGTGAGCCGCTGTTGGTGTTGCTCGATGTCTTGCTGAGATGCCTGTGTGTCTATGGAGACGGTGGCGGGCTCGCCGCAACAGCGGACGGCTTCGGCGACGGCTGGACGGGTGGTGGTGTCGAGTGAGAGGTGGAGGGCGCTTCCGCGGGCGAGGAGAAGGGCGGCCTGCTGGTTGTCGGCGAGCAGGCGCCTTACGCTGTCGGAGGCGCAGGAGAGGGTGATGGGGACGCGGTTGGACTGAGGCACGTTGTGCTCGGCGCGGAGCTTGCGGGCGGCGACTACGACTTGCATGAAGGCGTCCATGTCGCGCTCGGCGGCCTGGTCTCGGGCGGCGGGGTCGGGGTGCGGCCAGGGCGCGTGCATGAGCGTTTCGCCGGAGTCGGGGAGCTGGTGCCAGAGCTCTTCGGTGATGAAGGGCATGAAGGGGTGGAGGGCGCGGAGGGTGCACTCGAGGATGAACCAGAGTGTCTGTCGGGCGCGGTGGGCGGGGGGTCCGCCGGCGCGGAGCGCGGGCTTGGAGATCTCGACGAACCAGTCGCAGAACTCGGACCAGAAGAAGTCGTAGAGGGCGCGGGCGGCGTTGGACATTTCGAAGCCGGCGAGGGCGTCGTCCACGGTCTGCAGCATGGCGGTGCAGCGACTGAGGATCCATCGCTCGGCGAGAGAGCCCTCTTGGCGGATCAGTTGGGGGAGATTGTCTGATGGTGAGAAGTCTTCGCCGAGGTTGGCGAGGAGGAAGCGGCTGGCGTTCCAGATCTTGTTGCAGAAGTTGCGCGCAGTTTCTGTGCGCTCTTCGCCGAAGCGGACATCCTGGTCGGCGGCGCACTGGTAGAGGAGGCTGAAGCGGATGGCGTCGGCGCCGTACTTGGATATGAGTTCGAGAGGATCGATGCCGGTGCCGAGGGACTTGCTCATGCGGCGGCCCTCTACGTCGAGGACGGTGGGGTGAACGAGGACCTGGCGGAAGGGGATGAGGTCTGTGAACTGGAGGCTGGTCATGATCATGCGGACGATCCAGAGGTAGAGGATGTCGCGCGCGGTGATCATGAGGGCGGTTGGGTAGACACCGTCGTCGCAGGCCTGCTTGAACTGGTCCTGGTCGGGCCAGCCGAGGACGGCGAAGGGCCAGAGGGCGGAGGAGAACCAGGTGTCGAGGGTGTCGGGGTCTTGCTGGAGGGGACCGCCGCACTGGTCGCAGCTCGGCGGCTCGTCCGCCTGGACGATGACGCGGTGGCAGGAGGAGCAGGTGTAGACGGGGATTCTGTGACCCCACCAGATCTGGCGGGAGATGTTCCAGTCGCGGAGGTTGTTGAGCCAGTCGATAGTGTAGCGGCGGAAGCGGTCGGGGGAGTAGGGGACCTGGATGTTCTCGTCCCGTATTGCGCCGAGCGCCATCTCGGCCAGGTCGGCCATCTTGAGGAACCACTGCTCGGAGAGGAGTGGTTCGAGGACGGTGTCGCAGCGATCGTGGCGGCCGACCGGATAGGCATAGTCTTCGGTCTTGACGAGGAGGCCCTGTGCTTCCAGGTCGGCCACGATTCGCTGGCGGGCCTGGTAGCGGTCCAGGCCGGCATAGGGTCCGGCCTCCTCGGTCATGCGGCCGTCGGTCCCGATAACGACCACTGAGTCGAGGTCGTTTCGCTGTCCGGCGTCGAAGTCGTTCAGGTCATGCGCGGGGGTGACCTTGACGGCGCCGGTTCCGAACTCGGGGTCCACGAGGATGTCGTCGCAGATCACCGGCAGGGGGCGGTTCATCAGGGGGAGCATGACCTGCTTGCCGTGGAGATCGAGGTAGCGCTGATCCTCGGAGTGGACCGCCACCGCGGTATCGCCGAGCATGGTCTCGGGCCGAGTGGTGGCGACGACTACGTGGCCGTCGCCATCGGCGAGGGGATAGCGTATGTGCCAGAGGTTGCCGTGGTGGTCGGTGTGTCGGACTTCGAGGTCGGAGACGGTGGAGGCGCAGGCGGGGCACCAGTTGACGACTCGGTGTCCGCGGTATATCCAGCCGCGCTCGTGTAGAAGCACGAAGGCGCGGAGGACGGCGCGGTAGTAGGCGTCGTCGAGGGTGAACCGCGTCCGGTCCCAGTCGTAAGAACACCCGAGGGCCTTGAGCTGGTCGATGATCTGGCCGCCGTATTTGCGGGTCCAGTCCCAGCAGCGCTCGAC
>JALGTG010000222.1 GCA_029821495.1 Candidatus Hebobacteria bacterium
CCCCGCGCCTCTGCTCCAGTATTGCCTCGGATCCCCGTGATCTCCGACACCACCTTCGGCGACATCCGCTTCAGCAACTGCGCCAGCACCGCCTCCGGCAGCAGGCGAAGAAGCGGATACTTCTTCGCCATATCCTTGGCGCCCCTCATTGGATGAACTATGAACGCAAACTCTCCCATCTCTTCTCCAATCGCACCCTACTTCGCTCCACAACACCGGCGTTCCCGCCCCGTCTGGCCAGCCAACGCCAACCAGAAGCCGTGAGACAGCTTCGGCCCTGCTGCCGCAGAGGACGCCACTAATGCAAACGCACGTTTGACAACAGGCCGGATACGTGGTATTCTCCTCCAGAGGCGAGGACCCGTGGCCACTGCTTTCACAGACAAGCTGACCCTCCTCTCCACCGCGGCCCGCTTCGACCTCTGCGCCACCTGCGGGCCGGTCTCCCAGGTTGTCGCCGACGACACGTTCGCCAACTCCATCACTCGCCTCTTCCGGCCCGATGGCTCCGCCTTCGCTGTCCTCAAAGTCCTGATGTCCGACGCCTGCCATTACGACTGCCTCTACTGTGCCAACCGCGCCGAGCGGCCCTTCCGCCGTCACGCCTTCACGCCCGACGAGCTCGCCGCCAACTTCATTGACCTTCGCAACCGTGACCTCGTCAGCGGCCTCTTCCTCAGCTCCGGCATCCACGGCTCTCCCGGCGATTCCATGGACGACATGCTCACCGCTGTCGAGATCCTGCGTGAGAAGCACCGATTCTCCGGCTATGCGCCCTACCAGTACATCGAGCGAGCGGTCGAGCTCGCCGACCGCGTCTCCGTGAACATGGAGGCCCCTGCCCAGCGCAATCTGGACCGGCTGGCCACTAGAAAGAGCCTTTCCACGGACATCATCCAGCGGATGCAGTGGATTCGCAAGGCCGCCGAGCACGCGGGCCCCGGCAAACTCAAGTCGGGACAATGCACCCAGTTCGTCGTGGGGCCCCCGCCGGCGAATCGGATCGGGAGATCCTCAACTCGGTCGAGGCGCTCCGCCGGAGCGTCGGCCTCCGCCGCGCCTACTTCTCGGCCTTCAGCCCCGTGCCGGATACACCGCTGGAGGGAGAGCCACTCACCCCTCCGCTCCGACAGCACCGCCTATACCAGACCCAGTGGCTGCTGCGCGATTATGGCTTCCAGCTCGCCGACATCTGCTTCGACGAGAACGGGAAGCTGCCCATCGACACGGACCCCAAAGTCGCCTCTGCCCTGCGCAACCTCCACCGCTTCCCTGTCGAGGTCAACCGCGCCACCCAGCAGAAACTGCTCCGCGTCCCCGGCATCGGCCCCCGGTCCGCCCGACGCCTCCTGGCCGCTCGTCGCCGCGGCCGCATCACCTCCCTCAATGACCTGCGGAACCTACGCGTCACCGTCCGCCGCGCCGCCCCGTTCTTGCTGTGCGACGGCCGCCGCGTGGGAAGGCTCAGCGACCTGTACAGTGCCAGCCCCGTCTCCCCCGACCAGCTCGGACTCGCACTTGGCCCCTCTTCGTCACTCGCCCTTCGGGCGTTCTAGCACCGGGCGTGCCGCGCGTTGTGCCCCTGAAGTTGCCGACCCGCGTCCTCCGGGCAGCCTATGAGCGGTCCGCGAGCCATGTGTCCGGCGCCGCCCCTAGTGGTGCAACACCACCGAGTCGAACACGGCCCCGCTGCCGTGGTGGGCCCGCATCCTCGCGTTCCTCTCATTGATGTCGATGGTGCAGAAGTGGCGCGTCTTCTCGCAGCACTGGCTGTACGGGTTAGGCTCCTGGCCGCAGTCATAGACTGGCGCACCGCCGCCGCCGGACACGACGTAATAGACCCCATCCTTGTAGCTTCGCTCGTAGATGTGATCGTGGCCGCTGAAGACCATGTCCACACCATGGGCCTCGTACAGCGGCACCAGATGTTCCTGCACCTGCCCGTGGCCGCCGTGCGGCCCGGAGCTGTAGGCGGGGTGATGATGGACGACGAACAACCACTCCGCGGTGCTCGACTGCAGGTCCTTCTCCAGCCACGTGTACTGATCACTGCCCGGCGAGAAGTCCACATCGCTGTCCACGATGGCGAAGTGGCAATTGCCGTAATCGAACGAGTACCACTGCTCGTCATAGTCGCCCCCTCCCGCCGGAGTCCGGAAGAAGTAGTAGTACCACTCCGCGTTCTGTTCATGGTTGCCCAGGCAGGGGAAGAGCGTTGTGTCTTTCATCAGCGCTGCAGCGGGTCCAAAGAACTCGCTCTGCCAACGCCAGTACTCCTTGCCCCGCGCTACGAAGTCTCCCGTGTGAACGACGAATCGCGCACTGGAGGCGACAATCCCCTCGACCACGGCGGCATGCTCCTGGGGGTAGCTCCGCGTGTCGCCGTAGACCACAAAACGGAAGGCCTTCTCGCGCGCCACCGCGGTGTCAAGCGTCCCGTCTTCGCTGGAAACCGCTTCCTCCTGCCGAGCAGAGCTCACTCTGTAGTGATAGCGTGTGTCTCTCTGCAAACCCGTGAGTGTGACTTCATGCAGCTCGGTCACACTGGTGTCACAAATCCAGTCAGTGTACTCGGGCGTCAGGCCGTAGTCCACGCGCGAGTCGCTTGGCTCGCTCGTCTCCCACATGATGACAATACTCTCAGTGGTTACGCTCTGCAGGTAGGGACCTTTGACAAGCTCGAGCGGTGCGGGCGGTGCCCCCGCCCACGCGGCTGCGGCAGCCACCGACAGCAGAGCTGATGCCACCAGCACGAGACAGATGTTTCGGTGCATCTTCCTACCTCTCTCTTCCACCGCCTACCTCCTCCAGCAGCTTCAGCGGAGCAGCGTCACCCCCGGCCGCCACTTCATCTCCTCCGCCAGCCGCAGATAGTCCTCCTCCGTCATCTCTTCCGGGTCCTTGCCCGCCAGCGCCACCAGCACCCCCTCCATAACATTCGCTCCGAAGCTCTCCCCGCCGATCGAAGGAGTCATGGTGATCAGCTTCGCCGCCCCCCGCTTCCGCAGTTCCTCCACATCCCCTCCCCTCCATGTCATCCGGCATATACCGCCGGATAAACTGGAAGTCCCCCGCGATGACATCCGCCTCCTCGAAATACCGCGCGTGCTTTGTCTTCGTGCTTTCCTGCTGCTTCCCCGTCGGATACAGCACCGACATCGGCAGCCGCCGCAGGACCGGCAGGAACATCGCCCCCACCACCGCCACCTGCCTCAGTGTCCGCAGTGGGATCGGCACCCCCACCCCGAAGAGAAGGTCCCCGTATACCATATCCCCGCCCAGTGCCGGAAACGTCTCCGCCATCCCCGGCCGATCCACCGCCGACATCAGAAGCACCCGTTTCCCCTGTACCTCCAGCTCCCCCTCAGCCACAAGCCTCCGCAGCAGCAGCGGCTCCAGCGTCAGCTTGATCCCTCCCCCGTCCACCACCGGCGTCTTCGTCGCCCTCCGCGCCATCCGCGCCGCGTCCCGCAGCTCATACCGCCGGCCCCCGGCCACCAAGTAGCGGTCGACGCCGCCCAGCCCAATGGCGTCCACCCTCCCGTCGTACTCGGCGATGAGCTCCTCCGCGCGGCCCACATCCCCGTCTGTCCCCACTCGCTCCACACGAAACGGTGTGCCCGCGAAGGTGAGCTGCACTGACCTGTTCCGCTGCGACGACCCAAGGCTCACGCTGACCACCCGCTTCATCGTTCCCCCTCCCACGGCTAGCTCGCGGTCCCCGCCGCCTGAACCGTGCGGGCCCCCTCCAGCGCCTCCGCCAACACCGCCTTCAGCTCCTCAAGTGTTCCTGCGTGGTTCGCCTTCTCCCGCATCGCCCTCGCCATAGGCATCCCCTTGAGATACCAGGCGACGTGCTTTCTCATCTCCGGCACTGCCCACCTCACGCCTCGATCTGCCGCCATCATGTCGAGCTGCCGCCCGGCCGTCTCGATCCGCTGCTCCGGCGTCGGCGGAGCAGGCAGGGGCTCGCCGCACAGCGCTGCCGCCACCTCGCCAAAGAGCCAGATGTTGCCCAGAGCTGCTCTCCCGACCATCACCCCGTCGCATCCTGTCTCCTCGACCATCCGGACCGCGTCCGCCCCGCACCGGATGTCCCCGTTGCCGATCACCGGAATGCTCACCGCCTCCTTCACTTGCGCGATCGCCGACCACGTGCAGGCCCCGCGAAACCGATCCCCCGCCCATCGCGCATGCACCGCCACAACGGCCGCCCCCGCCCGCTCGCACCGCCGCGCCATCCCCGGAGCGTCCTCTCCGCGCCCCCGCCACCCACGCCGCATCTTCACCCCGACGGGCACCCGCACCGCCTCCACCACCGCCCGCACCATCGCCTCCGCTCGCTCCGGATCGGCCATCAGCGCCGCCCCCGATCGCCCCTTCAGCACCTTTGGCACCGAGCACCCCATGTTGATGTCCACCATATCCGCCCCCCGCTCCGCCGCGGCCGCCGCGGCCCTCGCCACCACCTCGGGCTCGGCCCCGAAAACCTGCGCACATACGGGATGCTCGTCCGGCGAGAGCCGGATCAGCTCCTCCGTCTTCGCGCTCCCATAGTGGAGAGCGTTCGCGCTTATCAGCCCGGTGTACACGAGCCTTGCCCCGGCCTCCCGGCACAACTGCCGAAACGTCCGGTCGTTGATCCCGGACATCGGCGCGAGCGCAACCGGCGGATCTATCTCGATTGCCCCGATCCTCATCCGCGCTCGCCCCGATGGTGCTCCCACACCGCCCCCACGCCCTCCAGCAGCAGCGTGGGCGCGACCTCGTGCGCCACTCGCAGGTATCCGGAGATGAGTTCTGCATGGCCGCCCGTGATGGCCAGCGGAGCATTCGCCCCCACCACCTCTCGCATCCGCTCTGCCAGTCCCGCCACCAGCCCCGCCGTCCCGTGCACCGCCGCCACCCCCAGGCACTCCTCGGTGTCGGCGCCTATCGCTCCTGCCACCTCGTTCGCAGCAACTCGCGGCAGCGCCTCGGTGCTCTTCGCCAGCGCGTCCAGGCCCGTCTGCACGCCGACGCCAATCGCGCCGCCCAGGAACTCCCGCTCCGCCGAAACCGCGTCGACCATCGTCGCCGTCCCCAGACTTGCGACCAACACGGGGGCCCCAAACCGCCTCACCGCTCCCACCGCTGCCGCCAACCGATCTCCTCCTAATCTCGCCGGATCCCGGTAGCGATTCCGCAGCGGTGTCTCTGTGTCGCCCCGGACCACGAAGACCTCTCGGCCCTCTTCCTCCGCCCATTCCCGCCAGGCGCTCTCCGCACTAGGCACCACGCAGCACAGCGCAACTTCCCCTCCTGCCGCTCCTTGCCCCGACGCCTGGCGCGCCACCTCGCCCACGCGCGCGCTCGCCGCCAGCTCGTGTGTTGGGGATACTGACACGACCCCGACCTCCCCCCCATCCCACACCCCCACGCGTGTGGTCGTGTTCCCTATGTCTACAACCAGGAGCATGTCTACTCCTCGCTGCTTCCCCGCGCTGCCTGATACAGATCCACCCCCTTCGAGGCCAGCAGAGAACTCGCGTACGCCATCACCAGCAGCAGCGCTGCGCGTGCCCCCGTTGCCGCCAGCGCGCCCCCCAGGTTCGAGCCTGAACCTCCCTCTCCCTCGCCCAGCGCCGCCGGTATATCCGCGAACGCTCCCGCCGCCAGCGCAAACACCACCACCAGCAACACCACCCCCACCGCAAAGATCAGCCCCCCAACCCATCGGCCGGCCCGACTTCCCCGAGTTCCTTCCGCGCTCATCGGCACCTCCATCCTATCGGGACAGATTCTAGCAAATCCCCCTCCCTCCCGCAATCTGCCCTCTAGAGCGCATTTCATGACCCTCACTGGCCTGGCTGTCCGCAAGAGAAGCTGGCATGAAATGCGCCTGCTGGAGCCTGCCGGCTTGTGCTGCTGTTTCATAACCTCAGATGGAGGTTATGAAACAGCTTCCAGGACGACAGACACCTCAACTGGCGCTTGGGCCCGAACAGGCTCTCTGTCCGTGACACGGCGCGGCCGCAGGTGACCGGAGCCTGCGCGCTGAATCCAGGCACAGCAGGCCATCCCGGCAATGACCATGTCCCCCCGAGAGCGCGTCCTCACCACCCTCCGCCGCCAGCGGCCCGACCGCGTGCCAAAGCAGTTCGACCTTTCGCCCGGTCTGCACGACGAGTTCCGCCGCCGCACCGGCGAGGAAGACTTCGCCGAGCACTTCCGCCTCGAGCCTCGGCACGTCGGCATCGGTGGCACTTGCCAGCCCCGCGACTTCTCCGCCTACCTCACGAACGTGCCCGACCTCGACCACCACGACGAATGGGGCGTCGGCGCCATCTCCGCCGGATTCCACCACTTCGAGCGCATGGTCCACCCCCTCCGCGCCGCTGCTAGCCCCCGCGACATCGCCAAGTACCCCTGGCCCGACGTCCTCGCCCCCTACCGCTGGACCGCGATCGCAGGCAACGTCTCCTCCTGGCACAGCCAGGGCTACCCAGTTGCTGCCAGCCCACCCGGTGCCTGCGGCGGCTCCCTCTTCGAGACCTCCTGGTACCTGCGCGGCCAGGAGCAGCTTCTCATCGACCTCTACGAGAACCCCGACCTCGCCACCGCGCTACTCGACACCGTCAACAACACCATGATAGAGGCCGCCCGACGCCTCGCCGGGGCCGATGTGGACATCCTCAGGCTCGGTGACGATGTCGGCTCCCAGCGCGCCATGCTCATGAGGCCCGACACCTGGCGCCAGTGGTTCAAGCCCCGCCTCGCCGCTCCCATCCGCGCGGCAAAGGACGTCAAGCCCGACATCCTCGTCTTCTACCACAGCGACGGCAACATCGAGCCCGTCATCCCCGACCTGATCGAGATCGGCCTCGACATCCTCAACCCCGTCCAGCCCGAATGTATGGATCCCGCAGAGCTGAAGCGCGAGTACGGCGATCACCTCGCCTTCTGGGGCACCATCGGCACGCAGTCTACAATGCCGTTCGGCGACCCGGACGAGGTCCGCCGTGTCGTGAAAGAACGAATCGAAACCGTCGGCCCCGAGGGACTTCTGTTGGCGCCGACC
>JALGTG010000223.1 GCA_029821495.1 Candidatus Hebobacteria bacterium
ACCTGCCCGGACCCGAGCTTCTTCCCGAAGCCCGGTGCGACAACGATGACCAGCGACGGCGCGAAGATCTCGATCAGCACGACGCCCGAAACGGCAATCGCGCCGAACAGCGTAAGGATGGTGTTCGCCGCGCGCCAGCTCTCGGCCTCATCGTCCCGGCGAAGGTACGCCGTGAACACCGGTATCAGCGCCGCCCCCACCGCGCCGCCCGCCAGCATGTAGTAGAGCAGGTCCGGTACCATGAAGGCCGCCCAGTAGGCATCGGTGTGGGTCGTATTCCCCCAGAAATGACCGATGCTCCTATCGCGCACCCAGCCGAGGAGTCGGCTCATCAGGGCGGCGACCAACATGATGCTGGCGCCCGCTACGATGGTCTGGCGTTTCACAGGGGGGATTATAGCCGTGGGAGGGAGGGATTGGCAAGGTGACGGCTACGGCGGGTGTGGCCGCCAGGTGTTGGTCCGTTCTGTAGGGCGGGCATACGCCGCAGGCGAATGCCCGCCGGCCGTTCCACCCTCCCGTAGGAGCGACATTCTTGTCGCGACCGACGGTTCAGTCTACCGGCACAAGAATGTGCCTCCTACGGGCGCTGTTGCTCAGCCGCCACGAGGATCGCGAACAGCAGCTTCGAGTGCCAGCGCCGCTGCCTCATTCGCCTCCCCCCTTCCCAGGTGGTCGCGCTATCTCAAGCGCGACCAGGCCGAGAACCCCAGCGATGTCAAGCCAACTCACGAACCCAAAGACCATTCGCATGAATCTGAACCAGTTACACCGTCCTCTTAGTAGTTTCCCGGATCATCGTGACGTCGAAGTATGTCTCGGACTTCGCCTATGTCGCGGGCCTTTCGGATGTCCTGCATGGTCTGCCGCTCCTGGTAATCGTCCTCGGACTCTGAACTCAGGTCAAGTAACCCTAATCCTAGGAGGAAGCCCACGAGGATTACCGCTCCCACCAGGATCGCGAACAGCACCTTCGAGTACCAGCGCCAGGTTCTCATGCTCTTGCCTGACCTACCGCGTAACTGCATGCCAGGCGGCTAGGGCTGCTGCACATGCGGCCACCGCCGATACTATGGACACGATAATCGCAGCCCACACAGCCCACAACTGCTTCTTAGCTCGACCCTCAGCCCTCTCATCTCGCCGCTGAGCCTTCGCGTCCCAGACTACACGCTGGAGCTTCTCCAGATCTCTGTTATCAGAGCGAGAGCTCATCCCCACAGTGGGGTGCACTCCTAACTTCTCAGCCTCCAGCTTGAGCCTCTTCCAGTAATCGTCTGCTGATTCTGGCTCTGGCACAGCTCGTCTCCTCCGTCTTGCTCTTGCCCTCCGTGCCTCACGAGCCAGCAACGGGGATGCCCCTCTACGCGCGACTTCGCCCCCTAGCCCCCGCCTCCTCTCGCTGCTTCCCCACCCGCTCGGGCAGCTTCATTTCTACCGCCCGCGGTATACCCCCAGTGCAACGAGATACGCCATCGCGCCACGGCAAGGCGAGGCCCCCTCGCCAGCCCTATCGCGACCGGAAACGTCTCCCGGCTGTTCAATCGCTCGCCTCACTTCTCTGGTCCGTTCAGAGCCTCCCGTCCCCACGACTCCAGCGCCGTGTTCATGTCCTTGCGCCAGGAGGCGGCGGCCGCCTCCATACCCGGCGTGCTCCCGTCGCCGTATGTGAGTTCGTTCAGGAAGCGGATCACGTCCCAGAGACTCCCCTCGATCAAGTTCACCGCAGCGCCAGCCGCCCCGCCCCTCAGTTCTCGCCCTTCGGCTCCGCCTGCCCGATCTGGCTCGGCAGCGTCAGGCTGACGGCTATGACCCGCGGGATGGCGCGCACTCCCCGCACTTCATCTCCCGACCAGAACGCGAGATAGTCGCTCTCCTTTGCCTCGACCCCCCACGCTCCCCTCATCCATCCGGGCCCTCGGCGCCCGCCGCGACCCGGTCCGCCCCTGCCGAACCGAGAGTCCGCCGGCGCCTCCGCGCTCAACCTCATCACAGTGTCCGCTGCCCCGCCGCCCCAGAACCCCGGTCCCGGCATCCCGCCTGGGCCGCGCCCCCGTCTCCCCGCCTGACGGCCTGCACCGCGGCGCCCGCCGCCCCTGAACCCGCCCGTGGTCCCGCCCCTCTCTCCCCCCGCCTCGGGCAGGCCGAGCAGGCGCCTCTGTTCCGGCGTCAGGTCGTGCGCGAGCCGCAGTCCCGTCCCGCGAAGCTGCTCCCACTGGCTCTCGCTCAGCGTCGCCATCACCCGCAGTAGATCTGTCACCCCTCTCATCGCTCGCAGCACACCGCCCCTCAGCCCCTGTCGGTAGCTGCTTGCCTTCTCGGTCGGATCGCCGCACATCAGGTCCCCTCCCTGCCGGATCTGGCGATCGGTCAGAGAAGCGGCCATCATCGCCACAGCCCCGAGGTCGAGCGCCACCTCGGCCGTCGTCTCGGCCCCCTGCGTTCCCGCTACATCTGCCACATACGGATCCACCCATTCGTCCAGACGCCTCGACGCCGCCGGAGGCAGCATAGTGGCGCGCCACAGGTCGCGGGCCAGGCTGCGGAAGCGCAGGAACGTCCCCGAGTCGTGCCACTCCCACCCCGCCCCGCGGTCCCCCGCCACACCCCACACCAGCCTCGCTGGATCCTCAGTAGAGAGAGCGCTCAACCGCAGCGCCACCAGGCCGGTCATCTCCGGCCGCTCCTCTCCGTAGAGCACCTCGAGCGGCCTGTCCAGACTTCGCCGGGGCTGAGAGAAGCAGTCGGAAACAACGTGCATCCCTGAGGCCGCAGCCACTGCCTCCTGGATCTGCCACAGCGCATACGGGGTGCTGCTGTCGAGCGGGAGAATGAAAGATGACAGCCTCTTCTCTGCTTCGGCCGACAGCGCGCGCTGCTCCGCGACCTTCGCCTCCGCCGCCTCCCGGGTTCGCTCCTGCCACTCTTCCTGCATCTCCTCCCGCTGCGAGTCCCTCCATTCGCGGGACAGCGACCTCGCTTCATCATCGCTGACGGTCTCGCCCAGCGCCCGTCGAAGCGCAACGCGCTCATCCGGCCAGAGTTCACCCTCTCCCGTCAGCGTCAGCATCGGGGCCGCCAGAGGCCCGCGCCTGCGCCGCCCGGGACCCTCCTCAGGCGCCTCCAGCACCCCGCTGAGGATCACTCGACCATAGTCCAGGCCGCCCACGTACACCGTGGCCGGCATCCTTCCACCCCAGTCCTCGGCCCCGCGACTGGCACCGCCCCTGCCCCATGCGCCCGGGCCTCTCCCCCTCATAGCCCGAAGACACGACTGCAGAGCGGCCTGCTGGCCAGAGCTGAGCGCGCCCCACTCGAGCGTTAGCCACTCCCCATCGAGCAGCTTCTCCTGCGTTTCCTCATCCAGCCCGGTGACGAAGCTGGTGGCCGCCCGCCGCGGCGGGTCGAGCATGGCCGCCAGCAAGTGGTCGTCAACCCCGGCGTAGCGGTCAATCAGCTCCTCTCTCGACATGTCCAGCGCTCGCTCGTATCTATCGAGCCCGTCCTCAACTGCCTCCCGGTCCGGGGCGAGAGACTGCCACTCGCCCTGCAGCGCCGCCATTGCCGCCGCTCGCGCCTCCCCCAGACGCCCCTCGGCCCCGCTCGCCACACTCGTGCTGAGCAGATAGTACGTCCAGGGCTCTGTCTCGCCCTCATCCTCCCCGTACCCGAACGTGCAGCCCGTGGCCCAGGCCAACTGGGCCATCAGCTCACGCAGGGACGGAGGCCGGTCCGGGTTCAGGTAGAGGTTGACGCGTACCCGCTCGTTCTCATCGCCGGCCGGCCAGAAGCCAATCTCGACCTCCGTCTGCTCGGCGACGGCGGCGAACACCTCCTTCAGAGACAGCCCGGCCCGCCAGAACCTGACCGGCTTGTCGAGCCGAGCGTCGAACTGCGCTCCGCCCTGATGTGCTTCGTTCGGGAGCCAGAAGACGAGCGTCGGACCGGCCGGCGCCATCGCAGCCGGCGGCGCATCCGGCCCGGCGGCCGCCGCCAGCGCCATACCACAGGCGCAGAGCAGGACCGGCACGGCACAGAGCCTGAGAGACAACCCGGCCTTGGAGAGCAGATGGCTGATTCTCATCATCATCCTCGCTTATCCCCTGAGATGAGCATCTCGTGCCCA
>JALGTG010000040.1 GCA_029821495.1 Candidatus Hebobacteria bacterium
TCCTCCTTCGGCAGCGCATCAATGAAGCGCACGTTTTCGTCGGCGTAGCGCCGGCACAGCTCTCGGTACTCCTCCGGATTCGGCTGTCCCACGACGACCAGCGGAATCCCCGTCCCCCGCAGCGCCGCCACCAACGCGAGCTGGTTCTTCCTCTTCTCGACCCGCGCTGCACATAGAACGAAATCCCGCAGCCCATACTTCTCCGCAAACGCCTCCGGCCGCGCCTCCAGGAAGACCTCGTCGACCGCGTTCGGCACCACAACAGTCCGACTCAGGTCCATCCCATACGCAGCGTGCAGCGCCTCCGCCTCGCCCTCCCCGTTCGGCAGATAAGCGCTCGTCCATTCAATCGCCGCCAGCCGCTGCAGATCGAGCCGCGCTCTTCGCCGCGCTTCGACCGGGTCGGGCGGCGGAGCAGCTTGCGGCCTTGGCGCACCCTCCCCCGGCTCCGGCATCTCCCAGTAGTCCGGGTCCCCCCACTCCCAGAACTCCGAGAAATCCCAGTACACCGTGGAAAGCACCACCGGCTTCCCCTGCACCGCGGCGTTCAGACAGTGCCGGTACGGCTCCTCCGGCCGTCCGAGGTTGAACGCGTGCACGAGGTCGTAGCCCGACAAGTCAGGCCCATCCTCCGCGCTCACCGCCACCTCGACCCCCGCCCTCTCCAGCCGTCGCCGTGTCTCCTCCATCTGCACCGTGTCGCCGCCGGGCTTCTCAACATGGTCCGGGCGAATCTGCATCAGCACCCGAAGCTCACCGGTCTCCTTCTGCTTCGCGGCCCTCACTCTCGACCCGCGCCTGACCCTCCCCGCCTCCACTATCTCCTTCGCCAGCTCGGCCGACGTCGCGGCCCCCTCTCGCATTACCTTGTGGCGCTCGGCCATACGAGCCACGACCCCCTCCCGTTCCCGCAGCAGCTCCTCACACGACCCGAGCACCCGCCCGGCATCGAACTCGTCCGCCCCACACACGTGCTCCCCCAACCCCGCCTCCCGCGCGAACTCCGCCACCTTCGCATCGTACGACACGCCGATGAACGGAGTTCCCGCGTTCAGCGCTAGCACCAGCGCGTGCAACCGCATCCCCACCACCAAGTCGAACTCCGCCAGCGCCGCAACCAGCCCCTGCGGCGAAACCGCCCGCTCGAGCACAACTGCTCCCGCTCCCGATCCGGCAGCGCGCGCCACATCATCGAGCACTGGGCGATCGTCATCGTGCAATCGCTGCAGCGGCAGCAGCGCGGCCGTTCCACCCAGCCTCTCTCGCACTCCCCTCACCAGCGCCGCGCCGCTCTCGACCGCGCGCGCCCGGTCTCCCGCATCGCCCCACGGCCTCAAGTTCACCGCCACCCACGGGCGGGGCGCCTCGCGCATCCCCGACTCCCTCAGTAATGACCCCGCGGCATCCTCTGAACGTGCTTCCACCAACACCGCCGGATCGGCCGACACATGCACCCGCGTGCGCGACACCCCACACTCGACCAGCAGTTCAGCCGACGCGCGATCCCGCACCGTGATCGCCTTGCACTGCTGCCCGACAAAACGCGCCACCCGCCGCGCGGCCTCTGTCATCAGCGGCCCTACGCCCACGCTGTACAGCATCGCCGGCCGCCCCGCCGCTGACGCCGCGCCTGCCACTCTCGCCATCTCGTACAACCACTGCCGGTCCGGCGGATCGCCCACCAGCCGCGCCAGGCTCGCGTCATATCCCGCGTCGTACAGGAGCCCCCCGCCTCCGAGCACGACCAGCTCGGCTTCCTCTATCGCCCGCGCCAGCTCCGCCCGATCCTCGTACGCCACCGCCGTGGCATCGAACGGCGTCACCAGTTCCCCCAGGTCCGGCCCCCCGGCCACGCAGATGCCTCTCCCCGGCGCCGCCTCCCGAAGCTGGGTCAGCATCCCCCACAGGATGGCGTCGTCCCCAACGTTGCTGTACCCGGCCGCTCCGCAGATCAGCAGATGGCTCACAGAACCAACCTCAGCGCTCGCTCGCCATGGAGCTTGCGGTACGCATCCACATTCACCACCACATGAGAGCACGCCTCAAAACACTCACACCCAGGCAGCGCCCGGCCTGTCTCAGGCAGCGCCCGCGCTTGCCGCCGCGCCTCCCGGTACGCCTCAGACTTCCATATCTGCTCGAAGCTGTCCTCGTTCAGGTTCCCCAGCGGCCGCGAGCACTGGCAGCAGAACACCGCGCTCCCGTCCGCCAGAATCAGCGCGTACTCGTGCCCTATGTAGCATGGAATCCGCTCGTACACGCTTCTCGTCCCCGCCGCGCCCGCTCCCATTAGCACCGTCTCGAAATTCGTGTGTATGCCCAGCTCGCGCGCCCTCTGCCGCGCCCGTTCCAGGTCAGTTCGAATCAGCACCCAGTCCTCCCCACGCGGCAGCAGGTCCTCGGCCCCCTCCACCGCTCCCATCAGTATCAGCATGAACCACCCGGCCCTCGCCTCGTGCGCCGCCTCTACCATCCGGGGGATCTGGTCCATGTTCAGTCGGTTCAGCACCGCGGAGAACTCCACGTCTATCGGCCGGCGCCCCTCCCGCTCCGCGTATTCGGTCATCTCCCGCAGCCGTGCCGCGATCTTCCGCCGCGCGTCGGGTGGGGCGCCGGGGTGCAGTTGCGCGTACGTCTCCGGCGTTGCCGCATTGAAGCTCACATGCATCCGCCGGACGCCCACCTCCACCAGCCGCTGCGCCTTCTCCTCCGTCAGCAGCGCCGCGTTCGTCGCCAGCGTCACGTCGAACCCCAGCTCCCGCGCCAGCGCGATCATCTCCATCCCCTCAGGGTGCGTCAGCGGCTCCCCATCGCCGCAGATATCCACCCCTCGGGTCCCCATCCTCCTCAGATCCCCAAGCAGGCGCGCGAACATCTCGTATGACATCCGCGGCAGCTCCGCGTCCTTGTGTCCTTTCTCCGCCTCCGGGCTGTGGAACGGGCAGAAGAGGCAGTGGTAGTTGCACGCCTTCGTGATTCCGATCTGCGCGAGTGTCGGACCCCGCTCGGGCTCCCTTGCATATCGCTGTCGAAGAAGCGCCCGGCCCACCGGTCCCGGCCTGCGTTCCCCTCTGCGCCGTCGCCCTCTCCCCGCCGCGCGCCACACGGCCCGTCCGAGCGGCGCTCCGGGCAGCTCCTCGCCCACCTCCCATTGGTGCCGCCGCCTCCCGCCGCACAGCCGCGCCAGCAGAGCAGCCTTCAGGTATGTTCGCCCAAACCCATAGTCCGCGCCACCCGCGAGAATGACTGTGTCGAAGCCTCCTCGCCTCACATCTCCGATCAGGCCGCTCCGCGGAGAGACCACCTCGTCGCAGACTCCCGCCACCTCCTCGCGGCCCTCTTCAGATGCAAGCACGGCCGCCAGGTGCACGCGCGGATGCCGCCGCCGGATCCGCTCCAGTAGATGCACGAACGTCCGCGTCGGCATTAGCCGGATCACCAGCACCCGCCCCGGCAGCCACGGCTCTGCCGGCCGTACGGCAGCTCGCCTGACCAGCCCCCCCGTGTACGCGCCGATCGCGATCGCGGCCAGCCATACTAGCGCCAGCGGGGCGACCAAGAAACGATCCACTGCGCCCCACAGGAGCGCCGGCACTCCCGAGCGCATGCCGAGCCGGTAGACATAGTCCGGGGACGGCACCAGCAGACGGTGTCTCGCGCCGCTCGCCAGGGCCGCCAGGCGCTCCCGGACTGCGCCGCCCTTCATCGCAACACAGGCCACGTCGAAGCGCAGCTTGCGTGCTCGCCACAGGTCCGTCCGCCTGTCCAGGCGGCGCACCTCCGCATCGGGGAACAGCCGGCGCACCGCGGCCAGATCCTCCTCGTCGAAGTCCGGCGTGACCAGGACGCGGCCGATCCTCTCCGAGGCGAAGTCCGCGGCCGCCACGCGCTCCCGGAAGAAATCAACAACATACCCGACAGCGCAGCCCGCCAGCCCCCTCATGCTCGGGCTCCCGCCGCTCGCGCCAGAGTGTGCTCCAGCCGCTTCGCCAGCCTGTCGTTGTTATGGTCTCGCGCCACCAGCTCCCGGCCCGCCTCGGCCAGCCGCTCCCTCAGCTCCGCGTCCTTCAGCAGTCGCACCACTTGGTGCGCAAGCTCCCGCGGCCCATCTGCAATCAGCACCTCCCGTTCGTGCGCAGCCCTCAGCCCCTCCGCACCCAGTCGCGTCGTCACCACCGGCAGCCCTGCCGCCATCGCCTCGATCACCTTGTTGCGCACCCCCGACCCGAGACGCATCGGAGCCGCCATCACTGCCGTCCTGCGCATCAGCTCTCGCAGATCTGCAACGAATGCCGCCACCTCCACGCTCGCGTCGCGCTCCATTCGCGCCAGCGTCTCGGGGGCCTCTCGCCTCAGCTCCTCCCTCGCTCCCCCTCCGGCGACGGTGAGCTTCGTCCGCGGATACCCATGCCGTATGTGCGGCCAGATGTTACGGTACAGGTAGAGCAGCCCATCCAAGTTCGGGTAGTGCTCCATGTGCCCGACATACAGCACGCTGCCGGGAAGGGGATCCCGCTCCTGTGGCTCCAGCTCCTCGCCGTCCACCCCCGGCGGCACCGCCGTCACTCGCCCGTGCCGCGCGACGGACGCGATGATCGCC
Source organism: Candidatus Hebobacteria bacterium (assembly GCA_029821495.1). Taxonomy (GTDB): domain Bacteria; phylum Armatimonadota; class Hebobacteria; order Hebobacterales; family Hebobacteraceae; genus JALGTG01. Next base: position 4,601 of record JALGTG010000040.1, read on the forward strand.
GCATCGTGCTCCGACATTGCGATCACGTGGTCGGCGCGCCGGAACGCTGCCGCCTCGTACCTCAGCATCCGCAGCCACTCACACCTGGCACGCAGCCGCTCCGGGCCCCGCCCTGCCGCAATCGCGCGCCGGTGCGCCACAAAGGCGATGTCCAGCGCGGTCGCCACCCACGGCACATTCCCCACCCACCGCTGGTACTGCGCCATGTTGCTGGCCAGAAACTGCACTACCTCCGGTCTGAAGTCGCGGGCCACGGCAGCAACATCCTTCGCCAGATCCCCGGAGAAGAACTCGGCCGCCGGTTGGGGCATCTGCGCGAACGAGTTGTACGCGTGCGGCGTCGGTTGACGCAGCCGGACCCTCGTCTCCGCGCACAGGCCTTCGATCTCGGCCGCGCCGGCCGCCTCCTGCTCCCGCTCGAAGAACCCGACGAACGCGACTTCGTGCTCCCGCGCCAGCCGCCTCAGCCAGCTCCAGATCTGGCGGTGTCCGCCGGCCACAGGAGGGTAGGGGAGGAACGGGCTGACGAAGAGGATTCTCACCGGGACGCGTCCTCCTCCCGGCGCGCGTCGGCCGGGCCCAGCGCGGCTCGCGGCGCCGCTCTCTCCAGTATCTCCCGGTCTCCGAGGTCGCCGCGGCTGTGGGCCGCCCATCGCTTCATCGACACCCAGCCCAGCATCGGCAGTGCCCGCAGCAGCGCTCGACACATCATCCCCTCGCCCGACATCACCTCCCGCACCAGCCGCGCCCACACATACGCGAAGTGCTGCAGCAGCAGCCCGCGATCCCGCACGTTCTTCCACGTGAACACCAGAGCATTCTTCAGGAAAGTCTCGTTCGCGTACGCGTCCCCGAAGCGTTTCCCCATCCACGCCCGCCGCTTGTGAAACACCGACGCTTCTGGCTCGAACACCGATCGCCACCCCCGGCGCCACGCCCGGTACCCAAGCTCGATGTCCTCCCAGTACAGCGGCCGGTAGATTGTCTCGATCCCACCCAGCGCTTCGTACCGCGCCCGGTGGAAGACGGACGAGGCACCCCCCGCATAGAGGATCGGCCCCGCTTCGGCCGGCGCCACGTGGTACGGCTCGATAATCCCTGAGAACGACGCCGCCACGTTCCCGGTCTCCATCCCCGATCCCCCGGGCAGCTCGATCCGCGAGCACACCGCGAAGGTATCGGCCTCGTCGAAGTGAGGTAGCACCGCCCGCAGGAACCCCGGCCGCACCTGCACGTCGGTGTTGATGAGTGCGAACAGCGGCGTACTGCTCGCCGCAATACCCGCCTTCACCGCGCCCGCGAAGCCGCGGTTCCGCTCCAGCCGAACCACCTGTACCTGGGAGTAGTGCTCCCGAACGTACTCCGCGGTCCCATCGCTGCTCGCATCGTCCACCACCAGCACGCGGTGCTCGTCCCCGGCCTCGGCCAGCAGCGGCGGAAGACAGAAGTCCATCAACTGGCGCTGGTCATGGGTCGGGACCACGAACGTCACCTGGCGTCCCTTCGGGGGTCCAGGGTCCCGCACCGGACGCGCCGCCGGCGCCAAGCGCCGCAGCGCGTCCCAACCCACAATCAGCATCCCCACCTTCTTGTACACCTCGCACAGCATCGCCGCCAGCACTGCTCGCGCCCACCAGCGCGGCCGCAGCGGGCTGAACGGAGGAAGGACCACCCTGTACCACTGACCGGCTGCTCCGTACGCGAGCGTGAAGCGCGCGCGCGACCGCAGGCCGGCCAGCTTCTCTCGGTACCGCCCCTCACCCGTCAACAGCAGACAGGCTACATCATACCGCCGGCCTCGCGCCGCCCCTCCCTCGCGCGCACTGGGCCGCGGCTCCCCCAGCAGGTCTACGGCGATGCCGGGCGCAGCCTTGCCCAGCTCGGCTCCCGCGCGACCGATGACCCCGGGATCCCTCGATCCGGCCAGCAGCGCTCGTCGCCACTTGCGCGCGCCTGGGGCATCGCTCAGTCGAACGGGGGTGAGAAAGACGTTGCCCGCGGCCCTGATTGCCTCAGCCAGGCCGCGCATCGCCTGCCCGCGTCTCCTCCAGCGATCGCTCCCAGGCCGCCACCGCGGCTCGGTATTTCGTGACGACCTCCTCGCTGTCGGTGTCCTTGACCATCCGACCTCGGTCGAGCCAGATCGCGCGGTCGCAGATCTTCCGCACCGCCTCCAGGTTGTGCGAGACCACGAAGATCGTCCGGCCCTCTCGCTTGAAATCCATTAGGCGGCCGAACGACTTGTGCTGGAAGTGCTCGTCCCCGACGCCGAGCACTTCGTCTATCAGCAGAACGTCCGGATCCAGATGCACCGCCACCGAGAAGCCGAGCCGAATCACCATCCCCGTCGAGTAGGTCTTCACCGGCGCGTCCATCACATCGCCCAGCTCTGCGAAGTCCACGATGTCCGGATACCTGCGGGCGGTCTCTCGATTCGTCAGCCCGAGCAGGCTCGCGTTGAGAAACACATTCTCCCGTCCGGTGAGTTCGAGGTGAAAGCCCGTCCCCAGCTCCAGCAGCGGACAGACCCGACCCTCCACTCCGATAGACCCTTGGGTCGGCTTCAACACCCGGGCCATCAGCCCCAGCAGCGTGCTCTTCCCCGACCCGTTGGGACCCACCAGCCCGATCGCCTCCCCCGCCTCCACCGAGAACGAAATGTCCTTGAGCGCCCAAAACTCCTCGTAGCCGCTCTGGCCGCGGAGGAAGGAGAATACCGCCTCCTTCAAGCTGCTCACCTGTTGATGGGGGCGGCGATACCTCTTCCAGACATCGCGAACTTCGATAGCACTCACTGTCGAATAGCGCTCACTCTCAGCCGAAGCTCACCTTCGGCTATCATCCCTGCTCCGCGAACAGATCCGCCTTCCGCTGATAGATCATCTGCCCAATGATCGCAACGGCCACAGAAATCACCGCGGCCCCGACTACGTACGGCCAAAGCGGGTATTGGTCCGCCAGCCACGGCGACTCCGAGTGCACCACCGGATTGGCGCCGCCGTGGAGAAGTGCGCTGCGGTAAGCCACTATCGCCACCGTGACCGGATCGAGCATATACAGCTGCTTGATGACGGGCAGCGCATGATGGATAAGTGTCTCCAGCCAGTTGCCAGCGGGCCGGTCCGCTCCCAGCGCAACGTACAGCGGATACAGAACGGGCACCAGGAAGAACCACACGCCGAGGAGGTTGCTCACTATGAACTTCACGTCCGCGTAGAATGCGCTCCACGCCGCCAGCATCGCCGACAGCCCGTACGCGAACAGCGCCAGCAGCACTGTGGCCGGAATCACCAGCAGATAGTGGGCGTTCACATCCACCCGCCAAATCGCGAACAAAACCAGCAACACGATGAACGCGAACCCCAGGTGTATCAAGTTGGATAGCAGCACGGAAATCGGCAGCACGGTCCGCGGGAAGTAGGCCTTCTTGATGATAGCCATCTCCTGCGAGACACAGGCCGTACTGTCGAGGATGGTCTGCGAGAAGAAGAGCCAGGGCAAGAAACCGGTGACGAGAATCGCCATGAAGTTGGCCTCGCCGCGGCCGGGCAGGATGACTTTGAAAAGGAACCACCAGACTCCGATCTGGAGCAGTGGATTGAGCAACGACCAGGCGAAGCCGAGTACGGAGTTCTTGTAGCGAACCTTGAGGTTGCGGCGGACGAGGTTCCAGAGTACCTCACGGTAGCGCAGGACTTCGACAAGCTCGCTCATGGCAATCGCTCAGGCATTCGCCTCTGTGGGCGATTATATCACTGGGAGCGAAGGAGCGTCAATTTCGTCGGGGACCGCCGGGGTCGGCCGCGGGGCGGTGGAGGTGGAGTTGAGTGCCGGCCTTGTGCTTGCTTATTAATCAGCCGAGAGGTTGGATTGGCAACGGCCTCCGGGCGTGCCGGATACACTCCTGTGGGAGTGGGACAAGTGGTCATTGTTGGTCAAAAGCTGTTTGTCCGCTGATTGTCCGGATGTCCTGGGGGCAGATGAGGCATACTGGCGACGCCGCGGCGGACGTCCGTTTTATGTCCATGTCTGTCCATTGACCAAGTGGCCATTCTCGGGGGTGGTTTGGACAGGTTGGTCATTCATGGTCATTGCCGCTCTGTAAGCGGTGTCAGGGGCAGAAGTTCGGCCCGGCAGATGCCCGTTGCGCGGAGGGCTGTGAAGCAGCGGGCACTGCCCCTGTGGCGCCACTTGATGGCAGTCAGGGCTCCCATCTCAGAGGCATCCCGTCAGACGTTGTGTTGGCCCCGCGCTTGATGCGTGGCACTTGCTCGTCAACCGGCAGGGAACGATCTGCCAAGCCGTAGACGTCCCTTCCGAAGTGGGAGGGCTTCCTCGGCAGCAACTCGGGGCCGCCGTGGGCATTCCATCCCGCGTCGCTCTCGAAGATCACGACCGTGTGGGCTGGGTCTCGGAGGGCGTCCAAGCGTCGGCCGCTGAGTGACGAGTTGAAGGCATATCCGCAGGGCAGGTGCTGTCTCTCGCGGCAGACAAAGGGGTCCCAAGGGACTTCGTACATGCTTAGGGTATTGAGGGTGTCCACATAAGGCTTCACCGCATCACACCAGGACTCCGCGGGGGGCAGCATGTCGCCGTGATCGGCGGCGTAGGCCCGTGTCGCAGCGAGCATGAGGTAGACGTTGTCGACGCAATGGAAAACTCTGCGGGCGCGAGTCTTACTTGCGAGAGAAAGATAGCCAGTCGCGAGGACGACGCCCACCAACAACAACAGAACTGCCGAGATAACGATACCGGCGGTCGCGAGGCTCTCCCCTCGTAGATGCGGCACTCGACGTCGGATGCTGACGTGGGCCGCGATGCCAAGGACCAAGGCGAGCAAAGCCGTCGCCCAAGGAGCGACCTTCCAGGGCCATTCTCGCACGGTTAGCGCGAAGACCTGCAGAGCGATGCACAGCAGCGCGAGTGCGAGAGACGCCACGGCGAGGCGGCTGAAGCGTGAGCGGTGCGGAGGGGACGCCGGCGGTACTGACGAGGAATCCCCGAAGCCCTGGGACGAGCGTTCGGCATCGTGTTTGCCCGGGCTAGCGCCGGCCATAGTTTCTGTCACCAGTCGCGCAGAGGGCGACACACGTGCATCGAGTCCATTCCTCGCATCTCGGGTACGGTCTGCTCGGCGGGTGGGGTGGTAGCTCAGGGGGAGGGTTGGTTGGTGTGTATTGTAGTACGTGGGTGGGGGTTGTCAAGGTGGGAGGGAACGGCGAGGCCATCCGCCGATGAACGCGGATGAGCGCGGATGGGAGGGTGCGTCGCCGGGAGGACCCGGCTCCCACAGCGGGCAGGAGGCAAGGCTCCTGTCGAAGGGACGAGAGACGCTCGGTCGCGACAGGAATGTCGCTCCTACGGGGATGGGGAGGAACGGCCGGCCTACAGGGCAGGAGCAAGCTCCTGCCCAACGGGGAGGGGGTGGGGCAGGGATGGGGTCGCGACAGGAATGTCGCTCCTACGGGGATGGGGAGCAACGGCCATCCTAGGTTTGCTTCTTCCGCGTGCAGAGCCAGACAATGAGGATGACCGCGCCCACGAAGGATGCGATGACGGCCAGGAGGACGAGGATCACGACCAGCTCCATGACACCCACGCCGCCGATGAATGCTAGCATCTAGGCCTCCTTCACCCTCAGGCGTTCGCTTGCACGAGTACTCTTGACACGGGCGCTTGACGCGACTCAGGCGTCGAGGGGGCGGAGGTCGCTGTCCCCTTCCGCGCCGGGGGGAAGCTCCACCTGGTCTCCAGAGAGGACCTGCGTCAGGATGGTGGCGAGGTCGTCGGTCTGGAAGGGCTTCCTGACCACGGCGGCCGCCCCGAGGTCAGTTGCGCGTTGGTGGAAGGCCGGGTCGTGCTGGGCGGTCACGACGACTACCGGGATGGATGCCGACTTGGGGCTTTGCTTCAACTCCTTGAGTGCCTCCATACCGCCCATGAAGGGCATGTGGAGGTCGAGGGTGATGAGATCGTACTGCCCGTGGGCGGCCTTGGTGCGGCCCTGGGCTCCGTCGCTGCAGTAGTCGAGGGTGTGCTCCACGCCGGCCGCCTTGAGCGCGGCCCCGATGAGGCGGGCGACAGGCGCCTCGTCATCGATGACCAGGACCTTCTTCATGGCGCTCCCCCCTTCAGCTTAGCGAGTGGGGTCTGGGGACCCGTGGTGCGTATTCGCTGGTGGGTGGCGGGCGCCCTGCCGGGACAGGGTCAGAACGCCGCTAGGCTTCGCCGCGGTATAGGATGCCGCTAGGCTTCGCCGCGGTATAGGCGACCGCTAGGCTTCGCCGCGGTATAGGATGCCGCTAGGCTTCGCCGCGGTATAGGATGCCGCTAGGCTTCGCCGCGGTATAGGGGGCCGATCTGGTGGATGGTGCGGAGGAGCCGGTCGCGGTTGGACTCGACGCAGGGGCTCCAGGTCGTCATGAATAGGCCCTTGCCGCCGCTGCTGAGGACGACATCGCGGAACCCGGCGGCCTGTGAGCGATCGTGGGCGCCCGGCGCGCCCCAGAGCTCGAAACCCTCCTCGCATATCCTGCGGGCGGCGGCGGCTGGCACGGAGTGGTAGTCCCAGAGCACCTGGACGATGTCTTTGGGGATGGCCTTCTCGGCGGCCAGGGATTTCTCGGCATGGATGAGGCCGGGCGGATACTCGATCGCGGTGTCGTTCCAGATGATGGTGCGCAGGTTTCGCTGCTTCAGGCCATTGTAGAGGGCCTTGATGGCCTCGATGTACTGGGTATAGGCGCGGTCGTGGTCCTCGTCCATGCCGACGTGGAAGAACTGCTGCGGCTGGCAGACGGCGATCAGCTCATCAACCAGCTCAAAGGCCTTCTTCCAGTAGGCGTCGTCGTCGAAGTGCTTGTGCCATGGCTCGTCGGGGGCAAGCATCCAGTCGTTGTGGTGATGGTATTGGCTGCGGGAGAAGTTGAGCTTAGGGACGACATCGAGGCCGCGCTCTCGGGCCGCGGAGGAGAGAGATTCCAGGCGCGCCATGGGGACAGTATAGTGGCGGGCCAGCTCGGGGTGGGAGCTGTAAGTGACGGCGTCGGCGCAGTCAATGGCGAGGAGGTTGAAGCGTTCGGCGGCGAGGGCATCGACTACCTCAAGCGCGACGTCGAGGTCGAACGGTTTCTCGGCCGACTTGCTGCCACACCAGTGTGGATCGTAGTGTGTGAGGTGGAGGAGGTACCCCCGCACCAGGGATTCGCTGTCGGCGGACATATTGGCTCCTTTGCTCATGGGCTGGCGGTGTGTTTCGGCGGAAGCGCTCGATTCTCCCTGCGCGCCCGTGGCAAGGGCTGCAGGCGCGGCGAGCGAGAGCTTGATGAAGTCTCGCCTGGAGAGACGCCTCATTGGGGCCTCCGGGTGTGCACGCGGGGTGCCTCGGTCTAGTCCAGGATCTCGCCGGTGACGAGGATGTAGCCGACGTACCACTTGGTGCCGTCGTAGCGGGCCGGGTCGTCCATGGTGACGCCGCGCTGGGCGAGGATCGCCGCTTTGTCAGGCTGCTCGTCGTCGATCTGCAGCCTGATGGTGTGCACCTCGTCGGGCAGGTCGGTGACGGCGATCATCACCGTGACGCGGTGGCCCTCGCACCAGGAGTCGAACCGCGGGATGGTCTTCGGCTCCTGGTCGTCGAGGGTGACGATGATCTGGCCGCAGTCCGGCCCCACGATGTCGTACATCATTACGCTGGTGCCCTTGAAGCGGAAGGAGATGCTCTCGCCCGGCTCCTCCGCCAGCCAAAGGGCGTCCAGCCTGTCGCCGAATTCCATCCCTTCTCGGAACTCGCTCTTGGCGGGATCGTTGGCGAAGTCGAGCTTGCGCCAGCCGGCGCTCAGTTCGGCGCGGTCGAGGGGGATGGGGGCAGCGTGTTCGAAGTTGTCGGCGCGGAAGGGCTCGGGGAGGCTGTGGGGCTGGGGGCGCCCGAGGCCCTTCATTCGTTCCATGGAGCGGGCGACGGCTTCGGCATAGAGTCGGTGGCCGGCATCATAGGGGTGGGCGCCGTCCATTGAGAAGAGGATTCTGCCGCCGAGGGCGGCCCGGTCCTCCTCGGTCTGGGGCCACTTGCCGGTGAATACGAGCTTGTCATCAGCTTCAAGGCGGGCGGCCTCGCGGCCCATGTGGATGGTTGGGATGCCATAGTGGTCGGCAACGGTCTCGTGGGCCCTGATCGTGCGGGGCAGGAGGCCCTTCTGGATGTCCCGGAGCATGCCCTGGGCCATGGTGTAGACGAAGCAGATATCGAGGTTGGGGTCTGCCCGCCAGGCCTGACGAGCAATCCCCTCCATTGACTTGTGGATTCGTTCGGTGGACGTGCCTCCGTCGTTGACTGCGAACTCAACGAAGAGAAGGTCGGGGTCGTGCTGTAGGACGTCGCGCCGGAGGCGGAAGATGCCGAGGTCGGAACCGGTACCTGAGATGCCGGCGTTGATGCCTTCGATGCTCGCCTGTGGGTATTGCTCCTGGAACCAGTCGCGGGTCATGGTTCGCCAGCCGGGGGACTTGGTGATGCTGCCGCCGAGGTAGGCGATCTTGACCTGGTGGCCGCGGTCGAGCTTCTGGAAGAAGTTGGCCAGCCCGCCGCGGGCCAGGCACTCGGGGGGGAGGCCGGATCGCTGGTCGTCCGCGGAGGCGGCGGAAGAGAGACAAAGCAGGAGGGTGAGAGCTCCCGTTAGTGTGATGCAGAGGCCCATAGTCTATGCTCCTCGGCGGACGGATGTAGAGAGATTCGGCGCAGGTGGGGGCCGAATCCTCTCTGTCGGGCCGGAGGATACTCGAGGTGTCCGCGCGGCGAGTGCCGGACGACCGGTTGGCTGCGCACTCTTACGAGTTGCGGAAGGTGCCGGAGCGCCCGATGGCCATAATGTAGGAGTTGAAGCGGATGTTGTCTATGGGGCGCGCTACATTCCAGGGCTGTGGCTTCGATGCGGCTGCTCTCGTGGAGAGCGAGGCGCCGCGGGTGCGCGAGCATGTCGAGTAGGTCGCGGAGGACCGGCCAGTCAACAGCGCGGGGCAGGGCCGGCAGGCGGCCGCGAGTTGCACTATTGGCTGGGTGTGAACTCATGGGCGAACTCCTGGAGGAGGCGCTGCGCGAGCGGGCGGGGGTGGCAGTCTTCAGGAGCCGGCGGGCGGCCGACATTCTCCCTCTTGCCGAGGCCGGGGAGGTAGACGCGATCGTGTGCTGGTGGTGCGCGGGGGCAGACATGGTGTCCGGGGTATCGGAGGCGGCAAGGCGAGGGAAGGGGAGTGTCGCGGTGCTAGGGGTCGCTCATACAGAGCATGGGTGGCAGCAGGCGAATAGGGCCCTGGGGACAGCGGACCAGATGGTGGAGTGCGATGGAGGCTTCGCAGCGTTGACGGGGGCGCTGCGGAAGGCGCTCCGGCGTGGAGCCGCGGGGCGGATGCCGCTGGAGGTGACGGCGACGCGGAGGAGGGAGGGGGCGGAGACACGAGGTGGGGGCAAGCAGCTTACGGGCAGACAGAGGGAGGTGCTCGAGCTGCTGGCGGGGGGGCGAACGAGTGGGGAGATTGCACGGGAGCTGGGCTTGTCGCGTCGGACGGTGGATCGGCACCGATCGAACCTGATGAAGCGGCTGCGTGCGCGGAGCGCGGCGGAGGCGGTGAGGAAGGCGATGCTGGCAGGGGACATAGGATGGGCTGGGTGAACGGCGTGCTGTCTCGAGGGGGAGCAAGGTGAGCGCAGAGCTGAAGGCGAGGGAAGGGGCGAGTGGGGGTGCGGGAACTGCGAAGGCGGCGGCGCTGCTGGAGCGGCTGGGGAGAGAGAGTGCAGGGGAGGTGGTGCGGCGTCTTTCTCCGGCCGAGGTGGAGAGGGTGGCGCAGGCGTTCGTGCGGATGCACCAGATGTCCAGCGCGGAGAGGGGACGGCTGGCGGAGGAGGCGGTCCAGGAGGTTGCCAGCGGGGAGCCCGTGGGAGGGGATCTGGTGCAATTGGCACGGGAGCTGTTCGAGGAGCACTTGGGCGCGGAGGGGATAGAGAGGATGCTGAAGGCGGGCCCTCGGCGCGGGCGAGGGACGGCGTCGCTGGAATGGGTGCCCGACTCGGCGGCGGAGGCAGTGGCGGACGCTCTGAAGGAGGAGAATCCCCGGATCGTGGGGCTGGTGCTGGCGGCGGTGCGTCCGACGCTGGCGGCGCAGGTGGTGGGCATGCTGCCTGGCGACGTGAGAGGCCGGGCGCTGCTGCAGGTGGCTGTGGAGCAGAGGCCGACGCCGGAGGCGATGCTGTTGATCTGTGAGAAGGTGGCGAAGTTAGTGAAACAGTGGGAGACGGGAGGTGAGGGGAGCCAGCAGCGCGTGGTGGACACGAAGACGGGGACCGGGAGGGTGGCGGAGATACTGCGGCACTGTGACCGGGGAACCGAGCGGGGGCTGGTGGAGTATCTGCAGGAGCACGCGGCGGAGGTGGCGCGGGATGTCTCACAGTCGTTGTTCAGCAGGATTGAGGACTTGAAGTGGCTGGATGGCAGGTCGATTCAGATGGTGGTGCGCGAGGTGGACGTCAGGCGTCTGGCGCGGGCGCTGCGGGGGGCGCCGGAGGAGCTCCAGAAGCAGTGCTTCGAGAACTTGTCGGAGAACGCGGCGGAGGGGCTGAGGGAGGAGATGGAGGCGCTGGGGCCGACGCCAAGGCGGGAAGTGGAGGCGGCCCGGCAGGAGGTGCTGGAGCTGGTGCGGACCATGCTGGAGGAGGAGCGCATTCAAGTCGCCCAGGAGGAGGAGGAGTTGATCTAGGGCGTGCGGCGGCTTGAGGCGCCGTTTGCCGCTGATGTGGGGACAAAGAAGGAGTAGGCCCGGAGAGGTCGTAGGAGATGGCGGTGATTGACCGAGGGGATGG
>JALGTG010000224.1 GCA_029821495.1 Candidatus Hebobacteria bacterium
TCCTGGAGACGCTCAATGTCTTCGAGGAGGAGGTCGGAGGGGTAGTCCTCAACGGCAGACGGGCTCGGTTGGACAAGACTCTTCACGGGCGAGTGAGAGTCGAGCTGTTCCCCAAGTCACGGTGACAAGAGCAGGCCGTCTCGCTGCTGCCTCCCTGCTCTTGCCCCCTGCGCGTGTCGAAGCGGGCATCGCCCCGCTTCCCTGTCGAGGCACGCCGGTTACCGCCCTACCGCGTAGCTCTGCCCTCTCGGCGAAGCGGCGCCGGAGATCAGGCCGGTGTCGGCGTCGAACCTGATCGCCAGCACGCTCCCGCCCGACCAGTCGCCCTCCACCTCGACAACCGCCTCCGGGATGCGTCCCTCGACGACCATCACGCCGGGCCGCTCCTCACGCGGGTAGAAGGAGTTCCGGAAGTGCTCGCTGTGGAAGTTCGGCGCGTCGATCGCCTCCTGTAGGTCCATTCCAAAGTCCACGTGGTTCAGGAATGCCTGGAGCGTCCACTGGTCCTGGCAGTCGCCGCCCGGCGTGCCGAAGACCATCCAAGGTCGGTCATCCTTAGTGACCAGCGAGGGCGTCAGCGTCGAGCGCGGCCGCTTGCCCGCCGCCAAGCAGTTCGGGTGCTCCGGGTCGAGCACGAACATCTGGGCCCCGTGTGCCGAGCTGGAAGCCAAGCCCGGGGATCACTGGCGACGAGTGGAACCATCCTCCGCTCGGCGTGATCGAGATCATGTTGCCGAACCGATCTACTGCGTCGCACTGCGTCGTATCGCCGCCGTGATGGACTGGCCAGTGGGCCTCCCCTCCGCGCTCGTCCGCGCACTCTCGCCTCCGGCTCGGCGCGCCACCCCCCGGCCGATCGTCCAGGGATGCGCGCTTCGGGTCGATGAGCCTCCGGCGCTCGTCAGCGTACTGCTCGGAGAGCAGTCGGTCCAGCGGGACCTCAACGAAGTCCGGGTCGCCGTAATAGGCTTCCCGATCCGCAAAGGCCAGCTTGGCCGCCTCTATCACGGTGTGGATGTAGTCCGCGCTGTTGTGTCCCATTGCGGCCAGGTCGAAGCCTTCGAGCAGCTTGAGCTGCTGCAAGAAGACGGGCCCCTGACACCATGTGCTGCACTTGTGCACTGTGAGGCCGCGGTATCGTGCGCTGACGGCTGACTCGACGCGCCCCGCATAGCCCGCGAGATCATCCTCGGTGAGCAGTCCTGTATGGGGCCTGCCGCTGGCGTCCATCACCTCGTTCTCCCGCTGGAAACGCACGATCTCCGCCGCCAGCTCGCCCCTGTAGAAAACGTCTCGCGCCGCCCTCAGCGCGGCCCTCCGGTCGCTTCGTGCGGCTTTGCGCTCCGCTTCCACCAGCAGCCCAAACGCCGCGGCCCAGTCCCGCTGCACAAAGATCTCCCCGACCTCCGGCACCCGCCCGCCAGGGGCGAAGACCTGCAGTGTGCTCGGGTAGTGCTTGCGCCAGTGCTCCAGGTCGGACTCACAGGACGAGCGCAGGTTCCCGTACATGGGAAATCCGTGCTCGGCCAGCTCGAGGGCCGGTGCGATCACCTCTGCCAGCGGCATTGTGCCGAAGACCGCAAGCGTGGTGATGTACGAGTCTACCGCGGCAGGAACCACCGCCGGTAGGAATCCATCTCCGGGAATCTTCTCGATCCCCAGCCCCCGAAAGCGTTCGATGGTCGCTGCCCGCGGCGCGACGCCGTGGCCGTTTACCGCGAACACCTCCCCGCGCTCTGCGGAGTACACTAGAGTCGGCGCCTCTCCGCCGATGCCGTACTGATCAGGCTTCAGCACCGCCAGCGCGAATCCCATCGCGGCACCGGCGTCGAACGCGTTGCCGCCCTGTTCGAGCATACGCGATCCCGCCTGAGCCGCGAGATAATGTCCCGCCGCCACCACCCCGTGGCTCCCCATAATCACCGGCCGTGTAGTGAATCCTGGCACTCGACGCCTCCTATCCGAAAGGCTCCTGGAGCCGCATTGCACTGAGCGCGGAGACCGCGCCGCCGAGGCATCCCAGCGCGACGGCCTGCGGCCACGAAACCGTCATCCCCGCCCTCCGCAAGAGGACTCTCGCGCAATCTCGAAGGATACGCGGTCCACCGCCGGGAAGCCGCCAGACCGGCTTGTGAGGTTGTTGACCTCGACCGGCGGGCCGTTCATGCGAACTCCTCGCGCCTCCGCCTCACCAACTCGAAGAACGCATCCTCGAGGCCCGGCTCGGTTGCCCGTATGCTGGTCACTTTCACGCCCGACGCGTCGAGCGCACGGCGAACGGCGGACCCGATCTCCCGCCGTTCCACGGCGACATGGAGCCGATCGCCGAAGACCTCCACCCAGCGGACGCCGGGCACCGCCCTCGCGGCCGCCCGTCCGTCCTGAGGCCGGTTGCAGTTGACCTGCAGCAATTCGAGCTGGATCTGTCGCCGTATCGAGCCCGGTGTGCCGCTGGTCAGCAGCCGACCTTCGTGGAGCAGCCCAATGCGCCCACAACGCTCTGCCTCGTCCATGTGCGCTGTCGTGAGCAGCATCGTCGTCCCCTGCTGGACCAGTTCCAGCAGCAGTTCCCAGAGCTCACCGCGAGAGACAGGATCGACGCCGGTCGTCGGCTCGTCCAGCAGCAGTATCTCTGGCTGGTGGACCAGGGCGCAGGAGACCGCAAGCTTCTGCCTCATCCCCCCTGTGAGATCCTGCGTGAGGCGGTTGCGGAACCTGCCGAGGCGGCTGAAGGAAAGGAGGCGCTCGCGCCGCTCCTCAAAGAGCACGCCCACGACACTGTGCACACGGGCATAGAAGAGCAGGTTCTCGTCTACGGTCAGCTCCGGGTAGAGACCGAAGCGCTGAGGGACATAGCCTATGTGGGACTTCACCTGGTCGGCCTGCGAAACGACGTCGAAGCCAGCCACACCGGCCCAGCCTCCGCTGGGTGGCAGCACGCTGGCAAGCATCCTCATGGTCGTCGTCTTGCCCGCTCCGTCCGGTCCCACCAGCCCGAACACCTCGCCCGCGGCGATCGTCAGATCGAGCCCGTCAACGGCGGCCGCAGCGCCGAATGTCTTGCGGAGCCCGCGCGCCTCGATCGCGGTCTTTCGCTCCACTTCAGGTGCTGCGGTCTCTAAGGACTGTCTTGACGCGCGCGGCGGCGCAGTGGCCCAAGTTCGGCGTGTGGGCCTGCCCGCTGCCGCAGACAAGTACCTGGTTGTCTCGGCAAGTGTCCGAGATGATGACTCCGAAGCTCATGCCTCGGCTCCTTCCCTGCCGCGTTTCGCCTGCTGCTGCCGGCCGTTCTTGTCCACAGGCTGCGGGTAACCAGAGCGGCCTCTCATTCGCAGCATTCTGAGGGGCCCGCACACAACAGCTCGTCCGCTACAAGATGCTGGAGGCAGTCGCGAGGCCGCGGTAGCCGTTACTGGCATATAGCGAGGCAAGAGCATTGTGGGGCAGGGACAGGCCCGCCTCCAGTTCCGGGATCGTGTCGCGCGTTCCGTCGATCAGCTCACGCAGCAGCCGCCCGGTCTCAATGAACCTCTGTCGAAGACCGCCGAGTCGAACCTGTATGACCTCGAGCCCGAAGGGCTTGTTGCGCCGAAGCCACTGGCGTCGGAACGTCGCCTCCAGCTCGTCGGTCAGCCCCACCAAGCGCGGCACTTCGTCGAGAACGGCTTGCAGCATCCCTTGGTCGCGCGCCGAGTATGCCTCCTCCAGCCGCATCCGAAACTCGATCTTCGCGGTCAGCAGATCGGCGAGGGACGCGGCGTGCCCGAGGTCCACTGGCTCGGCGGTGCCGCGATGCGCGTCGAGCGCCGACGCTAGAGCGCGGTAGTGATCCAACGCCTTCTCCCAGTGGTCGGGGTGGCGAGCCCTCACGGAGAGCCAGTGGAGACCGATCAACGGATCGTCCCAGATGGTGGCCGCCGCCGCGCTCTCCGCGCTCCACGGGTCACGGGCGCCCGCAGGCGGGAACTCGATCTGTGAGCCGAGTAGAGTGTCGTTGTAGCTGATGCCACACGCGGCCTCGTACCGCGCTCGCAGCGCCTCTTCCCTTTCGCCGTACGCTTCGGCTGCGGCGAACGCAAGCCCCGCCAGCGCAGAGTCGAACTCGCAGTAGCCGCCCCCATCTCCCCACATCGTGAAGAACAGCTCCTTAAGGCCCGCCTGCTTGCACGCACGTACACAGCTCGGCGCATAGGCCTCGGTCTCGGACCGGCCATACCAGAGGCGCAGCCACGTCCACACCCCCGACCCCATCAGCGGCTCCCGCCCGAGCGCTCGATGTCGCTCGATGTGGCGAAGGTAGTGCTCCTCCGTGCTCCCGCTGTAGTCCCAATAGACCAGGTCCAGACTCGGAGGGATGGCATCCCGCACTTCATCGGGTATGACGCTCTCCGCGTCGTAGTCCACGTGCATGTTCCCGCCGAACTTGAAGTACATGTCCGACCAGATGATCGGGCGAACACCCAGGTCGTCGCAGATGCGGCAGACCTCTGTCAAGTGCTGGGTGAGAATGTCGTGGCCGGACTTGTGGCCGTTCAGGTCGAGGAAGCGTCCGCG
>JALGTG010000225.1 GCA_029821495.1 Candidatus Hebobacteria bacterium
GCCGCTGGCCTCCCGTCTTCCTCCTTATTCCGGCCATCCCCCCTACTTTCCCAACTATGCCCCGCTCCCGACCTTCTCTGCCGCCTCCAGTTCGCCCTGCCGCCAGCGGCCCTGCCCACAGCAGGCGTTGGCCGTTCTGAAGAGGAAACTGCATATCCAACAGCAGCTCCGCACACGGCTGTACACTGCGCGTTCGGCGTTAGCTCGGACGCCCTGGAGAGCGGCCCATGAAGTCCACCACGAAGTACCTCTGGTTCAACACTGAGAAGCCCCGCGACTACGTCAACATGACGGACGAGGTCGAGGGGGTCGTTCGCGCCAGCGGCGTCCGAGAGGGCATGGTCCTCGTCTCCGCCAACGGACGAGGTCGAGGGGGTCGTTCGCGCCAGCGGCGTCCGAGAGGGCATGGTCCTCGTCTCCGCCATGCACATCACCGCCGGTGTCTACGTCAACGATGCCGAGCCGGGCATCATCCAGGACATTGATGAGTGGGCCGACCGTGTCGCCCCTCAGGGCCCCGACTACCGTCACCACCGCACCGGAGAGACTAACGGCGACGCTCATCTCAAGAGCCTGCTCATCCATCACCAGGTCGTCGTTCCGATCACGAAGGGCGAGCTGGACCTGGGCCCTTGGCAGCAGATCTACTATGCCGAGTTCGACGGACAGCGGCGCAAACGCGTAGTCATCAAGGTAATCGGGGAGTAGGGGAGGAGTCCGAGCGCGCGCGCCGCTGGAGCTCGAGTGGCCGGTGGCCGGAGCGGCTTCGGGAGCGTCAGACTCGACTCGCGGGGAGAAGTGGCCCCGCGCCGAAACTAGGAGGCGCCCCCACCCGCGGCCAGGCAGTCTCCCTTGATCACATACCGGTGCAGCGCCTCCGCGCGCATCCACTGGCCCGTCCCTCGACCCGTCGGGTGGTACCCGCAGAGGGCGGTCATCCCCTCCGCCTTCAGACGAACCGTCACCCGCTTCTCGTACTCCCACCACTCCTCGAGTTCGAATGTCGCGGTGCCGGGATAGCCAAAGCACCGGCACCCGAAATCTGACCTCTTGGCGAGCACCGAGGACAGCGATCCCATCCGCTCGAGCTGCGCGTCGGCGGTGAACTCGGCAGCGGGCAGGTACACGTCACTCGTCTGTAGGATGACGAGTTGGCCGGACTCAAGAGCCTGGTCTGTGTTCGTCCCCGTCTCCCGAATCACGGCGCGAACACGATCCGCCCATTCCCGCGGGAAGGCGCAGACGCAGTTCTCCCCCGCTGCCAGGCCAGCCGCGGTGTACCGGGCGGTGCTCTCGATCAGCTCGCTCATCGTCCCCGGCAGGAGGCAGAGATGACTCCCCCGGGGCACACACTCCCCGTCAAACCCAACAGGGGCGTCGTCGTTTCCCCACTCCAGGGGCGCCACGGCCTCTACCTGTGCCGGGTGGTAATAGGCCATGCGACCGTCGCTGAACTCCACCACGACGAACAGCCGCCCGATCTCCTTCACCCGGCCCCTCATGCCAACACTCAACCCTGGCAGCGGAGCGCATGTACAGACCTCGTCTCCCACCTTCATCTCTATTGCCACGCGAACCTCAGATCAGCCACCTGCCCCCATCACAGACACCAGAGGCTTTTCCACCCTGATGCCACACCGGAATAATACCGCACTTTGCCCCAGAATCTTCCCGTGCAGTGTCGCCAAACCGCGCCACCGCCTCACATTTCGCCCCCCTGCTCGGCATCACCGCTTGTCCCGTTCAGCGCACACTGTCACGCTATTCGCCTCCGATGCCTCGCAAACGCGCTTGCGTTTCCTCGCTCGCCCCACTAACCTGCAGGTAAGCCTGCGGCGCACAGCGCTGTAGGCCGGGAAGACCATCGCCCAGCACGGGCCCAGGACGGCCCTCGGGGCAACGCCCCGAGGGCTCCTGTATTTCGGGGCCGATCAGGAGGGGAAGCGATGCACGCCGAGGCCGCCACCAAACAGGACGCCATCCGCGAATCCTCGCCCGTCGCGGAGGTCACTCAGGCGGTGGAGTCAGTCTCGCACACCCGGGACGCGATCAACCTGAGACTCCTGCTGGAGCTTCGCCGCAGACTCAAGTCCGCCGCCGAGAAGGAGCTTGCCATCGGCGCGGACCGGATGCGGGCGGTTCGGACCGAGCTGCACCGCACCGAGTCCGAGCTGCGTCTCTGCGCTTGTGCGCTGGAGACGCGGGCGGGGGAGCTTTCGAGACTGTCCTCCCTGGAGAAGGAGCACGACGACCTCTCCCAGCAACTCGGCGACGCGCAGCGCGAGACCGCGAGGCTCCGCCAAGCGATGCAATCCGGCGTCCCTGCTCGCAGCGGCACCCTCGACTCGTTCGTCATCGCCACCGCCGCACTCATGAGCGACCTCTCCCACGCCATCAAAGACGAGTCTGCGCTGAAGGAGCGCGGCCGGAGCCTGATCGACCAGGCAGACACGTGCGCCGCCCGCGCTCGCTTCCTGAAGAGATGCTTGGAGTCGGCGAATCGCGCGATAACCTCCGTTCGAAAGGAAGTGTGCGCCGCGCTCGACGGCCTCCCCGGATAGTCGGACCCGGCCGCCGCGCCGCGATGGACCAGCGCCATGGCAGTAGAAGCAGCAACTCGACGATCGCGCAGCGGCCGCTTGGCTCGCTTCGTCGCTGCGTTCTCCCGGCTTCTGTCGCCCGACCCTCGCGCCCGCGCCTGCGATTCGCTCGCCCGACTGCTTCTCCACTGGAGAGGGCCGGTCTGGGCACTCCCGTTCTATCGCAAAGCCGCACACCTCGCCCCCTCCAACCGGCCCATCTGGCTGCGCCGCGCCGCCGCGGCCGTGCGGGCCGGTCGCCTGGAGGAGGCCGCCTTGAGCTACCGCCGGCTCGCCAGAATGGACCCCGACAATCCTCGCGCCCACGCCCGCCTCGCCGCCGTCTATGACGCAATGGGCGCGCCGCGCGCAGCCATGGACGTGTGCGGCCGCGCCCTCCGCAGGTTTCCTCACTCCGCCGTGCTGCACCGACGGCTCGGTCGCCTCCTCGTCGCCGCCGGCGCCATTCCCGCCGCTCTCCGTTCTCTCCATCGGGCCGCGGACCTCAGCCCCACCGACTGCGACACCCAGTACTTCATCGCGCTCGCGCTGCGAAGGGGCGGTCGCCTCGCGGAGGCACGCTCCGCGCTCCGCCGCGCGCTCGCCATGAAGCCGCACGATCCGAAGCTCTACTACGCCCTCGGGCTCTGCTACGAGCCCCGCGGGCCGAACCGCGAGTCGGCGTCACTCTTCCTCAAGGGGCTTGCGGCGGAACGGCTGACGGGAGAGAGCGCTACTCTCGACCGGATCGCACGCGACGCGGATGTCCCGCGCTGGCGCTGGGCGCGCCCGCGCTAGCAGTTCTCAGCCCTTCTCTTCATCCCCCGTGTCATCGCACGCCGCCTGCACCGCGCGGGCCCTCCCTGCTGCCACCGCCAGACGCTGTTGGAGCGCCTCGCAGAACTCCGCCACCGCCGCTTCGAGATGCTGCAGCCGCGCCTCCGCCTTCCTGGTGCGCCGATACGCTCCCAGGCCGAACACGAAGCTCCCGCCCGCCAGCGCCAGCCCCCCCGCCGCCACCCATGCTGTCAGCGCCACGACTGCATTGGCCCCGTCCCCCATCTCCATCGCCATTCTCCCGGCGGTGCCTCGACCATCCCCCGTCGCGCGGCCGAGGCCCCTATCTCCCTGTGAGCCGCTTCACTCCCCTCTTCCTCGTCCGGCCGCCTCCCTCCGGTCGCCCGCGTCGCAGCCCTGTCCCATGTGCAGACAACTGTCGAATCTGCGCGCAAGAGCGATACATTCCCGGCCGCATCTCAAATCTCCTCGAATCTGTGGAATAGCGCTCTACAGTGCTCGACCGTGCGGAGACCGCGCCCGGCCGAGCCGGACCAGGAAGGCACGGATTGCCAGAGGCGAATCTAGGCAGAAAGGGGGGAAGTGTGTGCGCATGCCCAGCCACGTGCCAATCTACCCCATGCGGACAGTGGTCAAGCTCACCAGCATCGAGCCGCATCGTATCCGCTTTTGGGAAGCGCGATACGGGCTCGTGCGGCCCGCTCGGGATGACTCCGGACGACGCCTGTTCTCGAAGCAAGATGTCGACCGCATCCGGACCATCGGAGAGATGGTCGACGACCACGGGCTGAGTCTACTGGCAATCCGCAGGCTGCTCTGCGAGACAATCGCATAGCATGGGCCGGGCCCGCGGTGCGCGGGCTCGCCGGACGCGGGTCGGATCTCCGACCCGGCCGTCTCCAGGCCTTCCGGGAAGCAGACGCAAAGGGGGGACTGCTCCCGTGGACTGGAACCTGCTTTCGGATGTCACCAGCCAAGCGCTGGCGGCCGCCCTCCAGGGCTCTGCCGCCCGCCACGGCGCTATTGCTCACAACATCGCGAACGTAGACACTCCCGGCTTCATCCGCAGCGACGTCGAATTCGAAGAGGCGCTCGCGCTCGCCCTCCAACGGGCACAGCGGGCGCCTGATCGCGCCGGAGACCTGCTGTCCATCGTCTCTCTCCGCCCACGCCCCGATCGAGCGGCACTCCTCCGCGCCGACGGCAACAGCGTGGACATCGATCGCGAGATGGTGGCCCTCTCCCGCAACGCGCTGCGCTACCAGGCCTCGACTGAAGCGCTCTCCGCGCGGATCAGAATGCTCCGGGCCGTGATCCGCGACAGTGGGCGCTGAGGGGGGATGAATAATGGACGCCTTCGACATCAGCGCCTCCGGGCTATCCGCCCAGCGCGCCCGCCTCGACATCATCGCCGAGAACATCGCCAACGTAGAGACCACCCGAACCCCGGGCGGCGGCCCCTACCGGCGACTCCAGCCGGTCTTCGCCTCCCGCGCCGGGAGGTCCGGCGGAGTCGAAACCGTCGGCATCGCCGTGGACCCCGGGGACCCGCGGCGGGTATACCAGCCCGGCCACCCGGACGCCGACCGCGACGGATTCGTCGCCTACCCAAACGTCAACATCGTCGAGGAGATGGTTGACCTCGTCTCCGCCACTCGCAGCTACGAGGCCAACGCCGCCGCCTACAACGCTGCCAAGACCATGGCCCAGCGCGCCCTGGACCTCGGCCGCGCCTGACAGCCGCCGCACACACCGATAGATCGGAAGGAGTGAGCCAGAGCCATGCGGATAGACACCATCACCAGCGCCAGCGCCCCGGCATCTCTGCACCAGCCGGCCGCCTCCCCGTCCAGCCAAGACTTCGCGGAGGCGCTTCGCCGCGGCATGTCCGGCCTCGCCGACATCCAGGCCGCCGCCGACCGCGCCGCGCAGTCCATCGCCGTCGGCGATCTCGCCCAGCTCCACAGCGCGATCATCGCCATGCAGAAGGCGAGCCTCGCCCTCGAGTTCGCTGTCGCCGTGCGCAACAACATCGTGAACGGCGTCCAGGAACTCCTGCGCACACAGGCCTAGAGAGGAGCCGCGCCAGTGAGCGAGCGACGACCACCTGCGCCTGGAGGCCCGCCCGCCCCGGAGGGGGGATCGGCGACTGACATCGGTCACCTCTGGCGCACCGCGACCTCCGCACAGCGCATCGGGATCGGCGCTTTCTTGCTCATCTGCGTGGGGTCGATAGCGCTCGTCGCCAGCACCGCGCGCCGCCCGCAGTACGGCGTCGTCTATGCCAACCTCGATCAGGAGGACGCCGCGGAGGTCGTCCAGCACCTTCGCGACCTGAAAGTGCCCTACCGCGTCACCGCGGCCGGGACCGTGGAGTGTCCCGCCGATCGCATCCACGAGCTCCGCCTCGATCTCGCCGCTGAGGGCCTCCCCGCCGGGGGCCAGAGCGGCTTCGAGCTCTTCGACCGGACCCGTCTCGGCATCTCCGAGTTCGGGGAGAAGCTGAACTATCAGCGCGCTCTCCAGGGCGAGCTCGCGCGCACCATCGCCCATCTCGATTCCGTCGAGCAAGCCCGCGTCCACATCGCGCTCCCCCGCGAGCGCCTCTACACCAGCGAGCAGCAAGACCCGACCGCATCCGTGGTGCTCAAGCTCCGCGGCGGCCGCCGCGTCACTTCGCCGCAGATCAGGAGCATCGTCCACCTCGTCTCCGGAGCGGTCGAAGGCCTCTCCCCCTCTTCCGTTGCCTTGCTCGACACCGGGGGCCGCCTTCTCGCCAGTCCGGACGACTCCGGTGTAGGCGGCGCCGGCCTCGCCGTGGCGTCAACACACCTTCAGCTCCGCCGCGAGTACGAGCAGCAGGTCGAGCAGGCCGTTCAGTCCGTCCTCGGGCCGAGCAAGTCCGTGGTCCGGGCCAGCGCGCTCCTCAACTTCGACAGCGTCGAGAGGGAGAGCGAAACGTACCAGCCAACCGCGGACGGGAACGGCGTTATCGAGTCTCGCCGCGAGACCAGGGAGACCTATCGCGGCCTCGGCGAGCCATTGCCCGCAGGCGTGCCGGGCGTTGCCAGCAACACCAGCGTCACGCCCCCGCCCACCGCTCAGGGACGAGCCCCGGCAGATCATTACGATCATACCGAGACCACATCGCAGTACCGCGTGTCCCGACAGCGCGAGCACATCGTCAAACCACCTGGCCAGCTCGAACAGCTCTCGCTCTCCGTGTTCATAGACGCGGAGGCCGAACTCGGGGAGGTCGAGGACCTCCAGTCCGCCGTCTCCGCCGCGGCCGGCCTCGACCCGGAGCGCGGCGACGCTGTTGTCATCACCCGGGTGCCATTCCAGCCGCCCGCGCAAGAGGAGGGTGGCAGCAAAGCCTTCGCCATACGCGACTTCTACTACCAGATCGGGCGCGACCTGGCGGCCATCGTCCTCATGGTGCTGTTCCTCCGCTTCGTGCTTGCCCTTCTGCGCCGCCGCGCCGAGGCCGCGC
>JALGTG010000041.1 GCA_029821495.1 Candidatus Hebobacteria bacterium
AAGGCCAACCTGGAGAACGGCTTGCTGGAGGTGCATCTGCCGAAGAGTGACCGCGCCAAAGCGGCTACGCCCAAGAGAGTAACGGTCGAATAGACGGCTTCAGGAGAAGGTGGTCGGCACCAGATCGCTCCGCCTGAGGGTGTCGGGCGCGCCTGAGATCGGCGCGTGGGTACGGCAGTCGGATGCCGTGCCCACGCGCGCCAGACTGGCAGCAACTACACTGGCCGTCGAGACACTGGAGCCGCTCAGAACGCCGGATAGCATTGATCGGGGCTACAGCAGGGCGCATGGTTGGCTTGACTGAGTGGGCAGACTCGTAAGCGACCTCTCGCGCCGCGACAAGCCAGATAACGAAGGAAAGCAGCGCGACGGCAGTGACGAACCTTGACGCCGCGCCACAGCGCCCGTTGGAGGAACTTCGGAGATGTTTGTAGTGCCTAGTACACAGACAGGATCAGGCTGGTGTGACCCGGGAACGATCATCCAGGCCCGTGTCAGGGCCTTGTGAGGAGGAACGCGATGGCTAAGGAAACTGCCGGGAGTGGGACAACTACGGGGAATGTGGGGACCACGGGCGGCAACGCCCCGCGCCGACGCTGGGGTCGCCTGGCGGTGAGCCTGCTTGTGCTCGCCGTCGCGCTGGCGGGCTTGCTCGCAGCCATCTGGATGGGCAAGCCGGCGCTGACGCCGGCGAACGCGGAGCCGGCGCCGGATTCGCCGCCGGAGCTCGCCTCCTTGGAGGCAATGGAGCAGGGCTTCACGTGGATCGCTGAGACGGTGAAGCCCGCGGTGGTCTTCATCGAGGTGGAGCAGAGGATGACTCGCGCCGAGCCCGATGAGATGGGCCCGGACGCCTTCGGCACGCCGGAGCGGTGGTGGAGGGAGTTCTTCGGTCCCAATCTTCCGATGCCGCGCTGGCAGCAGCCCATACCCCAGGTTCCTCGGATCGGGCAGGGGTCCGGAGTCATCATTGGTCGCGACGGGTACATCGTCACCAATAACCACGTGATCGATGACGCCGAGAGCGTGACCGTCCACCTGTCCGACGGCAAGTCGTATCCCGCAGAGGTGATGGGGACCGACGAGCTGACCGACCTTGCCGTCATAAAGATCGATGCCGACCGGGATCTCCCGACCGTCGTACTCGGCGACGCCGACGAGACCAAGGTCGGCTCCTGGGCGATGGCGGTCGGATTCGCTTTTGGCGGCGCCCGCGGCGAGGGTACCGACATGCGCAGCGGGCGTTTCGACGAGGGCCTCCGCTTCGAGCCGACGGTGACGGTCGGCGTGGTGAGCGCCAAGGAGCGACAGCTCCAGTCCGAGATGGAGGGCCGGCCCTTCCGGGACCTCATCCAGACCGACGCGCCGATCAACCCGGGCAACAGCGGCGGTCCGCTCGTCAACATCCGTGCCGAGGTCATCGGGATCAACCAGGCCATCTTCACCAGCGGCTTCGTGGCGGGCAACATCGGGGTCGGCTTCGCCATCCCGATCAACGCCCACACGAAGCAGATCATCGAGTCCCTCAAGGGCGGCGAGCCCGTCGTTCGCGGGCAGCTCGGTATCGCGGTGAGACCTCTGACACCCACGCTGAAGTCCGTCTACGAGGCAGACAACGGCGTCTTCATCCAGGAAGTCATGCCCGATACCCCTGCCGAGCGGGCCGGCATGAAGGCAGAGGACATCATTGTGCGGATGGAGGGTGAGGAGGTCGAATCGGTCGATGGGTTCGTGAACAGCATCCAGATGACGAAACCGGGAACGACTGTCACGATGGACATCATCCGCGACGGCAAGCCAATGAGCCTCAAGGTGACCGTCGAAGCCTTGACCCTGGACGTTGCGAAGGCCGAGCGGGCAGAGGCCGAAGCGACGCCGCTGGGGCTGACAGTCGAGACGTTGCCGCCCGAGGTTGCGGAAGAGGCGGGCCTCTCCGGAGGTGTGCGTGTGCGCCGTGTGGAGCCGCTGAGCGACGGCGCGCGCGCCGGCATCAGGCGCGGCGACATCATCCTGAAGATCAACCGGAAGCCAGTGGACGACCTCAAGAGCTACGGGCGCATCGTGAAAGAGCTCAAAGCGGGTGAGCCGGTTGCCATTCGCGTCTGGCGTAGCGGCCGCACCATCACCGCCGAGATCGACCGGCTCTCGGAATGAGCCACGGGCGTTCACGAGCTGCCTGCACGCAGCAAAGCATGTTCCATATTGGTGGAGACGTCGCGGGGTAGAGCAGTCAGGTAGCTCGTCAGGCTCATGGTCTATGTCGAGGAAGGGCGCTAGCTCGGGCAGTGCTGCACGGTGAAGCAGAGCGCAGGGACTGGGCGCGGTAGCATCACCGCAACGGGTGCACTCGCAACCAGTCATGTGCAATCGCGCAGTGCGCTAGTCGGCAACCTGGCGAGAGCGCTCAGGGCCGCTGACAGGGCTGAGCGGGTTGCCACCGCGATACCCGGTCTCTGCTGCAGGAGCACCGCGCCTCCATCCAAGGCGCTCTTTGGATGCGCGCGTGGACCAGGGATGGTCGGCCGGACCGGGAGCGCCATGCCGAGACAGCAGTCCGGCCGCGCGGCCGGCGGAGTAGCAGCCCTATCGGCGGCACTCACGCTGTGCCCGTAATACCGGTTCTGGCCACACGCGTGAAGTGCTAGATCAAGCCTGACGAGGCCCGACTCTGATCCAGACGCGATGTCATCCAGGTCAGTCGCCAGCCTCCTGCCGGAACCACTCTTCGAGCTCCTCGTGGGTGACGAACTTCAGGCCAGGTGCTACCTGTTCGCCGATGAATGCCACGATGAGGTCGCTGCACACGACGGCATCACTCACCTGCCAGTCCGGAGTGGCCGCCGCATCGGGCGCCAATGCAGATAGAACCTTCTGCAAGTTGTCCTTGACATACTCGACGCGACGGCCGTGCCGCCTAACATCATCACGGAAGTACCTTCGCAGCCTGGCTTCGTCTGTTAGTCGGCGTGCAATAATGACCCACCTGGGGAGGTAATCGGCGTCGAAGAATGACCCACCCCTGGCGCTGCTTCTGCTGTGGGGGGAAGACCCCAGAGCGATGGGGAGAAAGCCAGGCAGGCGATGGGCAGGGCGCGTCCCCGGTAGGGCACCGCGGCTGACAACAAGGTGGCGTGATCCCTGATGCCGGTCTCGTCCAGAAGCATCGGCAGCCACCCCTCGGGGTGAAGCCTGCCGGCCTGTTGCGCCAGGGCGTCCCACCAGCACAGCAGCTTCAGGCGAGGATTGTCCATGAACCGCCAAAGGCGCTTCAGCCGATAGCGGACGTGGGTGCTGGCTGGCAGTGCCCTCGCCAACGCCGACAGGGTGCAGCGGCGGCGAATCACCAGTGCTCTCACGCACAACGCCAACACCTTGAGTTGGCTCTTGCGCCAGGAAGCCACGATGGCTGTGACGAACTGCTGGAACTGAAACTGTGACATGGGCTGCTCTCCGCGCTCCGACAGAGTTACACTTGCCGGAAGTTCGCGAATCGAGCAGCCCTTCCCTTCCCTCAAAACTGGGTAACCGTGAGCCAGCGAGTGCTTGGGGCTGACTGAGCTCGACTCTGCACCACGCCGCCAGAGGCGGTGGGCGTCGGGCTGCCCGGTGGAGACGCCAACCCGGCTCATCCCGTCCGCTCGGTTCGCTGCCAGGTGGGACGATTTCGTCCGCTCAGCCATCGCACCATCGCCCAGATGCTCGTCACCGCGATCATGGTTACATAGGTAGCCACCTTGACCGGCGGAAGCCGACGCAGCCTTCGCGAGGCCCAGCCAGCCGTGCCAATCCCGTAGCCCAGAACCTGGATACCAAGCAGCCAGTGGCCTATCCCGCCGCCAGCCACCGCGCTCCACGCTGCTCCCACCAACATCGCGAGGAAGAAGACAGCTTGCGTCTCGCGCAGGATCTTGTGGGAGATGAGCTGCCAGGCGACAAGTGGTCGCCCAGCCCAGATGGTCCGCGGGAGGAGGGAGAAGAACATCGGGAGCGCCCGCGCCATGATCCGCACCTTGCGCGCCATCTCGCCTCCCACCGTAGGTGCCGTCTGCTCATGTGCATCGGCGTCCTGCGCGAGCACCACCGCTCGACCTGCCAGAAGGGCCTGGTACGGGATGCGGAAGTCGTTGACGTCGAGCGGATGGAGGGTCGGGAACAGCTCTCTCCTGATCGCAAAGATCGCCCCATTGGCCCCCAGCAGCCGGCCGGTCCTGCTCTCCAGTCCCTTCACCACCTGCTCATAGCGCCAATACAGCCCTTCTCCAGTGTGGGCGCTGTCGGCTCCGTACTGCAGCACCCCGCTTACCGCTCCCACCCGGGGATCCGCGAAGCGGCGCGCGAGCGCGCACAGGGCCCCCGGGGAGAACATCGAGTTGGCGTCGGAGAAGACGAGGATGTCCCCCACCGCCCCGGAGACACCGCGGTTGAGGGCCGCTGACTTGCCGCCCTGCGGCTCCTGCCGGATGAGGGCCACGCGCGGGTCTCCGCAGTTGCTGACAATCTCATCGGTGCCGTCGGTGGAGGCGTCGGAGACGATGATGAGCTGGAGCCGATCGGCCGGGTAGTCGAGCGCCAGGGCATTCTCGATCTTCTCAGCGATCACTGCGGCCTCGTTGTGGGCCGCGACTACCAGCGAGACAGCAGGGGTCGCCTCGCCCTCCTGAAAAGTCCTACCCAGGAGAGGTGCCAGCAAACCGAGCAGCAAAGGGTAGCCCAGATAGGCATAGGCGAGCGCGCCGAAGCCGATCCAGAAGAGGATTTCGCCCATCATAGCCTCGCCGCGGGTGAGGCTTTGCTCCAGAGAGGATGAGGATGTGAAACGGAGAACACCTGCTCATAGGAGGACGAGCCCATGGAGTCCTCGGTGGATGTGGTCTGGCTAGTCCGAGAGTTGTGGAAGCGCCGCATACCCATGCTGGTGGTCTTCCTCTGTGTGCTGCTCGGCGGGGAAGTTGCGCCATTCGCGCGGCGCCCCGAGTATCGCGCCGTCTCTCAGATTATGCTAACAGATCCAGCCGGATTCCTCAAGAGCAACAAGGAGATGAGACGGGAACTGGGGTTGATCCAGCTCCGCCGGGAGGCACTCGCCGAACACGCGGCAAGTCTATCCGACCCGGGGTGGGCGGAGAAGGTGATAGCGACCGAACTCGGTGCTGACATCGCCGAGCGCATCGCCCCCTCGGTTCGAGGCGTCGTCGTGGAGGGCAATGCGTCGAACGCGATCACGCTCTCGCTGTCGGTGACAGCCGGTGCCCCTGGGCTCGCAGCCGATGCCGCCAACGCTTTGGCCGACGCATATGTAGCTTGTGCCTCGGGGTGGCCCAAGGCGCAGTTGAAGTCTGCGCTCGCGGCCCTGCAAGCTCGGAGGTCGCAGCTTGAGAGCGAGAGCTCGGAATACAAGGCCCATTTGCTGCAATTTGACTTGGATTCCCCGACAGAACAGAACTCTGCCCGTATGCTCGCGCGGGCGATTGATCTCCTCGCAGTGGAGTCTCTGCATTGGAAGGCGAGAACCGAGGCGGACTACTCGCAAGAACAGATCGCAGTGGCCATTCGCCCATACATCGCTTCTGCCGACGAGGCGATGGCGATTGCTGCAGGGATCGCGAACAGCAAGCTCCCCGCAGAGCTTGAACTCAAGCTCCGAAGCGCGGAGAGGATGAGGGCCGCGCAATCACTTGCTTCGGTGACCCACCACGGGGGCGGGTATCAGCCAGTGGAGCCTGAAGACGGCGAAGATGCGCAGCTCGAAGTGCCCGAACGCGCACTGGAGGCGGCGCTGTTCGAGCACCTGGCATGCCTGACCGATGCGCCGATACAGCTTGAAGAGAAGACATCTGCTGTGTCACGTCTATGGCTCACCGCACGCACGGCGAATGTGCGAGCGGAGGCGTATCAGGAGATCCGCGCGAGGCTGCTGGAACAGCATCTCCAGGAGATGCTCCGGTATAACCATGTAGGCGCGCTGAACAGGCGGATCGAAGCGCTGATGGCGGACCTCAGGCGCATCGTGGACACAGAGACTTCGTTCGCCGCGGAGCTTGCTGGCGAGGGTGCGCCGGCTGCTCTTGTGGTCTATCAGCGCGCTGTACCGCCGAGTAGGTCGCTGGCTATGCCTCTTGTGAAGAGCTTCGCCTTCGCCTTTGCCACAGCCTTCCTGGCAGCTCTCGCGTTCGGGCTCGCACTGCAGACGTTCGCTCCAAGCCAGAACCAACAGGCCGCGCGTCCTGGACCTCCCGAGGGCTCAGCCGGTGACCGACCAGCAGCCTAGCCAGAGACGTCGCCTCCAGGCTCTGTACTGCCGCCCGGTTAGAAGCCATTACCGGGCTCCTGATAGCCAGATTCTCACCACCAGAGAGCGGTCTGACGAGGTCGGAGTAGAGCCGCTGATGATTGGCAGGGAGGGGCACTGGCGGCCGCACGCCGACGAGAGATAACGCGCCGGCACTCCCCCTAGTCTGGCGCAGCCGAACAGGACCTACGTGACATGCCCGACATCAGATCGCCAGCCAAACTGACACAGGGCCGGTTTCGCACGAATCTGGTCGCCAACGGAGCGTGGTTCGTCTTCCACGTCGGTGTGGGGATCTGGCTGACCCCATACCTCATCCATCACCTCGGGGTCGCCGCTTACGGCCTTGTGCCGCTCGCGATGTCACTGAGCAGCTACATGAGCGTCATGGTCGTTGCTCTCAGTGGGTCCATCGGACGGTATGTAACCATCGCACTTGCCAGAGAGGACCGGGAGGAGGCGAACAGGCACTTCAACACCGCTCTCTTCGGCAGCCTCGGCCTGGCTGGTATGCTCCTCCCCATCGCCGCCGCGATCTCCTTCCTGGCCCCCTCCCTCATCAACGTCCCCCCGGGGGAGGAGAACGGAGCCCGCGTGTTGCTGCTGGCGACGATGGTCGCCTTCCTCGTGACGACGGTTGGCTCGGCGTTCGCCGTGGCCTCGTACGCTCGCAGCCGCTTTGACGTCCGCAGCGGCGTGGACGCCGCCGCGCTGTCGCTGCGCGTCGGCCTCATAGTCGTCCTCTTCGGGTGGCTGGCGCCACGCTTGTGGCACGTGGGCGTGGCAGTGCTGCTGGGCAACATGGTCTTCCTGGCAGGCCACTACTGGGCGTGGCGAAGGCTGACGCCCGAACTCCACGTCACCAGGTCGAGCTTCGATCGCACCAGCCTGTGGGAGCTGCTGAGCACCGGCGGCTGGTTGGTCGTCAACCGGGTTGGGTCGCTGCTGTTCCTCAATGTCGAGCTGTTGCTCGTCAACATCCTCGTCGGCGCGGCTGCCGCAGGGTCGTACGCGCCGATACTGCTGTGGTCGCAGATGCTGCGGTCGTTCGTAGGGGTGGTCGCGGGGATCCTGGCCCCCACCATCGTAAGACTGCACGCGGAGGACGACCAGGGCGGCCTCGTGTGGACCTCCCGAACAGCGGTGAAGCTGGTGGGCATTGCGCTCGCGCTGCCGGTCGGAGCGCTCTGCGGTCTGGCAAGGCCTCTGCTGCATACGTGGCTGGGCCCCGAGTTCGAGCAGTTCGCTCCGCTGGTATGGCTCATCATCGGGCCGCTCTGCGTGAACCTATCCATCACTTCGCTGTTCGCGGTGCAGACTGCCGCGAACCAGGTCAGGGCCCCGGGGTTGGTCAGCGTCATCACGGGGGCGGCGAGCGTCTTGCTGGCCATCATACTCGTACGAACCACCGGCTGGGGCATGTACGGGGTGGCGACCGCCAGTGCCATCATGCTGACGCTGAGAAACGGCTGCTACACGCCGTGGTATGCAGCGCGGATACTGCGCAGACCGATGAGGGTCTTCCTGGCGCCCCTCACCTGGGCGCTCGTCGCGGGAGCAGGTGTGGCGCTGGCGGGTCTGGCGCTCGCCTCCGCTTTCGGGCTATACTCATGGCTGCAACTGCTCGCGGCCGGGGCCGTGCTCGCCATCCCTTACGCGGCACTTGCATTC
The DNA here is from genome assembly GCA_029821495.1 of Candidatus Hebobacteria bacterium. Taxonomy (GTDB): domain Bacteria; phylum Armatimonadota; class Hebobacteria; order Hebobacterales; family Hebobacteraceae; genus JALGTG01. The sequence continues at coordinate 7,961 of JALGTG010000041.1, forward strand.
TTCGTCATCATGACGGCAAGCGAGCGGAGGACTGTCGTGCGCATAGCGCTTGGCAGACGCTGAGCGGCGCGGAGGTGGAGCGCATGCGACTGACAGATGGGAAGCGCACTCCTGGTCGGGGAACACTCGTATCGCGGGCGCTATCACGTGCCTCTCCCCGTCGTTGGCGCTGCCTGTCGAGCGCAGCCCCGGGGGGACCTCCGTGTGCGCCACTGATTCTCAGGCGCCGCAAGCCCGGCCGAGAGCTTCAGTCGGCAGCGACGATCAAGATGGCGGGGAGGTTGACTTGCGTATCGGCCTGCTAACCTACTTCTGGGAGGATGTACCCGGTCAGTTCTTCCAAGCGCTCGCCACAACGCAGGCGCTCGCGTCGGCGTTCCCGGAGGCGCGCGTCGAGATACCGGACATTCGCCTCTGGCGCCAGCGACTACCGGTAAGCCGTCGTGACATGCTCCTTCGCCCGTGGCGGAACATCCTCCGGCTGCGACAGAGGGCGGCCTACAACGAAGCTCGCCGGGAGCGCCTGCCAATTTGCGGTCCCCGCATGACCACCGCTGATCCCGTCCGGACAGGGGCCGAGATCGCGAGACGCGGCTATGACCTGCTGGTGATCGGCAGCGACGTGGTGCTGTTCCCGTGGGGCGGCGAGCGTCTCCAGGAGGGTCTTGTCCCGGTGTACTGGCTGGCCAACGTCCCGGAGGTCCCGCGCGCGATGCTGGCGTCGTCGAGCCACACCGCGCGCTACCAGGCCCTGACGGAGAAGCAGCGAGACGCCATGGGGCGCGCGCTCGCGAGCTTCTCATTCCTCGCCGTGAGAGACCCCCTCACGCTCGAGCTGCTCCACGCGCTCGGTACGGCGAAGGTCCCGGCGCGCCTCATTCCGGACCCAGCCTTCGCCTATGAGATCGATCCCTTGCCGGCCCAGGAACTCTGGGCGCGTCTCCGACACAGGTCGGGCAGGCCCGTCTGCGGACTCAGGATGCCGCTAAGAGCACCTTTCGTTCGCGAGCTGTTGGAACTGCTCCTGCGCGACTTCGACGTGATGCTCATAGGCGCGGCCCATCGCGGCTGCACGGGGCTGTTGAATCTCAGCCCGTGGGAGTGGAGCGGCCTCTTCCGGCACTTCGACCTTCATGTCACGATGAGTATGCACGAGACGCTCTTCTGCCTCAAGCAGGGGGTTCCCGTGTACACCGTTGAGAGAGACCCGAAACGGTTTGACCCCCACTCCGGCAAGTCCAAGTGCTACTTCCTACAGGAGGAGTTCGGCCTGCTCGATCGCCATTACTTCAACCCGCATCGAAGTGAGATCACCCCTGCGGGTGTGCATTCACAGATCATGGATACCTGGCAATCATTTGACCGGCAGCACGCCATCGGACGTGCTGCTGAGCTGGGGAAGCAGTACCTCCGAACCACGCAGGAGTTGCGTCGAGCGGTGGCCGGGCTCGTGGGGCTTGCCGAATGACCACGGAACGTGAGATGGTATCGGGGATCAGAACCGTCGACTTCGTCGTGCAGAACCGTCTCTGCACAGGCTGCGGCACATGCGTGGCGGCGTGTCCGGCGCAGGCAATCACCATGCAGGAGACCCCCGCCGGCTTTCCGCGCCCGAGGCTGGATGCGGAACGCTGCACGCAGTGCGGCCTCTGTTACCGCGTATGCAGCGGGATCCACTACCGCTTCGACTTACCCGATGAGGTAGACGAGCTCTTCATGCCGCGGCCGCGTCGGGTGTTCCTGGGCCGCGCTTGCGATCCGACGATTCACGCCTTGGGCCAGAGCGGTGGTGTCGCGACGGCGCTGCTCACCTACCTGTTGAAGCGGAAGCTCATCTCGCACGCCCTGACGACTCGCATGCCCAGCGACGGCTCACTGCGCCCCCAGGCCTTCTTCGCCACCTCGCCAGAGGAGATTCTGGAGTGCGTCGGCAGCCAGTACTGCATGAACCCGTTGAACTCCGCGCTCGTCCGCTATCCGGCGGACAACGCCGGAGCTGCCGTGGTCGGCCTTCCGTGCCATGTCCATGGGATTCGCAATTTGGCCCGGCTCCTGCCGGAGCGCTGGGGGGGGGCTTTTCGCTTCGTCATCGGACTCTTCTGCTCTCGGTCGGTGAGTACGCTATGCCTTGACCACCTGCTTGAGCACCGCACACACCGCGCCCCGGTTGCCCGCCTCCTGTTCCGCAAGAAGACCAGCCCTGGCGAGCGCGGTCGCCCATGCATCGAGTACGCCGACGGTACGGGGGAGTACCTGGATGAGCGCGGGATGGCTTATGGGTTTGGGAGGGGCTTGCTTGGGGAGTACGCCGACGGCATGAGCGAGTACCTGGATGAGCGCCTATTCTGGCGCATCTACGGTGGCTTCGCTCCGCTCCGGTGCGGATTCTGCTTCGACAAGATGAACCGGATGAGCGATCTTGCCTTGGGAGACCCGAACGGTTTCCCCGAGGATGTGCTCCGACAGGGCATGAACGCGATCGCGGTCTACACGAGCCGAGGCGAGGAACTCCTTCGCGAGGCGGAGAGGAGCGGCGCGGTGGAGCTGTGCGAGTGCACTGCGGAGCAACTCTGGGAGGGGCAGGCGCTTGCTCGCGAGCGAAAGCCCAGGATAGTGTCCTATTACTCCCGGTGGCGGCGGGTGGGACGCCCTGTGCCGGAGGTCCGCGTCCTTGCCAGCCAGGTGCCCCCGCGGCAGCGCCTCTCTTTGTTCGTCCACATGGAACTGCAATGGAGACTAGAAAGGGTGGCGAACCGGCACCGAGCATACCGGGCTCTGATGTCATGGTTTCGTGTCCGCGCGGTCTTGGAGAAAGCCAGACGTATGCTCCTACGCTTGCGCCGCGGCAGGTGACGGTGGTGCAGGAGCCAAGTACATCCGCGCCAATAGAGTCGGTGGGGCTCGAGCCTCGCAGAACCACGGGGTCGGACTACGCCGCAACAGGTAAGGCAGATATGCGTGTGCTCGTCGTGTCTCACCTCTATCCCAGTCCGGCTCGCCCCACCTACGGCGTCTTCGTCCACGACCAGGCTCGCGCACTCGCCTCACTCGGGTGCGATGTGCGCGTCATCTCTCCCACCCTCTACGCTCCGCCCCTACTCAGCCGGTTTCAGCCGCGGTGGAGGGTGCTCCGCGAGGTGCCGCGCTCGGCCGTGCGCGAGGGAATCCCCGTGTACCACCCGAGGTACCTCAATGTCCCGTGGGGTCTGCTATCCGCCTGCTCCGGCTACTCGTGCTACCTGGGTGTCAGGAGTCTCGCCGCCCGACTTCTCAGCGATTTCCAGCCGGATGTTATTCATGCTCACACCGCCCTGCCCGACGGCTTCGCCGCGATGCTCCTGAACCGCCGGGCCCGCAACCCCCTCGTCATCACCGTCCATGGCTATGATGCCTATCTCCACCTGCGCCCTGGGGGAGAGCGGAGGAAACGGGTTACACAGGCGCTGCTTGCCGCCGACCGGGTCGTCTGCGTCAGCGAGGCTTTGCGAGAGCTATGTCGCGCGTGGGTGCCCGAGGCGGCAAGTTTCCAGGTGGTGCACAACGGCTTCCGGGTCCACGAGGCGACCACGGAGGTCAGGCCTCGGTCCCGGGGCGATCAGACGACCCTCCTCACGGTGGGAACTCTGATCCCGCGCAAGGCCCATCGCCATGTGCTGGAGGCCGTCGCTGCGCTGAGGGACCAAGGGCGCCGCCTGCGCTACCGCATTGTGGGGGAGGGTTACGTGCGCTCGGACCTGGAGAGAATGGTCGCTCGCCTCGGACTCGGTGACGTCGTGACATTCGTGGGGCCGGTCCCCCCTGAAGCTCTGAGTGCCGAGTACCAGGCATGTGATCTATTCGTAATGCCCAGCTGGGACGAATCCTTTGGCGTAGTCTACCTCGAGGCGATGGCGCACGGTAAGCCGATCGTCGCCTGTGTGGGCGAGGGGATCGCCGATATCGTCGAGGACGGCGAGACCGCGGTGCTCGTGCCCACAAGAGACTCGCAGGCCGTGGCGGCTGCAATCAGCAGTCTCATGCACGACCCCGAGAGGGCCCGGCGAATCGGGGAGGCCGGAAGACGGCTCGCAACGCAGTTCACCTGGCGCCGCAATGCTGAGCAGGTCCTCGCCATCTACCGGGAACTGATCCCGGACGCATGATTCGTACGCTGGACTCTACGGGTGCCGCCGCGGTCGGCCGATAAGAAGCAGCGCTGGCTGGTCGGCAGTGCCGCCTCGGTGCGATGCTGGCGGTCTAGCTCTTCCCGGCAGCAGAGCTGTCGCGCGCGAGCAATCGCTCTGCGATCTCCACCACCTGCTCCGCGTTCTTCTCCCAGGTGTGGTTCCGGAGAACGTAGTCGCGGCCGCGCTGTGAGAGATCCCTGCGAATAGCCGGGTTGGCGAGAAGCCGCAGAATAACCTCCGCGGCTCTCGGGAAGTCCTCGTGCGGGAAGAGCAGCCCGTTCTCGCCATCGCGGATTATCTCCGAGATACCCGGCAGGTCGGGTGCCACCACGGGCAGTCCAGATGCCATATACTCGAAGATCTTCATCGGCGAACAGAACGGTCGGTGCCACGGAACGAGGCCAAGATCCCCGCAGGCGAGAAGTCCGGGCACCTCGGAATGAGGCTTTCGGCCGAGGAGAAGGATGTCGTCCGGAGCCGCGGCGACGTGCCGTTGGAGCTGCTCCCGAAACCACTGGAGGCGGCTCCCGCCACCAATCCAGAGTATGCGGGCGCGGGGCTCGAGGCGGCGAATGAGAGGCCAGATCGCCTGAACCGCGCCGATGAGCTTGGCGGGGAAGGGACCGGAGTCAAGGGCCTGAAGCACTACCACGACGAGCGAGTCGCTCAGCCCCAGAGACTCTCGCAACGTCCGGCGTCGCTCCTCCAGTCCCGCGTACTCCTCGGGGGAAACCGCATTGTGCTGGACGGTGACCTTCTGGGCTGGGACGCCTACTCGCAAGAGCGCGTTAGCCACTTCGCCGCTCACCGCTATGATGGCGTCCGCCTGGGGCAGCAGCCTCCGGTCGGTTCGCTGGGCGAGAGACCTGAAGCCCGGGGCGAACACATGGGAATGCTGCTCCGAGTAGACGGCGTTCACCTCTTGGATAAGAGGGCAACCGATCTGCCGCGCTGCCCGGATGCCCGCGTCGGTGAAGATCGAGTACCGTTCGTATATGAAGTCGGGGCGATCGCTCTTGCACATGTCCAGAAGCCGCGGGCGCGCGCGGCGAGCTTCGTAGAGCTGTGCGAGGTTGACGAGCAGCCGGGGCATGTGGGCGCGAAACCAGCCCTTGGCGCGTGCCAGTGGAGCAGTATCGGCCGCTGCCGCAACTGCGGTCTTGCCTGCCGCCGGGAAGCACTCGATGACCGTGTGCCCCTGGGAGCGGAAGGCAGCGATAAGGAACCGAATGTGCATGAGAGGGGTGCTGACGGGCACACCCCGGTAGAAGTAGAGGATCTTCATCGCGGCCGGTCCGCCGCGGGGCTGGTCATGTCCCTCCCTGCCTCGTGCTGCACATGCCGCGGCATATGGAAAGCCGCTGCCAGGCCCAGCCCCATGAACAGCCAGAAGAACTTTAGTTGGTAAAAACTGGTCTGGACAAGGCCCTGGGACACCATCGCCACCAGAATCGCAAGCAGGAATACCATGATAGTGGCCTCAGGCTTCGCCTGCAGCTTCAGCAGGGCGAGCCGCGCCCGGTTGACGGCAAGCAGCGTGACCCCGATCCAACCCAAGAAGCAGAGGGATCCCGGAATGCCAATCGCCGCCGCCAGCTCGAGGAACATGTTATGCGCGACCTTGCCTGTTGTGGTATCCCGCACAGGCTTGTATTCCTCGTAGTGAATCTTCAGGTTGCGCAACCCGACCCCGAGTGGATTGGCCGCTGCCATGCGAATGGCGGTAATGGCCATTGGGATCCTATTACGCACGGACCGCTCCCGCATCAGGAAGCTCGGATCGGCGAAGCGCCTCTTCACCGGGGACGGCGCAACGATCACGGCGCCGATGAGCACTAGCACCATCGCGATCTTCGACCACCTGGGCAGCGCAGGCGGTAGCACGAAGAGCATGACAATGAGCACGAGCACCCCCAGCGCCGCGCTTCGGACCATGGTGGTGGCAAGGCAGAACAGCAGCACGGGTATGACGAAGATGCCGCCTAGTCGGGCCCAGCGCTGGCCGTGGACCACGAAGTAAGCCGCGCAGGCGAGCGCGGGAATAGTGGCGATTGCGAGATGGATTGGCTGCTCGAACAGCCCCGAAGCCCGAATCGTGCCGATCTCGGCCTCGGCCACAAATGCTCGATCGCCGAAGCTCATGCCCCAGAGCCATTCGGCAATGCCGGCCAGAGCCGCAACAGCCAGCGCGGCCACCACCGCACCGAACACGGCGCGCTGCTGGTGCACCGTCCGGATGTAGTGCACTACACACACGAACAACGCGGCGCGGACAGACAGCATCCACATGCCGGTGAACCACGCCGCACGATCCTCGGCGAAGATCCCTGAGTAGAGAGCAAAGCCAAGGAACCCAACGAGAAAGATGCCAGCCGCGCTGACCATGGGCCGCTCCTGGTTCCTTCGAACCCACGCGGCAACAACCTGAGGAAACAGCACCGCGCCCACGCCCAAGCCGCTCATTCGGGCGAAGGTATCGCCGCCTGCTCCAAGGTTGAACGCCTCCATCGCGAAGGAAACCGTGAGCAGGCAGATGGCAAACAGCGGGCTGACCAGCGCGACGACCACAGTGGCGAGAAAGACGAGTATCTGCGCGCGCCACGCATCCTGACCTGCCAGCCAGCCAATCGCTACAGCGGCACAGATCGCGGCGAAGAGAAGCCCCCCTCTCGCTACAGGACGGGCGGGTCCATGGAGCCGCGCAAGCACCGTGGACCCGGACGCGGACGTGCTCCGGCCCGGATCGTGCTCACTCATGTTTCTTCCCAAGACGATCCAGCAAGCACCTCCGGCCTCGTTGCCTACCAGGAGTGTCTTCTCCGGCCGACTGCCGACTTCCTCGTGGCGATCAACTGGTTGTTTGCGAAAACCTGGACGCGGCTGGATCCGGCGCCAGAGGAGTTGGGCCAAGCCCTGGCGAAGCTTGCCGACGGTCGGCGGACGGGGTCATGCTGCAGTAGAGAAGGACCGTGACCGAAGCTCCAGCGCAATCGCATAGCGACATGCGGTCCGCACAAGGCGGGCAAGCTCCTCACGTGTCGCCGGTGCTATCGGCGTATAACGGGCGAACACGATAGGGTGCATCCTGACGCGGGGCTTCTGTCAACGCGCAGCAATTTGGAAACACCGACCTGGCGAGTTCGCGCCGTCTATTGCCCAAGGTAGCCCAACGCCTCGAGTCCTTCTCGTTCCTCGCGACTGAGCTGGGGGACCGTCCGCCTAGCCCCAGCGACCGCGGCCGACATCCTTGCGGTAAATGTGATGAGGCGCTG
>JALGTG010000226.1 GCA_029821495.1 Candidatus Hebobacteria bacterium
AGGTGCAGGTCGATCTGCGGACGGAGCGGACGTTTGCCAACATGCTGCGCGCCGTGTTGCGCCAGGACGCCAACGTGATGATGGTGGGCGAGATTCGCGACGCCGACACCGCCCGTGTCGCTGTCCGCGCGGCCATGACCGGTCACTGGGTGATCAGCACGCTGCACACGACCGACGCGGCCAGTGCGATCGACACGCTCCACAACCTCGGCATCCCGCCGTATCTCATTTGCAGTTCGGTCATGGTCGTGGTGGCCCAGCGCCTGATCCGCAAGGTGTGCCCGGTCTGTCGCGAGGCCTTTGAGCCGGACAGCTCCATGCTGTCGGACCTGGGCATCACGGCTGAGCAGGCAAAGAAAACCACCTTCTATCGTCCCGTCGGATGCGACGAATGCTTCCACACGGGGTACAAGGGCCGGACGGGTATCTTCGAGATTCTGGAGCTGGACGAGAAGCTCAAGAAGATGATCATGTCGAATGCGACCCATGATCGCATTGTCAAGCAGGCCCGGTCACAAGGGATGAGCAGCTTGATGGAAGCCGGCGTGCGGAAAATCGCCGCCGGTATCACCACCCCGGAAGAGGTGTTGCGCGTCAGCACACTGTAACCCGGCAGAGTCCGTCGTTCGGGCATCAGCCTTCGAGCAGGAGAAGACCAATGGGCGAGAAGAAGCAAGACGAGCAGGGAGCCGGCAGCACGAAGTCGCTAAGCTCCTCCATCAAGGAGCAGCTCAGTCGTGAGTTGCAGCAACGAAGCGGCAGTGAAGCGGCAGCGCCGGCGGCGGCGGCCAGGCCGAGGGTCAAGGCGGCCCGTAAGCGACCTGCGCGCGGACCCGTTTTGAAGCTGACCGTCGGCGGTATCTTCCGCGGCTTCCGGCGCCGGGCGATCATGGCCTTCTGCCAGGAGTTGTCGCTGCTTCTCGAGTGCGGCATGCCGCTCCTCAAGGCGTTGAGATCGCTGCAGGCCCGCTGGGACAACCCCGGCTTCGCCCGGATGATCGGTGAAATCGCCGATTCGGTCGAGAACGGCCGCATGCTCTCCCAGGCCCTTGAAGAACACAAGCACGTCTTCGGCAGCAGCCTCATCAGCATGCTGCGCGCCGGCGAGAAGAGCGGCAAACTCGGCCAGATGCTCGCGCGCGTCGCCGAGCACGGCGAACATATCAGCGCCTTCAAGGAGCGGATCGTCGGCATGATGATCTACCCCATACTGATTTTAGTGGCGGCCGGCGGCGTCATTGCGCTCGTGCTCAACCTTCTCGGCAAACTCGAGGAATTCTTCGGCGAATTCATGGAAGCCGGCCTGCCGGGACCGATGCAGTTCCTCGTCAATGTCGGCCGGCTGGCCAGCGGGTGGGGGTTCTGGGTCACCTGCGTGATTGTCCTCGTCGGCGTGATTGTCCTCTGGATCGTCGCCATGCGCATCTACGCGTTCCGGCTCCTTCGAGACCGCATCCTCATGCGGCTGCCCATGGTGCGGCACTTCGTCAAGCAGAGCGCGCTGGTGAACTTCTCGCGCGTCTTCTCCACCCTCCTGCACAGCGGCGTGCCGCTGCCCGAAGCGCTGGACGCGGCCCACGACGCCGCCCAGAACGAGGTCGTCCGCCTGACGATCGAGCGCGTTGAGGAAGCCGTCGAGCGCGGGGAACGCATCACCCCCTCTCTGCGCCACGGTCACGTCTTCCCGACGGTGACCTACGAGCTCTCAGATGTGGGCGAAGAGACAGGCACCCTCGACCGCGTCTTCCAGCGCTTGGCCGACGTCTACGAGAACAAGCAGCGGACCGAGTTGGACATGCTCGGGAAGCTGATCCAGCCGGCCATTGTCCTGTGCATGGCCATCATCGTCGGCTTCATCGTCTATGCCTTCCTCGCGACGTACCTGCAACTGTTCCAGAGCCTCGGGGCCTAGGGCGATCTGAGCTGAAGCTGCCGGAGGCGGTCAAGGCGGGTGTCGTGGCGATGGCGAAGGCCTGCCGGCCGGCGGACAGGCGACGCTGCACCGGTCTCAATGACCGTCTGACGGGGCGTTCTCGTGCCACGCAGCGAAGCCACTTCACAGAGCAGTATTGGAACGCGCGAGACTCGGGGTGACCCAATAACACCCCCTGCGGCATCGGAGACCGCGGCCCCCCGCCACAGCCCCTCCTGCGAGATTCCAGGGGCACCCCAGCGCAAAGAGCAAAGAGCCGGCACTGTTTGATCCGCCCGTCGAGAGCCTCTCTGCGAGTCCGGACCTCAGAGTCGAGCGTACCGCGCGGAGCAAAGCGTGAATCAGCGTGTTGCAATGGAGGTCTTGGGGCACAGCGATATCAGAACGACCGCGAGATACTATCAAGCGACGCGGCCCGGCACGCTGCGGGCGGTCGTCATTGCGCGGTTGCGCCCGACAGGCGCGGACGGCGCCGAAAGTCTGCATTGACACACCGCCTGCGCGACGGCAGCGACAAGACGCGCCGGGGCGGACGAGCGACGCAAGCACATAACACAAAGGCCGACAGTAGTTCTGACTGTCGGGTCTTTGTGTATAATTGGCTGAGGATCTAGGATTCGAACCTAGAACGGCTGATCCAGAGTCAGCTGTGTTACCATTACACCAATCCTCAGCGTTCCTCCAGCGGTATTATATTGCCCGACCCGTGCCGCTTCAAGCTATCCGAGCACCTTACTCTCGCGGTGGAAAGGCTTCCCAAGGGCGCGGCTCCCGAGGTGAAGCATGTATTGATCGAGCAGAATGAGCGCCGTGAACGCCTCGGCCACCGGCCAGACGCGCGCGACTATCGTCGGGTCGCGACGCGTGACCGCCGCCAGTTCCGCGTTCTCTATCGAGACTTTGTCGATGGTCTTCTGCGGCTTGGCGATCGTCGGCGTGGGCTTGACCGCAAGCCGTATGACGAGCGGCATGCCGGTGGCCAGACCGCCGGTAATCCCGCCGGCGTTGTTCGACGTGAAGACCACCTTCCCGCCTTCCGCGCGCATCTGGTCGTTGCACTCCGACCCGCGCATGTCCTTCACCGTTAGCCCCGCGCCGATCTCCACGGCCTTGATAGTCCCGATGCTCATCATGCGGCCCAGCTCGCCGTCCAGCTTCTCGAAGCATGGCTCGCCCAACCCGGCCGGCACGCCGGTAACGATGACCTCGACGACGCCGCCCGACGAGTCGCCGTCGTCGCGAATCTCAACGATCCTCCGCCGCATGGCCTCCGCAGTCTCAACGTCCGGACAGTTCATCAGCGGGTCCACCCCGTATTCGGCCTTGGCATTCTCGAAATCGAACGCCTTCTTTGCCTCCAGTTCAGGAATCTGCTTCTCGATCTCCGCGAGCACGGCCATCTTCTCCAGAAAGCGCATCTCGGGCGTGATGCGCTTCTCCCTGTAAACCATCTTATAAAGCAGATCGTGGTCGCGCCGCAGCCGCTTGAACGCGGCCACCTGTTTGCTGATCGCCTCGGCGGGCATCTCCGGCGCCCGGATGCCGGCGGCCTCTTTGACATACGCGCATATTCCGATGCCGTGCGCCTCGAGTATCTGCTTGGCCACCGCGCCCGCCGCCACGATCGTCGAGGTGTAGCGGCCGCTGAAGAAGCCCGCGCCTATGGCGTCATCCCACTCCCCGTATTTCCGGTAGGAGGCGTACGAGGCGTGGCCCGGCCGCGGAGTGCGGTTCGTCGAGCGGTACTGCTCGATGTGCTCGAAGTGGCGGTCGAGATTGGGAATGAGAATGACGAACGGCGTCCCGTTGGTGTAGCCCTTATTCTCAAATCCCTCCATCGTGTCCGCTGCGTTGACGCCGCTGTAGATCACCGGAATATCCGGCTCGCGCCTGGGAGAGGCGAGTTCACCCTGGCCGGGCTTGCGCAGGAGCAGGTCCGCGTAAATCCGCTCCTCTGTGATCAGCATGCCCGGCGGAACGCCCTGGAGATGAACGGTGAGTCCCTCCTGGTATGAGCCGCCCGCAACGGTGGTACGGAATACGCGACCATAGCTGCAACCAAGCATCTCTCTTTCTCCCGTGAAAAAAGGCTCTTTTGAGCGGCAGATTCTACCGGAATAGCCTGAAGCGCGCAAACGCCAACGGACAACGACGGACGCCCCGGAGGGCCACGCTCCGTCGTGGCCGCGCGTTACACGCATGCAACGGACAACGACGGACGCGACAAAGCCCGTCCCTCCAATGGAACCCCGCTCGTTGAAATCAGCCCCCTTATACCTCGAAAAGAGCCACCGTGCCGAACTGCCCGTCATATCCCGGCGCGATCCGCACTTCCCCCGCGCGAAGCCGCCGGACCGCCTCGGCGAATCGAGGGACTCCCGAGCATTGCAGCTCCTCGACCGGAACCTCCCGCAGCACGCGAAACTCCGGGCCGAACTCGGCCAGCAGCCTGTCCCGCGCACGCGCAACGGCTTTCGTACCGGACCCCTTGCCGATACATTCGGCGAGAACCTCCTGAAGCGGCACGAGCGATTCAAATCCCCGCGCGTTCTTCGGTCGGTACCCTTCCGGCCGGTCGGCGAGAGAATCCACCCTGTAGCACACGCCAGGC
>JALGTG010000227.1 GCA_029821495.1 Candidatus Hebobacteria bacterium
CCCTTGTGGAGGAGATCGCCCGGGTACTCGGCATCCGCAGCGAGGCCGTGACTCGTGTCACGGAACTGGACGAAATCGCGGAATACGGCCCTACCCCCATGCCGGCGCTGGTCGTGAACAACCGCCTGGTCTCTGCCGGCCGTCTCCCCGGCAAGTCCCGTCTCACTGAACTCCTTCGAAGCTCACTGGCGAACTAGCCCTCGCGCGAGGGACCTGCAATGACCACAAGACCGCGGAGAAACAGCAGCAAGCCACGCCGCATCTCGTATGAGGATTTCCGGAGCGCCGTTCAGGTCGGTGCTTGCTGTGCGGGCAACGGAACCGATACGACGACGACACTGGCATCCATGCTTGCGCGCCGGCTGAAATGCCTATCCCCGGCCGAAGCTCTGGACGAGCTCCTCAGCCAGGCCGATCAAGCTCCCGTCCATGGCGTATGGCACCATGTGCTCGTCGGCGAGATCCTCCTGCGCCCTCGCCAGCGCCGCCTCCGCCTACGCCATTCTCCTCGGCTCCACCCCGGTGGCTACCGAGCCGCGAGAGCGCCTGCTTGCGTTCTCTGCCAAGCTTGCCGCCCGGCTCGCCGAGATCGGCGGCAGCCGCTGCTGCAAGAAGAGCAGCTACGCTGCCCTCGAAGTCGCCCGCGATGCATTTGCCGAACTCGGCTTCGAGCTGCCGGAAGAGCAGTTCGAGGGCCGCTGCCGCTTCTCTGCCGACAACGACACCTGCGATGGAGCGGAGTGTGTCTACTTCCCCCGGAAAAGCTGACTTCAGCCTCCCGCCCGCCGGCGCCGCGGCCGCGCCCGTGCTCCGGGCGGCAAGGCAGCGCCAGTCACTATCCGGCGCGCTGATCGCGGTCGCCTCCGTCGCCATTCCCCTGGCCATCTGGTGGGGGGTGGCGGTGCTCGTCACCCATATGCGAGGAGTGCCCTTTCCGACACCCCTGGATACCTACCGCCGGCTGGTGGCACTCCTTCAAGGCAAGCTTCTGGTTGACTTCACTATCTACCGCCACCTGGGCGATAGCTTGCGGCGCTGGGCCATCGGCTTCTCCCTGGCGGTGGGCCTGGGGATCGTCTCCGGGCTGCTGTTCGGCTGGTCGCGCCTGCTGGAGCGGCTCTCCATGCCGGCGGTCACGGTGCTACAGCTTATCCCCGGCCTGGCCTGGATTCCGGTGGGGATACTGCTGTTCGGCATCAGCGAGCGCACCACTGTTTTCATGATCGCCGCCACCGCGCTCGCGCCCATCGTCATCAACACCACCGCCGGGGTGAAGGGGGTCAGCGAACTCCTGCTGCGGGCGGCTAAGATGATGGGGGCCGATGGCCGCACTCTCTTCCTCCGGGTGCTGCTGCCCGGCTCTCTTCCCCATCTGCTGAGCGGGATACGGGTCGGCTTCGCCAACGGCTGGCGGGTCCTGGTGGCAGGAGAGATGGTAGTCGGCACCGCCACCGGTCTGGGCTACTCCATGATTCAAGCTCGTTGGAACCTGGACTATGCCGGAGCCTTCGTCTGCATCGCCATCATCTGTATCATCGGCCTCATCGTCGAGCGCGGCCTGCTGCTCCCCCTGGAGCGCCGCACCATTGACCGCTGGGGGCTGGCGAGGACGACCTGACCATGATCGAGTTACAGCAGGTATCCAAGCTCTTCCCCAACGATGAGACCGGGCAGGTCGTCCAGGCGCTCCAGGACATTGACCTATCTATCGGAGAGAACGAGTTCGTCTGCCTCCTCGGTCCCAGCGGGTGCGGCAAGAGCACGCTCCTCAATCTCGTTGCCGGCTTCGAGCGTCCCACCTCTGGCCGGGTCATCTTCGACGGCGAGCATGTGCGCCAGCCCGGACCCGACAGAGGCGTCGTCTTTCAGGAGCCCACCCTCTTCCCCTGGCTGACCGTCGAGCAGAACGTCGCATTTGGCCTGCGCAACCTGCAAGTCGAGGCGTCTGAGCGAAAGCGGATCGTAAGCCATTTCATCTCCTTGGTCGGGCTCGACTCCTTCGCCCGCGCCCGGCCCCACCAGCTATCCGGAGGCATGAAGCAGCGCGTCGCCCTCGCCCGCGTCCTCGCACTCGACCCCGGCGCCCTGCTGATGGACGAGCCGTTCGGTGCGCTCGACGCTCAGACCCGCGACCGGCTTCAGGACGAACTCCTCCGGGTCTGGGAGATCCACCGTAAGACCGTGCTCTTCGTTACCCACAATGTCGAGGAAGCCGTCTATCTGGCAGACCGCGTCACCGTCCTCGCGCCTGCCCCCGATAGCATCACCGCAGACGTCCCGATCTCCATCCCGCGGCCCCGCGACCGCTTCTCCCCAGAAGTCCGCGAGGCCACTATTGCCCTCCTGCGCGTCCTAGCCAACCTACCTTGCTGTGTTCTCCCATCCCAGGCAGAGAGACCTGGGCAGACTGTCTCGCTCCCAGGAGGATGAGTCGCCATGCTTCGCCTACGGACTAGCACTCAGACGTGCTTCCTGCAGCGACTCCCGCTGCGCATCATTGCCTGGGCCGCCGTTCCACTGCTCCTGGTCGGGTGCGCTCGTCCGCAGCCAGAAGCAGGCAAGGTGGACGTCCGGTTCGCTTACCAGGACCGCGTCGCAGACGCTGCCAGCATCATCGCAGTGGAAAGGGCCTTCTTCGCGGAGGAAGGCCTGAACGTCAAGCCCCTCGTTTTCAGCAGCGGCCCCGCGTGCTCCGAGACGCTGTTGTCCGGCAGCGCCGACATCGGCACGATGGGCGACACCACGTCCATCATCGCCGTCACCCGCGCCCCAACCAAGATCATTGCGAGCCACGGGGGCGGAGAGCACCGCCATCGCATCATCGTCGCCGCCGACAGCCCTATCCGCACCCATTCCGACCTCGTTGGCAGGCGCCTTGCGGTCAAGAAAGGCACCTCCACCTACGGCGGACTCCTAGCCTGGGCCGAATCGGTTGACCTGGATCTGTCTGAGGTCAAGGTCACGGAGATGCGGCCCACCGACATGGCCGACGCGCTGCTCTCCGGCGCGGTTGACGCCATCGTCGCCAGTGAACCCACGCCTTCCGTCGTTGAAGAGCGAGGCGGCCGCGAGCTGGCCACCCTCGGCGGCCTCGGCAACAGCTACCCTATCCTCCTCGTCGCCCGAGATGAGTTCCTCGAGTCCCATCCCAAGGCCGCCGCGAGCTTCCTGCGCGCCCTCCTCCGCGCCGCCTCCTTCATCGAGGAGCACCCCGAGGAAGCCTGCCAGATAGTCGCCGCCAAGACCGGCCTTTCCCCGAGCGCCGCCCAGCGCGCCATGGGCCACCACTACTACCATGTGCAGGTGGACCAGACCACGCTCTCCAGCCTCGAGCAAACCGCTCGCTTCCTAGCAGACCAGGGAATCATCACGAGTGTTCCGGCCCTCTCGGGGGTCGTCGCGGACACCTTCCTTCGACAAGCCAGCCAACAATAGGACCGCCCTCTTGGGCCCCGAGACAGGAGATTGAACCGTGAAGCCGTCCTCTCACCGACTACCGGCCGTACACTACAGCCGGCGGGCGCCGCTCGCCCTATTCGCCTTTGCCATCCTCCTCGCCATGTGCTCGGGCTGCGCGGAGAAAGCGGAGCGCACCACCGCGGCCGCGCCCACTCAGCTTCGCCTAGCCTACGGCAAGAAGATCCACTACGCGCCTCAGATCGTCGCTCTCAAGAAGGGGTACTTTACTGAACAAGGCCTTGCCGTTGAGCCGAAGGCTGTCCAGGCCGGTATCCAGGCCGCCGAAGCTCTCATCTCCGGAAGTGCCGACGTGGCGGTCATGGGTGATGCGCCCGGAATCATCGCCGCTGCCTCCGGAATGCCGGTGAAGATTGTCGCCTCCTACGGCGGCGGAGAGCGTATGCACCGACTCGTCGCCGCTCCGAACTCAGGCATTCGCTCGGCTAGCGACTTGAGGGGTAGGCGTGTTGCCGTCCAGATGGGCTCCAGCACTCATGGCGGCTTCCTGCTCTTCCTGGAGAAGCAGAGCATCGTCCCCGGCGATGTCACCCTTGTGCCGCTCAACCCACGAGACATGCCCGAAGCCATGCTGGCCGGCGACATAGACGCAGGAGTCGGCAGTGAGCCCTGGCCCAGCAACATCGAGGAACGCGTCGACGGCAGCTACGAGGTGGCCACCCTCTCCGGCCTGGGCAACACCTATCCTCTCGTCATGGTCGTCAGCGAGCGCTACGCCCAGGAGCACCCGGACGCGGTGACCGCCGCGCTCAAGGCCACCGCACAGGCCGTGGACTTCATGCATCAGCACCCTGGCGAGGCGGCCGCGCTGATCGCCGACTCGACGGGCGTTCCGCTCGCCCGGGAGCGGAAGATCATGGACACACTCGAGTGGGAGGTCGTCATGGACGACGCGACGG
>JALGTG010000042.1 GCA_029821495.1 Candidatus Hebobacteria bacterium
TCTCCGGCAGTGGCGGAAGCGCCACCTGCGGATCGATCTTCGAGCAGTCGATGTCCACCGTGCGCGCGTACTCCGCGTCGGGGTCGCTCGCGAACGACTGGTACGGCCGATCCGTGACGGATGCCATGAACGACTTCGTCGTATCGTCGGGCGCGACGATGCCGTTCTTAGCTCCCGCTTCAATCGCCATGTTACACATCGTGAGCCGGTCGGCCATCGGCAGCGCCTCGATCGCCTCCCCGCAGAACTCGAGTGCCTGATAGAGCGCGCCGGAAACACCGATCTGCCCGATGGTATACAGGATTAGATCCTTGCCGCCGACCCACGGCTTGAGCCCGCCGCGGTACACGACCTTGATGGATTCGGGCACTCGCAGCCAGCACTCTCCGGTCGCCATCGCGGCCGCCAGGTCAGTGCTTCCCACGCCGGTGGCGAAGGCGCCCAGCGCGCCATACGTGCAGGTGTGAGAATCGGCGCCGATGATACACTCGCCCGGCGCCACCAGCCCCTCCTCCGGAAGCAGCGCGTGCTCGATTCCGGCCCTGCCGCCGTCGTAGAAATGCTCGATCTCTTGCTCCCGAGAGAACTCCCGCATCACGCGGCACTGCTCGGCGGTCTTGATGTCCTTGTTGGGAGTGCCGTGATCGGCCACCAGCACCACACGCGCCGAGTCGGCAACGCGCTCCGCGCCGATCCTGCCGAACTCCTGGATGGCGATCGGGGCGGTGACGTCATTGCCGAGCATCACGTCCAGCCTGGCCATGACGAACTGCCCCGGGTGGACCTGCTCGCGGTCCGAGTGGGCCGCCAGTATCTTCTCCGTGATGGTCGCGGGCATTGGGCTCAGGCCTTCCCGCCCCGGCCCGTCTTCGGCCTCGCCCGCTTGGCCTTCCGCTTGGAGCGCTTGGCCTTTCTCCGCGGCGTCCGCCCCTCCGCGCGGAACACGGCCTTGTTGAGGGCCTGAAGGTAGGCCTTCGCGGAGGCCTCGATGATGTCCATGCTCGCGCCGCGGCCCACGTGTATCGCATCCGCCTTATCGCCGATGCGAACCGTCACCTCGCCCAGCGCATCCGTCCCACCTGCCACGGAGCTGACGTTGTAGTCCACGAGACGGTGATCCACCTTGATGATGTCGTCTATCGCTCGGTACAGTGCGTCCACGCTGCCGATCCCGCTGGCCACGGCCTCGAGAACATCGCCGTTCCGGCGCAGTCGCACGGTGGCCGTCGGCACCGTGGTTCCGCCGCTGACCACGTGCATGTAGTCGAGGGCGTAGATCTCCTGCGATATTCGCGTCTCGTCCGCAACCAGAGACTCGAGCTCGTCATCCGTGACTTCCTTGCGCTGGTCGGCCAGCGCAAGGAAGCGCCGGTAGATGCTCTCCAGCTCGCCGGCAGACAGATCATACCCAAGCTCGGCCAGCCGGTGGTTAACGGCCTTACGGCCCGAGCGACTCGTGAGCACGATCTCACTCTTGTCGCGGCCGATCCTCTGTGGGCGTACGATCTCGAAGCTCGAACGGCGCTGGAGAAGCTTGATCACTCCGTCTACGTGCACGCCCGAGGAGTGAGCGAACGCGTTCTCGCCGACGATCGCTTTGTTCGGCTGCACCGGTATGCCGGTGACCTCCCGCACCAGCCGGCTCGTGCGGTAGATCTCCTTCAGGTTGACGCCCGTCTCGAACTTCCGCTTCAGAGCGCGGCGAGTGTCGAGGATGACCGTGATCTCCTCTACAGCCGCGTTCCCCGCTCGCTCTCCGAGCCCGTTGACCGTGCACTCCACCTGAGTCGCGCCGTTCATCACACCGGCCAAAGAGTTCGCCGTCGCCAGTCCGAGATCGTCGTGGCAGTGAACGCTGATGGCGGCCCTGCCGATGTTCGGGACCGACTCCCGGAGCCTGCGAATGAGATCGCCGAACTCCGGCGGAAGCGCGTAGCCAAGCGTGTCCGGGATGTTGATGATGCTGGCCCCCGCGTCGATAGTGGCCTCCACCACCTCGCAGAGGTAGTCGAACTCGGTGCGGGTCGCGTCCATCGGCGAGAACTCGACTTCATCTATCAACTCGCGCGCGCGCTTCACCGAGCTCACCGCCATCTCCAGAACCTCTTCCCTGCTCTTCCGCAGGATGCCCTCTCGGTGCTGGGGAGACGTGCTGAGGAACACGTGCAGGCGCACTCGCCTGCCGACCTTCAGCGCCTCCGCCGTGCGTTCGATCGCCTCCGGCCGGCACAGGCTGAGGCCGGCGATGGTCGGCCCCTTCACCTCCCTGACGATCCGCTGCACGGCCTCGAAGTCCCCCGGCGAGGAGTAGGGAAACCCCGCCTCGATGACATCTACCCTCAGCCGCGCCAGTTGGTGGGCGACCTTGAGCTTGTCCTCGGTCGTCATCGCGCCGCCGGGGCACTGCTCCGCGTCGCGGAGCGTCGTATCGAAGATCTTGATGCGGGTCTTCTTGCTTTTCGACTTCTTCGCGGCAGGCATATTCCATCGCCTCCTGCGCAGGGATTCCCCGCCCTACTCCGTCAGCCAGGGCATCATCTTGCGGAGCTTGGGGCCGATTCTCTCGATGAGGTGCCCGGCGTCCGCCTCCCGCAGCCGCGTGAACACCGGCCGGTTGGCCTGATTCTCCGCGATCCACTCTCGGGCGAACTCCCCGCTCTGGATCTCGGCGAGGATGTCCTCCATGGCCTCTCGCACCTCGGGGCCGATGACCTCCGGACCGCGCGTCATGTCGCCGTACTCCGCGGTGTCGCTCACCCGCCGCCGCATGCCCGCGATGCCGTGGGCTTGGATGAGGTCAACGATCAGCTTGAGCTCGTGCAGCACTTCGTAGTACGCGCACTCCGGCTGGTAGCCGGCCTCCACCAGCGTCTCGAACCCGGCCTTTATCAGCTCCGTCACGCCGCCGCACAGCACCGCCTGCTCGCCGAACAGATCGCTCTCGGTCTCTTCCTGGAAGGTCGTTTCGAGCACCCCCGCCTTGGTCGCGCCCAGCGCCTTCGCGTAGGCGAGCGCGATATCCATCGCCTTGCCGCTCGCGTCCTGGTGGACGGCGACGAGCGCCGGCACGCCGCGGCCCTTCTCATATTCGTCCCTCACCAGCGAGCCCGGACCCTTCGGCGCCACCATGAAGACATCCACGTCGCCGGCCGGGACGATCTGGTTGTAGTGGATGTTGAACCCATGGGCGAACATGAGAGCGTTGCCCTTCTTCAGGTTCGGAGCCAGCGCCTCCCGGTACACCAGTGGCTGCACGTGGTCTTGAGTGAGCAGTGCGACTATATCGGCCTGCTCGGCTGCCTGCGCCGCCGACATCACCGGCATCGCGTCGGCCTCGGCGTTCTTCCAGGCGGGCGTGCCTTCCAGTTCGGCGGCGATCACTTTCACGCCGCTGTCGCGCAGACAGAGCGCATGGGCGCGGCCCTGAATGCCGTAGCCCACGATGCCGACGGTCTTGCGCCGCAGCGCGGTCAGCTTCCCATCTCGATCGCGGTAGACTCTTGCCATGCTATTCCTCCTCGTTTCGCGTTCAGCGTGTCATTCTGAGCGAAGCGAAGAATCCCGCCTTTCCAGTCTCTGTCCGCTTCGCTTGCGGCACAGCAGGCCAATTCCCACTCCCGCCGCCAAGCCTATGGCGACGAACAGCGCAATGTTCACCATCAGCCCCTTCACGCTGTCGAGACCGTAGGAACCGACGATCCCGTTGTACATTCGCCACAGCGCCCACACCGCCGGGCCGACGAGTCCGCACAGCACGCCGATTGCCGCCCCTCGCGCCGCGCGGCGTCGAACGGCCCCCGCCGCGGCCCCCACCGCGAGGCCCAGCAGAGGCAGCGCCACGGCCGCCAGCCGGAGCGCGTGCTCGGCCTGCTCGACGGTCACGATCTCCTTCATCTCATCCATTACGCTGCGCGGTGCGCGGCCCTCGCGACAGCACGATGCGGCCGGTCCGCATCATCTCCTTGATGCCGTACTTCTGCAGCAGCGCGGCCAGCGCGTCCACCTTATCGGCGCTGCCGGTCACCTCGATGATGAAGGTGCGGTCGGCGACATCCACGATGTTGGCGCGGAAGATGCTCACAGTCTGCATGATCTCGCCCCGCACGCTCGCATCCGCGTCCACCTTGATCAGCGCCAGCTCTCGGTTCACCACCGCCTCGTCCTGGTGGTCGAGCACCTTGATAACGTCCATGAGCTTGTAGAGCTGCTTTGAGATCTGCTCGAGGACGGCGTCCGGCCCATCCACGACAATGGTCATACGGGACACGTCCGGGTCCTGCGTCGTGCTCACGGCCAGACTATCGATGTTGAAGCCGCGGCGAGCGAACAGGCTCGCCGTCCTCGCCAGCACGCCGGGTCGGTTGTTCACCAGCACTGAAATTGTGTGTTTCATGGTTGCTCTCTTCCCGTCAGTCCACAAGCATATCGTCCACGGTGCCGCCCGCCGGCACCATGGGCATCACGTTCTCGTCCCGTGAGATGTGGAAATCGATCAGGCACGGCCGATCGTCCACCGCCGCGGCCTTGTCGATCGCGTCTCTCACCTGCGACTCCTCCGTGACGCGCAGGCCCACCCCGCCGTAGGCCTCCACCAGCTTGACGAAGTCGGGCGTGCCCACTGCCAGGTCTGTGTGCGACAGCCGGTTGTCGAAGAACAGCGTCTGCCACTGCCGCACCATGCCCAGGTATCCGTTGTTCAGCACCGCGATCTTCACCGCGATCTTCCCGTGCACGGCGGTGGCCATCTCCTGGATATTCATCTGGATGCTGCCGTCTCCGGCGATGTCCCACACCTGTCTATCCGGGCGTGCAACCTTCGCGCCGATCGCCGCCGGGAAGCCGTAACCCATGGTGCCGAGGCCGCCGGAGCTGATGAACTGCCGCGTCTCCCGGCACGGATACCACTGCGCGGCCCACATCTGGTTCTGGCCCACCTCCGTCACGATGATGGCCTTGCCATCGGTGGCGCGGTGGATCTCCTGGATGATGAGCTGCGGCTTGAGGCCGTCGCCCTTCCATCCCATGGGATATTGCTGCTTCCAGTTGGCGACGGTCTTTAGCCACTCGGGGTGCTTGGTGCGCGCCGCCTTCTTCGACAGCTCCCCGATAACGCGCTTCACATCCCCCACGATGGGAACCAGGGGCGCCACGTTCTTCCCGATCTCGGCCGGGTCAATGTCCACGTGGATGAACTTCGCGTTCTGCGCGAACATGTCGAGCTTGCCCGTCACCCGGTCGTCGAACCGCGTGCCCACCGCGATGATCACGTCCGCCTCGTGCAGCGCGTAGTTCGCGTACGCGGTCCCGTGCATGCCCGGCATGCCGAGGCACAGCTCGTGGTCCTCCGGGAAGCCGCCCTTCCCCATGAGCGTCATCGTCACAGGTATGTCAGCCCGTTCGGCAAGCGCCAGTAGCTCGGCCTGGGCGTTCGAGCTGTTCACGCCCCCGCCCCCGTAGATCAGCGGCCGCTCAGCGGCGTCCAGTACCGCGGCGGCTCGCTGGATCATCTTCGGATGACCATTCAGGACCGGTCGATACGCGGGCAGGTCAACGGTCTCGGGATACTCGAAGTCGAGTTCCGCCTGCTGCACGTCGCGCGGGAAGTCAATCAGCACCGGCCCGGGCCGGCCGCTGCGCGCGATGTGGAAGGCCTCCTTCAGCACCCGCGGGATGTCCTTCGCGTCAGTGAGCAGGTAGTTGTGCTTCGTGATCGGCATCGTGATGCCGGTGATATCCGCCTCCTGGAAGGCGTCCTTCCCGATGGCGAAGGTGGGCACCTGGCCCGTGATCGCCACCATGGGGACCGAGTCCATGTGCGCGGTGGCGATCCCGGTCACCAAGTTAGTCGCGCCGGGACCGGACGTTGCCATGCACACGCCCACCTTGCCGCTGGCGCGCGCGTACCCATCGGCCGCGTGGGCCGCGCCCTGCTCGTGGCGCACCAGAATGTGCCGAATGTCCTTGGTGTCGTAGAGAACGTCGTAGATCGGCAGCAGAGAGCCTCCGGGGTATCCGAAGATGACCTCGACGCCCTCACCTCTCAGAGATTCGATTAGGGCCTGCGCTCCGGTCATCTTCATGATCCTATCTCCTTCTGCCCGCCTGCATATGGACGAGCTTGTTCCTCTGCCGGTCTTCCGTTCATCCCTCTGCCTCCACTCCCATCACCGCCCCCGTCGCCGCAGACGAAACCTGGGCGGCATACCGCGCCAGGTATCCCGTCGTCACCTTCGGCGCCGGCGGCCGCCACTTCCGCCGCCGCTCTCGCAGCTCGGCGGCCTTCACTCGCAGCTGAATCTTCCGCCGCCCCACATCAATGCTGATCTCGTCCCCTTCTTCGATCAGTCCGATGGTGCCGCCCGACGCCGCCTCCGGAGAGATGTGACCCACGGAAAGCCCAATCGTCGCGCCCGAGAACCGGCCGTCCGTGATCAGCGCCACGGACTCGTACAGCCCCGCGGCGTAGATCTGCGAGGTCGGGTACAGCATCTCCCGCATCCCCGGGCCGCCCCGCGGGCCTTCGTATTGGATTACCACGACATCGCCCGGCTTTATCTTCTCGCCGAGTATCGCCTCCGTCGCATCCTCTTCTCGGGTGAAGACGCGGGCGCGCCCCACGAAGCGCCGCATGCTCCGCGGCACCGCGGATGCCTTCACAACTGCTCCGTCAGGGGCGAGGTTGCCTTTCAGAATCGCCATGCCCCCTTCCTTATGGTACGGCCGATCGAGCGGTCGTATCACGTCCGAGTCGTAAACGCGCGCGGCGGCTGCGATCTCCTCGATGGGCAGACCGCTCACCGTGTCGGCCGGCTCCACGCTGTCGCGCAGGACATGAAGAACGGCCGCGACACCTCCCGCCCTGTCCAGGTCCTCCATCGCGTGCTTGGCCGTAGGCCCGGGGAGAATGTCCGTAATGTGCGGCGTCACCTGGGCGATCTCATCGAACCACTCAATTGGAACGTCCACCCCGGCCTCGTGCGCGATCGCCGGCAGGTGCAGCACCGTATTGCTCGACCCGCCCAGCGCATTGTCCACGCGGATGGCGTTTCGGAAGGCCGCCTCGGTCAGAATCTGCCGCGGGCGAACATCCGCCGCGACCAGGTCCAGGATGCGCGCGCCGCTGCGATATGCGAGCCGGCGCTTCTCCGCCGACACCGCCAGCGCCGCTCCCGAACCCGGAAGCGACATGCCCAGCGCCTCCGTCAGGCACGCCATCGTGTTGGCCGTGTACAGCCCCTGGCACGAGCCCATGCCCGGGCAGGCGGCCATCTCCAGCACCTCCAGCTGCTCCGCCGTCAGCATACCGCTCTTCCGCCAGGCCGCACCGTAGTACCCGTCGCCGTAGATCGTGTGCCCGCTCGCCAACCTCCGCGCCGCCTTCGCTATGTCTCCCTTCCCGGCCGCACTGAACTTTTCCGCCGCCGCTTCCAGCTCCTCCGATATCCGCGCGCACTCCCCCGCCATCATGGGGCCGGCGGTGACGACTATGGACGGGATGTTGACGCGGGCGGCGGCCATTAGCATGCCAGGGGTGATCTTGTCGCAGTTGGTCAGCAGCACGATGCCGTCGAATTGGTGGGCCTCGATCATGGATTCGACGGAGTCGGCAATGAGCTCCCGCGAGGGCAGGGAGTAGTGCATGCCGCGGTGGCCCATGGCCAGGCCGTCGCAGATGCCGGGGATGCCGAAGAAGAAGGCGACACCACCGGCGGCGAAGATGCCCCGCTCGATGTGGCGCTCCAGGTCGCGCATGCCAACGTGCCCCGGGATGATGTCGTTCCAGCCCGTGGCGACGGCGATGAAGGGCCGCTGCATGGCGCTCGGGTCGAGGCCCGACCCGTAGAGGAGCGCACGGTGGGGGGCGCGCTCGGCTCCGGACTTGATGATGTCGCTGCGCATGTTGTTTCCTCTCTCTCCGCGCCGGTGCGGCCCGCGGAAACGGGACGGAGGGGCGGCGGAAAAAGCCGCATTATTGCTGGCAAAAACGGCCCATCGCTCGGCGAGCGGCGGGCACGCTGTATGCCAATACGACGAAACCCCTCGCCCGATTGGGACGAGAGGTTAGTGGCTCTCGCGGTACCACCCAAGTTGAACGAGGCAGTCGCTGTGGCGACGGCCGCGTCCCGCTCTGTGCGCGGTAACGGGCGACTCCCGGCGCCGGTCTACTGGATGTGTTCGACCGGGCGGCTCAGGGGCGAGATTCGGCGAGGTCGCAAGCACCGGCTTTCAGCCGACACCGGCTCTCTGCAGCTGGAACCGCCGCCTACTGCTCCCCTTCATTGCCTTTGCAAGGGTTGACTGTCGCCGATTATAGCAGGGCGGGGCGGCAAGAGTCAAGCGGTGTTGGGGCCGCAGATGGGGGCCCGGAAACAGGGACTGGCCTCATGCGGTTACACTCCTGTGGGAGTGGGACATGTGGTCACTCTTGGACAAACGCTGTTTGTCCGCTATGTGTCCGAATGTCCTGGGGGCAGATGAGGGGTACTGGCGAGGCCGCGGTGGACGTCCAAAATGTGTCCATGTCTGTCCATTGTCCAAGTGGTCATTCTCAGGGGTGGTTTGGGCAGGTTGGTCATGTGTGGTCATTCCCGCCTGGGAGAGGGTGTTAGGGGCAGAACTTCGGCCCGGCAGATGCCCATTCGACTACGCTCAGGGCAGGCCCTGCCGGGCGGTACCGCGGCTGGGGTGACTGGCCGGCGATCAGTCCCCCCAGGCCCCTCTGCTCGTGAGTGCTCGGCGGTACGGAGAGTGCGCTTCGAGAGCGGAGGGATACCCTCCCTCTTCGCAGGCCGGCGCCGCGGCCACCACGGCCGCGCCGATGATCGCCCAGCGCTTCTGGATCGTTGGCGCACTTCAGACTGCACGTGTTGCCGGACACAGCCATCCGCTAGCAGAGGCCAATCTCCAGCTTAGTGCGCAGGCCGTTCAGGTGAGTGTGTGGGAGGAGTCCGGCGTGCTGCAGACGACCCACGACGATGCTAGGGGCGATGCCCTCGGTGCGCGCGAAGGCCTGGACGTTCGCGCTGGAATAGGGCGCCATCGTCTGAAGACGGCTGAAAGCCCGAGGAGGTATGAGAGTGTCGGTCGCAAAGCGGTCCGCCTCTTCCTCCTTCCCAGTCTTCGGGGCTTCGGGAAGCTCCACGAAGACCTCGCGCTTCCCATGCAGCAACAGGTGTCCCAGTTCATGGAACAGACTGAACCAGAAGATGTCGTCGTACCTGCGGAGGACGCTCAACTGCATCAAGGCCGTATTCGGATTCAGCCAGCAAACGGCTCCGTTGGCGTGCGTTCGAGGCAGGTGAGGGACAAACACCAGCGCTACACCGCAGTCGGCGCACAGCGCGCAGAGCGGGCCGTGGAAGTCTTCTGGCCGGCGCTGCGTCATCTGCCGCATCTGCGCAAGCGCCTTGCGTAGTCGTGCAGCGTCGAAGGGCTTTGTCTTGACCTTCTCACCCTCAATCTCGCCCTTCCGCAGCCATGCCGCCAGTGCCTCCGGCGAAGCCTCCCTCCGCCCGGTCATGCGGTAGGCCGCCTCTTGCGTCTCTGTTACCAGTTGGAGATCGGTCACCGCGAAGTACCGGAGCAGTTCCCGCACTCGTTCCAGCGGCTTGCGCGTCGTCGGGATCCAGGCGCGTTTGGCCATCTCAGCATAGGGGAACTGACGCGCCCGCGCTACCTGAGCCTCAAGCCGCGCGAGGTCGGCCAAGCGCTCCTTGTTGTACCGATAGTCACGCTCAAGGTTCAGCCACACATAGGCGGGCGTGCCGAGTACGCGCTCGAACTCGAGCGCGGTCTGGGGGGTGATCTCCTTCTTCTCCTTGATGATCTCGTTGATCATCTGGGCAGGGCGGCCCATGTGTCGCGCAAGCTCCGCCTGGCTCATCTGACGCGCCTCGAGTTCGTCGGCGAGCATCTCTCCAGGCGGACTGGCCACATCCGGCCACGGTCCGGACAGCGTCTCAGTGTTCATAGTGTCTCACACTCACTTCCTCGATGCGAGCTATGAGGGCCGCACCCCCCTCGCTCACGGTGAAGATCAAACGCGCCCGCCGGCCCAGCTGCAAAGAGTGCTCTCCCTTGCGGTCATCCCTCAGCGGCTCGTACGCGAACTGCCGGAAGGCGGCCAGATGCGAGGGATGGTCGACCTCCTTCAGGAGGTCCACAGCCTGGACGTACTTCCGCGCGATAGGCGCTCCCCAGGCCTTCTGTGCATCCCTGTGCCGCTCGTAGCGCCGCCGGAGTGTGTTCGTTCTGAACTTGATTATCACATGTCCCCCTCGTTTTGTCAAGAGTTATCTTCACCCTTGGGGTGAATACTTGGTGTAGATGATGATAAAGAGCTACATCACGTAGCTCCGGTAGCCTGCTCCCTCAAGCGGCCCCCCGCTCCCGCATCCTCCCCTACTCTCGCGCCGGGAGGGAGGGGGTGTCAAGGGGGAGCCAGGGCTCGGCGGGTGGGGTGGCAGCTCAGGGGGAGGGTTGGTTGGTGTGTGTTGTAGTGCGTGGGTGGGGGTTGTCAAGGTGCGAGGGGACGGCGAGGCCATCCGCCGATGAACGCGGATGAGCGCGGATGGGAGGGCGCGTCGCCGGGAGGGCCCGGCTCCCACAGCGGGCAGGAGACGAAGCTCCTGCCCTACGGGGAACGGCCGGCGGGGCAGGAGGCCAGCTCCTGCCGAACGGGGAGGGGGCGGGGTGCAGGAGGGGGCCATTTCGAATGGATCCCTCGCGTGGCTCGGGATGACATGTGGGTGGCGGGGTACGGTGACCCCGCCCTACAGAACAGCGGGCAGGAGACGAAGCTCCTGCCGAACGGGGAGGGGCCGGGGGTTAGTCCATGAGGAAGGTGGTGAAGAGGACGTCGGTGACGCGGTGGTGTTGGTCGGGGAGGACGGCGGTGACGGCGGTGTTGATGTCGTCCTTGAGGACCTGCTTGCCTTCGGGTGTGAGGAGGTCTTTGTAGGTGTGCTGGGTGATGACCATGACGACGGCGTCGCAGATGTGGGCGTGGGATTCTTCGACGGCCTCCTCGGGGTGAGGGCCGGCGATGATGAGGCCGATGGAGGCGCTGAGGAAGTGGGCGCGGTCCTGGTCGGCGAGGTTGACGGTGAGGTCGTTGATTTCACAGGTATAGGTTTCCTCGGGGGGCGGGGGCTTGGGGGCCTTCGGCCGGATGAAGAAGAAGTAGGTGGCGCCGCCGCCGGCGAGTAGTACGACGGGCAGTGCGATGAACAGGACGCGGCCGCGCGCGTTGGGGAGGGCAGGCGCGCTCATGGGGCGCGCTCCCCGGCGGCCGACTGAGGAGAGGACAGGTCGGCGACTGGCTGCTCGGAGATATCGTCGAGGTCCTCACGTGCTTCTGGGGGCGCCGCGGTGTCGTCGAGGTCTTCGCGGGCCTCGGGCCGCGCGGCGGTGGGGAGGATGACGATCTCGACCCGGCGGTTGACGGCGCGGCCGTCCTCTGTGTCATTAGGAGCGACGGGGCGGGAGTAGGCATATCCGGTGGCGGCGAGGCGGGTGGGGTCTATGCGCCAGGTGTCGATGAGATAGCGAACGACGGCGCAGGCGCGGGCGGCGGAGAGCTCCCAGTTGGAGGGGTAGCGCGGGGTGCTGATGGGGAGGGAGCAGGTATGGCCCTCGATGACGATGCGGTTGGGGAGGGCGGTGAGGAGACCGGCGATCCGGTCGAGGATGGCGAGGGCGGGGCTCCTGACTTCGGCTTCGCCGACGGGGAAGAGGAGGTTGTCGCTGACGAGGGTGATGACGAGGCCGCGCTCCTGGCTGCTGGTGCGGATTAGGTCTTGGAGCTGGTTCTCCTGGATGTACTCGTCGAGCTCGGTTCGGATGGACTGGAGGGTGTCCTCGAGGGCGACGGCGTCGCCGACTACGCCGCCCGGGCCGATGTGAGGGAGGAGACCGCTGCCCTCGCCGAGCGACCTGCGCGTGCCGGGAGCGCCGAACTCCTCGCGGAGGCCGGAGGCGGCCTTGGCGAACTTGTCGATACTGACGGTGGACATGGCGTACATCATGATGAAGAAGGCCATGAGGAGGGTGATCATGTCGGCGTAGGTGAGCAGCCAGCGCTCGCCTCCGCCGCCGGCGTGCTCGCCGCTCATGGGAGGCTAGGCCTCCGTGGCAGCGGCGCCGGACTCGGGTGCGGAGGCGGCCGACGGGGCGGAGGCGGAGGGCCGGCGTTCGAGCTGCTGCTTGGCGCGGGGGGAGAGGAAGGAGCGCATGACGGTGGCGGCGACGCGCGGGCTTTCTCCTGACTGGAGAGCAAGAATGCCCTCGACGCCGAGCTTGCAGGCGGCGATTTCCTCCTCGCTGTTGGCCTTGAGCTTGTTGGCGATGGGAAGGAGGATGAGGTTGGCAAGGGAGACGCCGTAGAGGGTGGCGACGAATGCGGCGGCGATGGAGTGGCCCATGTCCTCGGGCTTGTCGAGCTTGCCGAGCATGTGAATGAGGCCCATGACGGTGCCGATGATGCCGAGGGTCGGGGCGAAGCCGCCGGCCGTGGCGAAGACGTTGTGGCCGACGGTGTGGCGCTCGCGCATGGCCTCGATTTCAGTGTTGAGCACCTCGCGGAGCAACTCCTGGGAGGTGCCATCGATGACGAGCTGGAGTCCGGTGCGGAGGAACTCATTGGACACCTCGCGGATGTCGGACTCGAGCGCGAGAATGCCGTCGCGGCGGGCGCGGCGGATCAGGCCGAGGAGGCGCTCCATGACCTCGGGGCCGGTGGCGGTGCGGCCGAAGAAGGCACGGCGGACGACCTGGATGACCCCGGCGACGTGGTGCATTGGGAGACCGATGACGGTCACGCCGACGGTGCCGCCAAGGACGATGAGGGCGGCCGGGAAGTTGAAGAAGGCGCTGAGGTGGCCTCCCTCGAGGATGATGGAGAGGAGGCAGGCACCCCAGGCAACCAGGAGGCCGATGAGCGTTGTCAGATCCATGAGATCTATCGCCGACGATTGTATTGCACGCGGGCGCGCCGCCAGCGAGGATGTCGCCAGCGTGCGTGCCGCGAATGTGGATTGTGCTCACGTAGGTCGGTGTCTCGCAGGGATGTCAACCCGGTTCGGGCTCGAGCTGTACCTGATGCTGGTAGGCCAGAGCGAGGCGCGCGACGACGTCCACGGGCTCCTTGACCATGAGTTTCTCCCCGGTGGTGAGCGAGATCAGAGTGTCGGGGGTGGCCTCGACAAACTTTATGAGATCGGCGTTGATCATCACCGGCAGACCGTTGAGGCGGGTGACCTGTATCAAAGGCACGTCCTTTCAGGTCAAGTTGTGGCGTGCTGCACTATCGCTTTAGGGTGAGGACGTCCTGAAGCATCTCGTCGGCGGTGGTGACGACGCGAGAGTTGGCCTGGAAGGCGCGCTGGGTGACGATCAGGTTGGCGAACTCGTGGGCGAGGTCGACGTTGGACATCTCCAGGAAGCCGGCGGCGAGGGTGCCGTTGGCGCCGACGTTCGGCGGCTTGATGATGGGGTCGCCGGAGTTGGGCGAGGTGGTGTAGAGACCGCTGCCGAGCTTCGAGAGGCCGGCGGGGTTGGTGAAGGCGGCGAGGGCTATGCGGGCGAGGGGCTGAACCATGCCGTTGCTGTAGACGCCGGTGAGCAGGCCGAGGTCGTCAATGCTGAAGCTCTGGAGGGTGCCGACAGGGAGGCCGTCCTGAGTGACGGCCTGGGCGGTGGTGGAGCCGACGAACTGGGTGACGGCGCTGAGGTCGGCGTCGATACTGATGTCGGCGGCGGCGCCGCCGGGGGTGGTGAGGGTCAGGGTGAAGCTAATGGTTCCGTTCTGGCATTCGCCATTCTCGGTGAAGGTTATGGTGCCGGTGTCGGCGGAGGCGCCGTCGGGGCTGCTGACAGACCAGGTCCACTCGTTGGGCGTGAGGGCGGATTTGGTGAAGGTGATGGAGAGCTGGTGGGGGGCGCCGAGGGAGTCGTAGATGGTAAACTTGGTCTCGACCGGCGCGGCGGGGTCCTGGCCGGCATCGAGGTTGCCCTGGTAGGTTGCGTTGGCGGTCTGTCGGGCGGCGAGCTGGGTGCCGATGGGGATGGTGATGGCGGTGCTGGCGTCGACGTTGGTGGTGCTGTCAATGGCGCCGGTTGTGGGATCGGCGATCCAGCCGAGGATGTGCATTCCGTTACTGGCGGCGACGAGGTGGTTGCGGCCGTCGAGCTGGAAGACGCCGTTGCGGGTGAAGGAGATGGACGAGCCATCGCTGAGGACGAAGAAGCCGTCGCCGAGGATGGCAATGTCGGTGGGGCTGCCGGTTGACTTGAGGTTGCCCTGATTCATTAGGTTGTCGATGCTGGAGACGCCGACGCCGAGGCCGATCTGCATCGGGTTGGTGCCGCTTTCGCTTCCGGCGCGAAGGGTCTGGGCGAGGGCCTCTGCGAAGGAGACGCGGGCGGATTTGAACCCGATGGTGTTGACGTTGGCGATGTTGTTGGCGATGACGTCAACGGCGCGCTGGTAGGTGCGAAGCCCGGCAACTCCGGTGAAGATGGAGATCATTCGTTTACCCTCCCTTGGGTGTGGAAAGATGGATGGCCGCCGCGGGGGCGGGGTTGGCTCACCAGACGCGAACGATGTCGCCCGGGTCTACCTCCTGGTCGCCCACGAGCAGCTTCAACTGGCCGTCGGAGAAGACGACCGCGTCCACGATGCCGGTGACCGCGTCGTCTGCGGTGCTGACGTTGCGTCCGATGAGGACGAGCGCCTGGCAGACGGCCTGGGCCTGATAGAGAATCTCGAGGTGGAGATTGGCGGACTGGAGCTGCTCGACGGCGGAGAACTGGGCGAGCTGGGCGACGTACTCGGTTGCGCTGAGGGGCTCAAGGGGGTCCTGCATTTGGATCTGGGTGATGAGCAGCCTGAGAAAGGCGTCCTGGCCGAGGCCGGAGTCGGCTGGCTGGGAGAAGACGCTGGATTCGCCGATGGCGGGGCCACTGGTGGCGGGGCCACCAGTGGTCGGGGTGACGGCGGCTGCGGTGATCATAGCTGCCTCCTCAGGCGAACCAGCCGACGGCACGGCCGTAGGCGGCACTGCCATGGGCGGCGCGGTCGGGGGAGCTGGGTCGAGGGACGACGGTCGGTGGAGGTGGAGGAAGGAAGTCGCGGTGGTCGGGCTGGCTTCCGGTCCAGTGGCCGAATTGGTGGTGCGCGGCGGTGGAGAAGGTGTGGAGGAAGGAAGTCGCGGTGGTCGGGCTGGCTTCCGGTCCAGTGGCCGAATTGGTGGTGCGCGGCGGTGGAGAAGGTTAGGTCCTGGAAGTGAAGTCCGGCATCTGAGAGATGAAAGCGAAGCAGGGAGGCGTTGGACTCGAGCCAGGCGTGGACCGCGGGCTGGGTGGCATGGAAGTGTGCGGAGAGGTGGGTCGTAGGCCCGCTGGGGGCGGCGGCGGCACGAGATTGGAGGGCGATGTGGATGCGGCCAAGGTCGGGGGGATGCAGGGATATGCTGACGCGGGACAGAGAGAGGGCGCGCCTCGCGCCGGTCGCGATCTGGTCGAGCACGGCCGCTTCGTGAACGGTGTCGAGAATGCCGCCAGCGGCCCTGATGCCCGGCCGCGAAGCAGCGGCGTCGGACCCCGGCGGGGTCGTAAGCTGGCGCAGGGGCGCCGGCGCCAGGAGCGACGCGGCAGATGGATCGAGCACTGCGTCGATTCCAGGCGGCCGGGCGAGCAGGCTTTCATGT
>JALGTG010000228.1 GCA_029821495.1 Candidatus Hebobacteria bacterium
GTGATGCGCAAGCTGCTCCACCTCGCCTTCGGCGTGCTCAAGCATCAGCGCCCCTTCGATCCCCATTGGACTCCCCGTCCCTCTTGACACGCAACACAGTATCTACAGAAAGACAAACGGCGGGATTCTTCGCTTCGCTCAGAATGACAAGAGTGAGAGGAGGGGAGACGGCGGCGATCCGCCGGAGGCGGATGGCCGCCCTATCCCCCGTCGCCCAAGCCCCCTTCGTCTTCGGGAGAGGACTACGGGGCCCAAGGGCTATGGGGGACCTTCGGCAGGAGGGCCGGCGGGGTGCGGAGAGCCCGCCCTACAGGAGGCGGCGGAGGATGGGGAGGAGTCGGGAGGAGGAGGCGGCGGGAGGTTGGGTTGACAAGAGGGCGGGTGGGCGCGTGTAATAGGCAGACTCGCCCTAGGAGGGGAGCATGAGAGGCCTGAAGGTGGCGCTGGTGCTGATCGGTGTGTTGTGTCTGGTGTCGACGGTGCCTGCGACGGTGCTGCCGTGGTCGAGCGTGGTGCGTTACATGGAGGTGTTCGGTGTGGAGGCGCCGCCGGACCACCCGGTGGTGGTGTACTGCATGCGGGTGTACTCGCTGGGGTTCGCGCTGATCGGGATCTTCTTCCTGGTGCTAGCGAGCGACCCGGTGCGGTATCGGCCGATGTTGGTGCTGGCGGCGTGCGGGTGCTGGTTGGTGGCGGTGGCGGCGCTGGTGAATGGGTGGCTGACGGAGATGCAGCCTGTGTGGTATCTGGCCGATGTGGGGGCGAGCGCGGTGGCAGGAACGTTGATACTGGCGTTCTGGCCGAGGGGAGTTGAGCTCGGCACGGCGGGGTGAGCGGGCCGTTGGGGCCGGCGGACGAGGGGAGCAGGGGCCGGAGAGATGGCCCGGCAGATGCCTGCCGGGCAGAGCCGCGGCTGGGGGGACTTGCCGGCGATCAGTCCCCCCAGACCCCCCCCACTCGCGTTTGGGGTCTATTGACAGAGAATGGGAGGTGGGGCGCGCCACCGCAAGGCAAGCGGGCCGTTGGGGCCGGCGGGCGAGGGGGCCAGAGGCCGGGGAGATGGCCCGGCAGATGCCTGCCGGGCAGAGCCGCGGCTGGGGGGACTCGCCGGCGATCAGTCCCCGCCTGGTGGGTGCGTGATGAGAGGTTTGGCGTCACTCGAAGGGGGAGGCACATCCTCCCCCTTTCGATGCTTCCCCTACCTGCCTTAGCGCAAGCGAAGCTTGCGCATGAGTACGTCGCGGGAGGGACGCGTCAGGGGCGCGGGGCCGCGAGAAGGGCGGGCCGGAGGGTTGGGGTGCGTTAAGGGCGAGAGGCAGGGGGGCGGGTACTACCAGCGGCGCCCGCCACCGCCACCACGGCCTCCGGAGTCCCGGCCGCCGGAGCCTCGCTCACGTCGAGGTCTCGCTTCGTCGACGCGGAGGGCGCGGCCCTGGTAGTCGCGACCGTTGACGGCAGCAGTCGCATCGGCGGCGTTCTCCTCGGGGAGGTCAACGAAGCCGAAGCCCTTTCCCTCGATGATACGGACGGCCTCGATGGGTCCGAAGTCTGCGAACAGCTCGCGCAGGTCGTCCTCAGACACCTCGTACGGGAGGTTTCCAACGTAGAGACTCTTCGTCGCCATGGCTAGTCCTCTCGCCAGCCGTAGCCTGGTCCGGCGGCACGTTAATGCCTGCTAGCTGCCGGGGGCAGCGTGCCGGGGCGAATCCTCGGGACGGCGCCAAATGTCAGCCAGGCCCGTCAGTGGCCACAGGGAGGATGGCCTCACGGCAATTCCCCTGTTCTGTTGGCGGCGGGGGATTCCTTCCTGCGGTGGGGCGCGGAGAAGGATTTCTGGGGTGGTGTGGGGGGGAGACGGGTCGGATGATGGGTGTGGAGGTGAGTGAGACGGGTTGAGGTCCCTCCGCTTCGGTGGGAATGACAGCGGGGTGGCCGAGGGCCGCAGTGGCAGAGGGCGGAGAGGTGGCGGTGGCGGTGATGGGGTCGCGACAGGAATGTCGCTCCTACGGGGATGGGGAGGAACGGCCGGCGGGCCCTTCGACTTCTCTCAGGGTAAACTCCGGCGTGCCCGCCCTACAGCGGGCAGGAGGCCCTGCGGCAAGGCCCGGGTAAACAAGCTCCTGCCGAACGGTTCGAGGGGGGATGGCGGAGGAGGGGAGTCTTCGGGGGGCCGTGGGTTTGGGCGGTGGGTGGGCTGGCCCGGGGGCTCGCCCAAGGGTATGCCAACTGCGGTTGTGCGTGTGGCATTGAGTAGACGGGGATGAAGCTGTGGGGAGTGAGCCAGACGGGTCTTGAGGGATCTACGGCATCGAACGGGTTGAGGGGCTCTCGAATGCCAGAGAGGGAGGGGATTGAGAATGGAGCCGAGTAGGGAAACAAAGGGGGATCCCCGGCCGAGCAGGCGGGGAGCGCAGCGCGACCTAGTCGGGGCGATCGTGGTGTGGGGGCGGGTGCTGGTGGGGCTGGCGCTGGCCACGGTGGGCGGGGTGGCGTTCGGGCACGCGTGGACGCACGAGTCGGCGCCGTTGTGGTGGGTGGGCGCGATTACTCTGCTAGTGGGGATATTGCTGGTTCTTTCCGGGTGGTATGCGCGCGCTCACCCGCGCGGGATCACGCCGGAGGTGGCGCTGAGGGAGGAGACGGCGGAGGGGAGGGAGCCGCTGGTGCCACTGCTGGGAGCGGTGCTGCTGTACAAGTATCAGCGGATCACGCAGCAGCAGTTGAACGAGGCGCTGGGGAAGCAGCGTAAAGAGAAGCACAAGCGTCGCGTGGGGGAGATACTGCTGGCGATGAAGGCGGTGACTCGGTCGCAGCTCCAAGAGGCGCTGGAGTATCAGCAGTCGTTCTTGCGCGATAAGGAAGCGACGCAGGAGGGGTAGGCGCGGAGGGGGCCCGGCCTGCAGGTGGTTGGCGGGCCGGCCGGGAAGAGTGGGGCAAGAAGAGGGGCCGTGAGGGCCCGGCGAGGGGACGGTTGAGCTGATGCTGAAGTGTCTGAACTGCGGGAGGAGGATACGGTTCGGCTCGTACTGCACGGTGCGGTGCATGAACGAGCACACGATCAAGACGAAGAGAGATATCGGGCAGACGGGGTTGAAGACGAGGGCGGCGAGAAGGCGCGCTCTTATCAAGGAGAGGGGGCACAGGTGTGAGCGGTGTGGGAGGCAGAAGTGGATGCGCAAACCGATTCCGCTGATTGTCTTCCACAGGGACGGGAAAGCGAGCAACTGGAAGCTCGACGACGTTAAGCTGCTGTGCCCGAACTGCAGGGCTTATGTCCGGACGTGGCTGAGGACTGAGCAGCAGTAGGGGTGGGGGCCGGGGGATGGGGCGGGAGGTGTAGGAGGCGGGTCCGTGCTGACTCGGAACGGCGGGATTCTTCGCTTCCGCCTTCGGTGAAGCTACGGCGAACAAGCCGCTCAGAATGACAGAGCATTGCGGCGGGCGTGCCACCGATGGCGGACATGCCCACCCTACAGTGGCAGGAGCAAGCTCCTGCCCTACCCGACTCTGTCGTAGGTCACCAGGACGACTGAGTAGTGGGGTACGGCGAAGTCGGAGGCGGCGTCGGTGAGGGTGGTCTGGCCCACGACTTCGTCGCGGGCGTCTGCGCTGAACTGCCGGATCTCGCCGGTTCCATCGCTAAGCAGACCAGAAAGATCGGCGTTCACGTTGTAGGTAACCGTCTCGCTCCAGTTGAGGACGAGCAGGTTGATCTTCCCGTCGGGGTCTTTGGTGGCGATGGCGAGAAGATCCGGGCTGTCGGCGGCGGCCTGGAAAGTTGGCTTTGCGCCCTGCAGCGCACGAATGGCCATTCGAAAGGCGTAGTAGGTGGCATGGGGCTTGCCCTCGCCGGTTATGAGTCCCCAGTGTGGCCCGGCCTCATAGACCCAGTCATAGAACGAGAAGATGTGACTGCCGTAGACATAGTCGTTCCCCGGGCGGCTGCAGCGGATCATGTTGGCGACGACCCTGAGAGCGAGGCCGATGTCGTCATAGGACTCCGTGTACGTCGCCCATTCTGACAGCCAACCACTCCACGTCATGTGCATAGCTGTGGACGTTCAAGCTGTCGAAGTAGGGGCCGACCTCACGGAGGGTGCTGGGGACCCAGCGCCCTCCTCCCCCCACCGGGGCATGCACGTGATAGGTGCGGCCGGGGAGGTAGGTTCGGTAGAAGTAGCCGAGAGCGTTCTTCGTCCATCGCACCATGTGGAAGTACTCGTCGCGGGTGCCGGTCCAGCCTTGTCCCGGTCCGACATCAGGCTCGTTGAGCACTTCGAAGTCGTCGACGCGATAGTCGTTTCGCACGTTGAGCCAGTAGGCCATGGCGAAGACGTACTGCCACCACTCGTTCCAGTCGGCCCGCGACTTCGGGACGGCCGGGCTCCAGTCCGGCTTGAGGTGTGTATCCCGGTTGCGGAGGGAGATGACGGGGCGAATGTCGGCCCCCTTCAGCTCCTCGAACACGCGGCGCCAGGTGACCATCGGTTGGCCTTCGACTGCCTCAATATAGGGAGAATAGGGGCCGTCCATTACTTCGTCCCATCGCTGCCAGGG
This sequence comes from Candidatus Hebobacteria bacterium, assembly GCA_029821495.1. Lineage (GTDB taxonomy): Bacteria > Armatimonadota > Hebobacteria > Hebobacterales > Hebobacteraceae > JALGTG01. The sequence continues at coordinate 4,558 of JALGTG010000228.1, forward strand.
AATCACGTCGGGGTCGGCCTTGATCTGAGCGATGGTGGGTGAGCCGTATTCGCCGTCGTCATCGGTGGGCTCGAAGCGGGACATGTCTCCGTAGATGCGGAGGGTGTTGATGCCGCAGTCGGTCAGTTCGGCGATGTGGAAGCGAGAGTCGCCTTCGGTGCCGCCGATGTAGCGGGTGCTTACGCCCCATTGGTCGGGGCTCACCTTGATCGTCGCTTCGGCCGTGGTGAGGGCCGGGGCCTCCTCGGCCGCCGAGGCTGGGGGAGTCGAGCAGCCCAGCGTCATCAGGAGTAGAGCGCAAGCGATCAGTAGAGAGAAGAGACGATGGCTTTCCATTCTGGAGTTATCCTCTGCAGGCGTGAGTTCGACGCCCCCTGGGTGGTTCTCCTGTTCGCTGCAGGCGCGTCGCAGCCCCGAAAGCTGCGCGCCTGTCTCGACAGGGCTTCGCCCCGACCCACGGAAGTAGGCGGAATCACACGAAAGGATGGGGATGGAGATGATCTGGGCGAACTTGCTGCACCTGAGCACCAACATGTGGGTGGATTACGAGCAGCCGCGGGGCGCGGAGGACGGGACCTACTACGATCCCTCGCTCCAGTTCGACAAAGACCTCTGGGATGAGGTCACCGAGGGCATGGCCGAGGCCGGTTTGAACATGGTGGTGATTGACCTGGGCGATGGGGTAAAGTACGAGAGCCACCCGGAGATCGCGGTGAAGGGCGCGTGGACGCCGAAGCGGCTGCGGCGAGAGCTGGACCGGCTGCGGAAGCTCGGGCTGGAGCCGATCCCGAAGCTGAACTTCTCCGCCTGCCACGACGCCTGGCTCGGGCGCTACTCGCGCATGGTGTCCAGTGACCCCTACTACGCGGTGTGCAAGGATCTCATCCAGGAGGTGGCCGCGCTGTTCGAGGGGCC
>JALGTG010000229.1 GCA_029821495.1 Candidatus Hebobacteria bacterium
GCGCGGTGGCAACACGCGGCAGAGGGGGTCGGGGAATCTTCGGGTGTGGTTCACAGTTCATTCACAGGGATTTCAGAGAATCAAAGTGGCTGAAAAGACGTTACCGGCAGGAGTGGAATCGGGCGGGCATGCTATCGGTTGAGATCAAGAAGAAGCTGCGGGAGTTCGATCTGGAGATCGGGTTCGAGGCGGCGCCGGCGGAGACGCTGGTTGTCATAGGTCCAAGCGGGTGTGGGAAGACGACCACGCTGAATGCGATCGCGGGTCTGGTGGAACCGGACGAGGGCAGGATCGCGCTGGGGGAGAGGGTGCTGTACGAGGGGGCGAGCGGCACGAACCTGCCGGCGGCGGCGCGGAATGTGGGGTATGTGTTCCAGGAGTTCGCGCTGTTTCCGCACATGACGGTTGCGGAGAACGTGGCTTACGGGCTGCGGACGCGGAGGCGGCCGAAGGATGAGATCGAGGTGAAGGTGGGGGCGGCGCTGGAGATGGTGGGGGTCGAGCGTTTGGGGGATCGGCGACCGGGGGCGCTGTCGGGAGGGGAGAGGCAGCGGGCGGCGCTGGCGCGGGCGATTGCGTGCGACGCGGAGATACTGCTGCTGGACGAGCCGCTGGGGTCGCTGGACGCGCAGACGAGGAACCAGGTGCGGGGCGAGTTGAAGCGGCTGCTGCAGATGGTGGGGCGGATTGCAGTGATGGTGACGCACGACTACATAGACGCGCTGACGTTCGGGGACAAGATCTGTGTTCTGGATAGGGGGAAGACGCTTCAGATGGGGCCGCGGGAGGAGCTGCTGCGGCACCCGAAGTCGCGGTTTGTGGCGGAGCTGACCGGGGTGAACTACTTCGAGGGAACGATCAGCTCGGCGCGATATGCCGGACTGGCGGAGGTGTGGATTGGGAACACGTGCCTGTATGCGTCGTCGGAACGGGAGGAGATGGGCAACACGACGGCGACCTTCTTCCCGAGCGACGTTGCGATCAGCCTAGAGAGGCCGAACGGGTCGCCGAGGAATGTGTTTCGGACGCAGATTCAGGAGATTATACATCTGGGGGACAGGGTGCGGCTTGCGCTGAACGGGTCGCTGCCGATGTGTGCGGAGATAACGGCTGGGGCGCTGGAGGAGCTGGCGGTAAGGGAGGGGGACACCGTGCATGCCTCGGTGAAGGCGACGGCGGTCAAAACTTATCGCTAGGTCGTAATACTACCCATCAATGGTTAGGTAACAGAGATGACGCTTGGTGCGAAGAAGATCATCGTAGTGACGCTGGTGTGCACGCTGGTGGTGGTGGCGGTGCTGATGTTGGTGAGCGCGGGGCATGCGGCGACGACGCTGCTGGTTCATGCGGGGGCGGGGATCCGGCCGCCGCTGGAGGAGCTGGGGAGGATGTTCGAGAGAGAGACGGGGGTGCGCGTGGACTACAGCTACAAGGGATCGGGGTGCTTGCTGGCGGACATCTGTTTCTCCAAGAGGGGGGACGCTTACGTTCCTGGTGAGCAATACTACATTGATCAGGCGAAGGAGCGCGGTTTCATCGCAGACTCAAGAGTCGTGGGGCAGATGTCCACGGTGCTGATCGTGCAGAAGGGGAACCCGGACAACATCCGGGGGTTGAGGGACCTGACCCGAAAGGGGATGCGAGTTGGGTTGGGCGATCCGAAGCGGGTGGCTGCGGGGCGAGCTGCGACCGAGGCGCTGGTGAAGGCCGGGCTGTTGAAGCAGGTGGAGGAGAACGTTGTGACGAGGGCGCTGAACGTAGTGGAGCTGGGGATCGGGGTGAAGCTGAAGCACCTGGATGCAGCGATTGTGTGGGATGCTACGGCGCACTTGTTCAAGGGGGATGTGGCGACGATTGAGATCCCGGGGGAGTGGCGGGTGAGCTGCCCGATTCCAGTGGGGGTGCTGAACTTCTCCTCGCACCGTGATGAGGCTGAGCAGTACATGGCGTTCCTGGCGACGGAAGATGCGCGGAAGGTATTCGTGAAGCACGGGTACGGCCTGCCGCCGAGGCCGGAGAGCGACGAGCAGGAAGAGAAGAGCGACTGAGCGCGGCGGGGTGGGGAGTGTGGCTCGGAGAGACCTGAACAACCGGCTCTTTGCGGCAGTTGTGGGGAGCGTGCTGATCGTCTTTCTGGCAGCAGTGGCATTGATCCTGCTGAGCAACGTTTGGTACCTGGCGGGGGCGGAGAAGGAGGTCACCACAGGGGAGTGCACCGCCTGCGGGTACGTGTACGACGACAACCGTGGGGCTCCGGAGCAAGACGTTAGCCCGGGGACGCAATGGGCGGCGATCATTGGGGAATGGGAATGTCCTTCGTGCGGCGCGGGGAGGGACGAGTTCGAAGAGATTGTGCAGAAGCGAACGGGGTGGGATATCCTCATGGGGAGCCTGCGCAACCCGGAGAACCACTTCGCGATAAAGCTGAGCGTGGTCACGGCGACGATCACGGCTCTGATTTCGATGGTGGTGGCGATCCCTGCCGCGTATGTGCTGTCGCGCTATCGGCTGCCGGGGGGACAGGTGATAGATACGGTGCTGGATATGCCGATAGTGCTGCCGCCACCGGTGATGGGTATAAGCCTGCTCATCCTGTTCAGTACGCCCGCGGGGCAGTTGGTGAACAGCCTGACGCCGGAATGGTTTGCGGTCGCGGTGAACAAAGTGCTAGGCCTGGTCTTGGGGCACGAGATCCGGGATGGGACGAACTGGGTGTATACGACGCGGGGCATCATCGTAGCGCAGTTCTTCGTGGCGTGCTCGTTTGGGGTGCGGGCGGTGAAGGCGAGCTTCGACACCATCGGGAGGCGGCACGAAGACGTAGCGCGGACGCTGGGGTGCACGCAGCGGCAGGCTTTCACGCGCGTGGTGCTGCCGATGGCGCGCACCGGGGTGGTGGCGGGATTCGTGATGACATGGGCGAGGGCGATTGCTGAGTTCGGCCCGATACTGTTCTTCTGCCTGGCGACGGAGTGGAAGACGGAGGTGATGCCGATTGCCATGTTCCTGAACTTCTCGGCGGGGTCGGTGGAGCCGGCGATTGCGCTGGTGCTGATCATGATGGCGATCTCGCTGGTGACGCTGCTGACGTTCAAGAAGCTGGGCGGGCAGGGGTACTTGTGGTAGTGGCGCATGGGGCAAGGGGTGTGAGGGAAGCACAGAACGGGAGGTAGTGGAGAGATGATCAAGCTGAGGCTGTTCTCCAAGCTGCGGGACATTGCCGGGTCGAAGGAAGTGGAGGTTGAGGGAGACGGGGGCTCGATCAAGGATGCGCTGGAGAAGCTCGCCGAGCGCTTTGGAGGTGAGTCGCGCGAGGTGCTGTTCAACAAGGAGGGGGAGGTGTGGCCGAGCGTGCTGCTGTTGGTGAACGGGGAGGCGGTGACGGAGGGCGCGGCGACGGCGGTGAAGTCGGGAGACACGGTGGCGGTGCTGCTGCCGACGGCTGGGGGGTAGGGGAGATAGTGGCGGAGTCCGCCATCGAGGTACGGGGCCTGTCGCTGGGCCTGGGGGAGTTCGCGGTACGCGATGCGCACGTATCGGTGGCCGAAGGGGAGTACTTCGTGCTGCTGGGGCCGACGGGGGCGGGGAAGACGGTGCTGCTGGAGTGTATCGCGGGCCTGCACCGGCCGGAGGAGGGGGAGATCCGCGTGTCCGGGGAACGGGTGAACGAGGTGCCTCCGGAGCGGCGCGGCCTGGGGTATCTGCCGCAGGACTACGCGCTGTTCCCGCACTTGGATGTGGAGCGCAACATTGCCTTCGGGATGCGGCTGCAGCGGCGGTCGAGCGCGGACATGGCGCGGCGGGTGCGGGAGCTGGCGGAGCTGCTGCGGATCAGGCACTTGCTGCACCGGAATCCGCTGAGGTTGAGCGGGGGAGAGCAGCAGCGAGTGGCGCTGGCGCGGGCGCTGGCGATCGAGCCGAAGGTGCTGCTGCTGGACGAGCCGCTGAGCGCGGTGGACGAGCAGATGAGGGAAGGGCTGTGCGTCGAGCTGAGGAGAGTGCATCAGGAGCTGGGGACGACGACGA
>JALGTG010000230.1 GCA_029821495.1 Candidatus Hebobacteria bacterium
TGTGAGTGCGACGGGGCGCGACACTCTCTGAATCAACCTGTCCCCAGTCCGTTGGCGAGCCGGCCGCGGCGCGCGGGGAGGCAAGGGCCGGCGTTAGATGAGGGTCCTGGTAACGAACGACGACGGAATACGCGCGCCGGGGCTGATGGCCCTCCGCGGGGCGCTGCTCCCGCTTGGAGAGGTGCTTGCGATAGCGCCGGAAGGGCCCCGCAGCGCGTGCGGGCACGCGATCACCCTCCACAAACCCCTTCGCCTGATGCCTGTGGACGTCCCCGATGGCGGTCGGGTGTTCGCGATAAACGGTTTCCCGGCCGACTGCGTCGCGCTCGGAGCGAGCGAGCACCTCGGCGGCCGGCCGGATATCGTGGTGTCGGGGATCAACGTAGGGCCAAATCTAGGGGTGGACATGGTGTACTCCGGCACCGTCGCGGCGGCGCGGGAGGCGGCGATCTGCGGCATCTCGAGCTTCGCCATCAGCATTGTCGCGTACGATGTGTTGGACTTCGGTCCGGCCGCGGAGTTCGCATTGGAGCTGACCCGCGCGCTCTGTACGTATGAACTTCCGACAGGTACGTACCTGAATGTCAACGTGCCGGCGGTTCCTAGAGCAGAGATGAAAGGCGTAGCCTTCACGCGACAGAGCCGGATAAGGTACGACAACCGCATCGAGCGGCGGACCGACCCGCGGGGTGGGACGTACTACTGGCTGACGGGCGACCGGATCGACCGGGGCAGCCAGCCGGAGGCCGATGTCGAGGCCGTCGATGGGAATCGCATCTCTGTCACGCCGGCCCATCTCGATGTCACAGAAGAGAAACTGCTGGCGGCTCTCCGGGGCTGGGACCTGAAGTGGCCTGCGTAGTGGTGGGGCTGTGCGTGGGGCTGCCGAATGACAAGTAGCGATTCCGTACCGGCATACCTGCGGATGGACCCCGAAGAGCTGAGGGGGCGGGCGGCCGCTCTGCGGGAGATGATGCAGTCGTGCCGGCTGTGTCCTCGTGACTGCGGTGTGGATCGTCTGGGCGGTGAGGTAGGGGTCTGCGGGGTCGGCGTCAAGCCGATTGTCTCAAGCTATGGTCCCCACTTCGGTGAAGAGACGCCGCTCGTCGGCCGCGGCGGCTCCGGCACGATCTTCCTGGCTAACTGTAACCTCAAGTGTATCTTCTGTCAGAACTATGAGATCTCTCACCTCAGCGGCGGTCGCCCTGTGACCCCGGAGGCGCTCGCCGACACGATGCTCGGTCTTGCGAGAAAGGGCTGCCACAACATCAACTGGGTCACTCCCACCCATCAGGTGCCGATGCTCGTGGAGGCGACGCGTATCGCCATCAGCGGCGGTCTTCGCCTGCCCATTGTCTACAACTGCGGCGGCTACGAGTCTCTCGATGCGTTGCGGCTGCTCGACGGCATCGTTGACATCTACATGCCGGACGCGAAGTACGGGGACAACGGCGCCGGGCAGCAGCTCTCCGGCGTCACCGACTACTGGGACCGGTGCCGGGAGGCCCTTTCCGAGATGCACCAGCAGGTGGGGGATTTGGAGACGGACTCCGACGGCATCGCAAGCCGCGGTCTCCTGGTTCGCCACCTCGTGCTTCCCGAGGACATGGCCGGGACGGAGACGGTGATGGAGTTCCTGGCATCGCTGAGCCCCGACACGTACGTGAACGTGATGGCCCAGTACCGACCTGAGTACCGGGCCCGGGAGGTGGCGGCGATCTCCCGGCCGATCACCTCGGCTGAGTTCCGGCGGGCCATCGAGACTGCCGTGGAGGCGGGGTTGAGCCGGCTGGACCAGAGGTGGGCTCTCCCGTGACGCCTGCATCGCCCCGACCGTCGTCAGTGCGGCCCCGCCAGGTTGCCGCGCTCGTACTGCTGGCGCTGTGCCTCGTCGCGGGCTATGCCGCGGTGCTGCGTGTGGCCGCGCAACTCCCCTGGAGCGCCGCTGCTTGGCAGGCCTCGGTGTGTCTTGCCGCGAGCCCGGCGCTGCTGGCGCTGGTCATCAAGGTAATCAGCTTCCCGAAGAGGCGCTGGCTCCTCTCGCGCGCCGCTATCGCTGTGACCGGATGGACGATTGGCATCGCGCAGTTTGTGCTGCCCTGGCTTGGATGGTCTGCACTTCTCTGGCTGATGAACAGAGGCGCGCTTGGCCTGCCTGCCGCGCTGAGCGCAGGGGCCGGCGTTGCAGCGTTGTCGTACATCGCCGGCGGTTGCATCATCGCCATTCTGCGTCCTCGCGCCCGCGACGTCCACATCACCCGGCACGACATCCCCATCCCAGGTCTCCCTCAGGCGTTCGACGGCTATCAGATCCTCCATCTGTCGGATCTTCATGCCGGAGCATCGTTGTCCGTTGCAGGGGTTGGGGCGAGGCTGGGGCGAGCGGACTCGATCATGCCCGACCTCGTTGTGTTCACCGGCGATCTGGCGGACAGCAGCCCCGGCCGCGCGGAGGCCGTGGCGAAGCTGCTCGGCGCGGTGCCGGGCGGCGACGGCATCGTCGCCGTGCTCGGCAATCACGACCACTGGGTAGGGGAGGAGGTGGTCGCGAAGGCGCTGGCGCGGGCTGGCATAGCGCTGCTGGCAAACAGCAACAGGACGGTCTCCCGCGGCGGCGCGACTCTTCATCTGGCGGGAGTGAAGGATGCGTCTTACATGCGGAGAGATGATCTGCCAAGCGCGCTGGCGGGGATTCCGGATGACGCGCCCGTCGTGCTGCTCAGCCACACGCCCGACATCATCCTCCAGCCCCTGGCGGAGAGAGCGTCTCTCATCCTATGCGGCCACACTCACGGCGGGCAGATAGTGCTGCCGTGGCTTGGCGCCGTCTATGTTCCCACCCGCGTGGGTCGGCGCTACGCGTCGGGGCTTCACGAACTCGGCGGGCGCTGGCTGTTCGTCAACCGAGGTCTAGGCGAGGTCTTCCCGCCACTTCGCTTCAACTGCCCGCCGGAGATCGCTCTCCTCACCCTCCGTTCGGCGCCAGCCTCGCTTTGACGCCGCCTCATCGCGAGGCCCGGCCCGCAGCGGTCAGCAATCGGCATCGACCCAGACGAGGAACTCTCAGCGGCCTCCGTGCGTCTAACAGACGCACAGAGTTCCGGAAGGGGAAGGAGCCATGGTCCGCACGGATCGCCGCGTTCGACTGCTCGCACCGGCCGCACTGATCGTTGCCATCGTTCTGGCTTGCGGGTCCGTATTCGCAGTGCCCGCTAGTAGCGCTGGCCGTGGGGAGCCATCCGAGGAGTTCATGCTCACGGGCACGCTTCTCTCCGCAGAGGGCGCTCCAATAGACGGCGGCTGCGTCAGCGTGGGCAATCGCGAGGGCTTCGGCCCAATCAAGGGCGGAAGGTTCCAGTTCCGGGTGACGAAGGCCCGCCCGGGCGTCCACCTGGTCTCCTACCACAGGGACGACGGCAGTGTCGTCACGGGTCAGCTAGTGCGCGTCGGATCGGGCCAGCGAGAGGTCGTCGTCTCCCTGCGGCCGGGCACACAGCCGCTGGTTCACGGGCGCGTCGTCAGTGACGCGATGCCCGACGGAATCCCGAACGCGGTGGTGTATCTCCGGGGCGAGCTCTCAGGCGGGGGCGAGAACAGTGTCTACATCCACGCTTCGGCGGACGGCGCCTTCTCGCTCGATGGGCTCGCCTTTGAGGGCTTCGCTCTGCGGGCCCATGCTCCCCACTGTGTCGGGAGCGACCCAGTGACAATCAGCCCACCCTATCCGATGGACGTCGTGATTCACCTCAAACCGGAGGCCGTCATCTCGGGCATCGTCGTAACGGACTCCGGCAGGCCCGTTCCCCGCGCCCAGGTGTTCCTGGCGGCGAAGGGATCGCGCACGCTCCTCACTGCCGGACACGACGGCCGCTTTGAGTTGACGGGTCTTCAGGCGGGCAGTTATCGGATCGAGGCCCACGGCCATTATGTCATCGGCTCGGACGTGATGATCGATCTCGCGGAGGGCGAGCAGGCGAGTGGCGTGGTCATTGAACTGCCGGAGACTGGAGTGCATCTC
>JALGTG010000043.1 GCA_029821495.1 Candidatus Hebobacteria bacterium
CAACACTTCTCCTGACCCTTGTCCGCAGGAAGCGCCCCTTCCCCATCGGCGGCACAACGAAGCTGTGGCTCGTGCGGCTCGCCGTGATCCTCGTAGCCCTGGCCGGCATCGCCAACTGGCACTACGTCATCCGCAACCTCCCACAGCTCGAACACCAGAACGGCCGCGCGCTCCCTCACCTCGCGGCCAACGCGCACCCAGACCGCGACTCCATACCTTGAACTCACCGGCCTAGCGAAGCCGCGGCCGCACCGCGCTCACCTCCGCGGGCCGACGGCCCGTTGCGCCGACGCGAATATAGGAGAAAGGCATGACCACAGCCCCCTCCGCGCTCATGGTTCCGCTCCTCTCCTGGCTTCCGCTGGCGGCGGCATTGCTGGCCGCTCAAGTGTTATGGGTGGCCCTCCGCCTGCGCCTACGGGCCCGCGACCTCTTCGCCGCCGGGCTCGCCCTCCTCGCCGCCGACCTCGTCCTCGTCGCTCTCATTCGCGGGTGCGTCACCGTCATGGGCCGGATGGACTACTCCCAGAGCTTCCACCAGTGGCGGTGGTGGCTCCTCGCCCTTGCCGTCATCGGCGCCGGCCTGCCCATTCCCCTCTGGGCCCTCGCCCTGCGGCTCGCCCTTCGCAGAAGCCTCCGCGCCACAGATCGAGTGCCGCTGGTCCACCCCTTCCTCCAGGTCGCCGTCGCCTCCTGGCTGACGGCGGCCGTAGTACTCCTCGCAGCCGGCGGTAGCTTCAGCTTCCTCCCCCGCCCGGCCCGAATCACGCCGGTTCAAGTCGAGCTGCCCGGCCTGCCACCCCAGCTCGACGGCCTCCGCATTGCCGTGCTCGCCGATCACCACATCGGCCCCCTGATGACCCCGGCCCGCGCACGCGCCAGGCTCGCCTCGCTTTCCCGTGCCAAGCCGGACATAGTGGTCGACCTCGGCGACATCACAGACCAGGACCCGAGCTACCAGCCCGAGGCCGCCCGGATCGTCGGCGAGTGCAAGGCCCCCCTCGGCATCTACGCCGTGGCGGGGAACTTCGACGTCCGTTGCGGGACCTACTCACTGCGAGAGGAGCTGACCCACGCGGGCGTGACCTACCTCGAGAACGAGGCCGTGCCCGTCTCCGTCGATGGTGCCGACCTCTGGCTCGTCGGCGTCGGCGACCCATGGACAGGCGAGGCCGACCTCGACCGGGCCCTCTCCCAGGTACCCGCGGGCGCGACCGCGGTCCTGCTCGCCCACAGTCCCGACATCGTCGACCAGGCCGCCGAGCACGGCATTCTCCTCATGCTCTCGGGCCACCTCCACGGCGGCCAGATCGTCATCCCGTTTGCCGGCCCCGCCCTCGGCATGTCCAAGTACGGCACCCGCTTCGCTTGGGGGCAGTGGCATCTCGGCCCCACCCACCTCGTCATGTCCCGCGGGCTGGGAGAGGAAGCTGTCCCCCTCCGGCTCTTCTGCCCCCCGGAGATCGTCCTCATAACTCTCACAGCGCCTGGATCAACCCCTCCGCCCGATGTGACGAATTCTTCTCACACTTCCGCCCATTCTGTGGAATGAACTCCCTGGACGCACCAGAAGCGTCCCCGTGACAACCAAATAGGCATCCCAAAATGGGCTGCCGTAGATGCCAAGCCAGCGGGAAGTCGAGGAAGGCTTCCGCAGGCCTGACTTCTGCGGCAGCCCTTCATATATGACTCGGAAAGGAGGTGACGTGATGCGGACAATGCGCTGGTCAGATCGAGGTTCCCCTGAGCCTCGTCCCATCCCTACGCGACCGGCGCGGCACGTCCGCCCTTTGGACCTTTCCATGCTACGCGGTCGCCCTCGGCGGCATTGCACTCCCCCTCCTCTGCTTGCCGCAAAAGCAGCTAACGGCCGTCCGACCGCCGCGGTGACCTTTGCAGATAATCCGCTAGCCAACGGGGCTCCCCCGGCCGCCTCCGGCCCCGGCTAGCGGCCGACGCACCAACGGCGCAACTCCCTCCCGCGCCAGTTCTGGCCCGACGCTTGTCCCCAGCGTCGGGCCAGACTCCTTTTCCCCCTACCTACTCCCCCAGTCGCACCGCCAGCTCCGCCACCCGCCGCCCCAGCTTCTCGCACTCCCCCCGCGAGCGCTCATCCGGCGCGCCCACCGCGATCGCCCCATAGTGGTCTCCCGCCGAGTCCCCCTGCACGATCATCCCATGTATCAGCAGCGCCTTCACTATGTCCAGCACTGTGGTCTCGTTCCCCCCTCCGGGCCCCCCGGAGGAAGCGAATGCCCCACCCACCTTGCCCGTGAACTGCCCGTGATACTTCACGCTCTCGTCAATCAGCGACTTCACCTCCGCCGCCATCGAGCCGTAGTACGTCGGCGAACCCATGATGATCCCCTCTGCCGCCAGCAGGTCATCCGGCGTCACCTCCCCCACCGGCCGCACCTCCACCTCCACTCCCGACACCCCTCTCGCCCCCTCCGCCACCGCCTCCGCCATCTTCTCCGTATTCCCGCTCCGGCTGTAGTACACGATCAGCACCTTCGCCATGTGCGTACACCTCCTCGTCCCTTCTTCAGTCCTCGCAGGCATCTTGGCCGCAAGCCGGCGAATCCCTCTGCACCGCGGCTGCCGTTCTCTGCGCCTACCGCGACCGCTGCTGGCAAGTCCTAGTCCCTGGGCCGCCGCCCGTTCTCTCCGGCACAAACCACCCTCCGAAGGGAACTCTTGGGCGGCCGCTGCAGTCTATACCAGCGCGTGCCAAGTTGGTGGCTCAGTCACACCTCGAAAGAGCTAGTGCTTTGCTCTCGTCGCGGTGGCCGCCGACCGCCGTGCCCAGGAGGATACAGATGCGCAGCTTCCTCGTCTGGTTGTCCCTGTCTCCTGCCCTGCTCGCCTGCGGCTGCGGGGCAATGGCGCAGCCTCCGGTTCGGGCGGCTGCGGACGTGGAGCTGGCGCGGTCCGACAAACCGCGCGAGGCGGCCCCGCAGGTGGCGGGCCCGCAACTCCAGCAGCTCGTCGTGGACAACAACACCTTCGCCTTCGAGCTGTACCAGGGGCTCCGCGGAGAGGAGGGGAATCTCTTCTTCTCACCCTACAGCGTATCGACCTCCCTCGCCATGGCCTACGCGGGCGCGCGCGGGCGGACCGCGCGGCAGATGGCGAACGCCCTGGGCTTCTACCTGCCGTCGGAGGAGCTTCATCCCGCCTTCAACGCGCTCTCGCTCGAGCTTGCTAGGCGCGGAAGCAGCGGTGGACCGGCGAGGCGCTTTGAGCTGCACGTCGCCAACGCGCTCTGGGGCCAGACGGGATGGGAGTTCCAGCGCGAGTTCCTGGATGTACTGGCGGTAGACTACGGCGCCGGCGTGCGGCTGGTGGATTTCGTGAAGGAAGGGGAGATCGCCAGGGCCACGATCAACCAATGGGTGAGCGATGAGACGAAGGGGAAGATCGTGGACCTCGTACCGGCGAGCGCGATTGACCTGACCGTGCGCTTCGTGCTCACAAATGCCGTCTACTTCGATGCCGCCTGGCAGCACAAGTTCCAGGAAGAGGCGACGGGGCCTGGGTGGTTCCACCTGCTGGACGGCCGGCAGGTGAGCGCAGAGATGATGAGGCAGACCGAACTCTTCGGGTATGCTGAGCGCGACGGCTGCCAGGCGCTGGAGATGCCCTACGCGGGGGGCGAGCTGTCGCTGGTGATCCTTCTGCCGGCCCCCGGGCAGTTCAGGGCATTCGACGCCTCGTGCGACGCGGGCCGGGTGGGGCCGATCATCCGCGCGCTCTCTCAGAGACGGGTCGCAGTCACTGTGCCGCGGTTCAGGTTCGAGTCGGCCTTCAGGCTCGACCGGCCGCTTACAGCGATGGGGATGCGAGACGCGTTCGTTTTTCCGGTGGCCGACTTCTCCGGGATGGACGGCACGCGGCTGCTCTACCTCAGTGCCGTGCTGCACAAGGCCTACGTCGCAGTGGACGAAGAGGGAACCGAAGCGGCCGCGGCGACGGCGGTTGTGGGGCGCGCGGGGGGCGCGGCGGGCCCGAGGCGCCTGATCGAGTTCACGGTTGACCGCCCATTCATCTTCCTCATCCGTGACAGGAAGACCGGCGCCATCCTCTTCCTCGGCCGCGTCCTCGACCCGCGCGCCTGACGCCTATCATCCCCAGGCCTCACAGAAACAGCATCGGCAGATACTCCGGCTCCTCGTCATACGGCTCCACCCGGCCCATCGCCACCTCATACATCCGCTCGTGGCTCGCCCGCGCCGCCGCGCACAGCTCCTCATACGGCCGGTTGCATACATCCACGAACCCGATATTCCAGTTCTCCCCGTCGAACCGCCCCAGCGCCGACTCGTCGTAGAGCGTGAACCAGTGCACCCCCACACACCACGGCTTCGCCGCCGCATCCTCCAAGTAGACTCGGTACGCCTGTCCCCTCCCCCTCTGATCGCGCACGTGCCCGATCCCGCTCGCCGGCAGCCCCACATCCAGCGCCCCGAAGTGCCACTCCCCCACCATCACCGGCGCCCCCACCCGCTCGCTCACCTCCGCCAGCTCCGGCCGCACTCGCCGCTGGTACCCGTTCACGCTGAACACATCGAAGCACCTCATCCCCTCCAGCGCCCACTGCGGCGGAACCGTGTAATACCGCGCCCCGAGGTTCAAGTGGTTCGCGTCCACTCCCTTGCAGGCCTCGCTCAGCACCCCAAACAGCTTCTCCACCATCACCGTGCTGAACGCCGCCAGGTCCGCCTCCGCAGCCTCCGTCAGCCGCTCCCCCCACTCCCCTTCCGCCACCGCCTCCAGCGTTGCCTCCATCCCCCACGCCTCGGACAGGCCCGCGTCATCTCCATGCTTCCGCTTCAGGAAATCCGCCAGCGCCCGCCGCGCCTCACACCGCTCAGTGTTGAACAGCATCCCCGCCGCCGGCGTCTCCTGCGCAAACCCCCACGTCGGCTCGTTCATCAGGAAGTACCCGATCAGTGCCGGATCATCCCTCGTCTCCTCGAGCTGCTTCGCGAACTCCGCCGCCTCTTCCTCGAAGTCCGAATGGAACACATCCGGGAAATCCCGGAACACCCGCGGCGTCTTCCCTCGATGGAAATCAAGCGGCCGCACGTACGGGAACCCGGCCTCCTTGGCGATCTGCCACTCCGACCAGTTCGCAACCGTGTTGAACCCGAACTCCCGCAGCATCCCCAGCGCCACCTCGCTCCACTTCCCGTGCCAATCATCCGGCCCGAACGCGCGGATGAAGTTCGCCTTCAGGTAGTTGACCATCCGCGCCCCACTCCCCCGCCGCAAGTATATCTCGCCATACTCGCCCTCGGGATCCGGCATCCACGCCAGCGCATCCTCCAGCCCCGCGTAGGCCGCCTCCGAGTTCACGCGCACGCAGTCCAGCCCCGCCGACCAGAACGCACACCCCTCCGGATCGACCAGCCACCACCGCCCCCCGTCGTGGTGCGTTCGGAAGAAGCCAGTCCCCTCGAACCGAAGCTCCTTCCACCCTCCCCACCGCGTCAGCCCCTCCGGCAGCCCGTGCTCCCCCGCCTCCGCCGCCTGCGCGCGCAGTCGCTCCGTCACCTCCTCCGCACTCCCGCTCTTCGCCGGCCACTCGTGCAGCGTGCTCTGACCCAGCTCGTCCAACAGCGGCCCCTTCGGCAGGATCGGCTCCGCCAAGCGTTCCGGCTCTTCGGCCGTCGCCGTGACCGCGGTGAGGCAGAAACGCACCGGCTCCTCGCTCTTCCGCAGCACCACTATCGCCATCCGGTCAACCTTCTTCAGGTCAACCCGGTCTCCGCCGCACATGGGCTTCAGCCACGCCCCCTCCCGATCGTACCGCCACCTGTTCTGGTTCACCGCCTCCAGCCCCATCCGCAGCCGCGCCTGGCACTGGTTCAGCCCCGAGAACAGCAGCGAGAACCTCGGCCCCTCCTCCCCCTCCTGCAGGTTCAGCACGAACACGCACAGCCGGTTCCCGTCCACCAGCAGATCGGCCGTCAAGTACTCGGCCTCCGAGAGCGCCCCCGCCGGAAACCGATACAAGAGCGCGTCCTTCTCCGACTTCGCGACATACCACCTGGCCCCGGCAATAGGCGCTTCTCCGGCCTCGCGCGCCATCTCGCCGAGAGTCTCCTCCGGTTCCAGCACCAACGGCAGCTTCGCCCTCGATCCCATCTCACTCTCCTCACGTCGCGTTCGCATTGCCTTTCCGTCTCTGCCGGCCAACCCCTGCACGCGCAGCTCCCTCTGCCCCACACAAGTCGAGGGCGGCCGGACCTCCGGCCGCCCTCCACACTCCCTGCGCGTCCGACCTCCCCTACACTATCAGCCGTCTGTGCTCCTCGAACGCCGGGCTCGCGTCCAGATACATTCGTACCAGGTTCATCACGCGGACATACGCGCGGAAAAACTCCGCCAGCCGCTCGAACAGCGCCGCCTCCGTTACTCCGGCCTCCCGCCCTATCTCCCACGCCCTCCGGTACGCCCGCCGCCCGGCCTCCTCGTAGTACTCCCCCGGATCCCGGAACGGCACCACCAGATCCCCCAGCTGCACCATCACCGAGTCCTTCCGCGTCCAGTCTCGCCTGATCCGCGCCAGGCTCTCCGGGAACAGGCCGGTGATGAACAGCGTGTAGTCCCCGATCTGCCGCTGCACCGCCAGCGCGTGCAGTTCCGGCGACACCCCCGACGCCTCCCCCGAAATCAACATCTCCGCCACGTCGGCCAGCGGCCTCCCCCGCGCATCCCTCAACCGATATAGCTCATCCACGTGGAGAAAGCGTGTCAGCAGGTCCTCAGATAAGTACTGCTGCAGCCGCGCATCCCGAGCCCGCGGCTCCGGCAGCTCCCCGTGCCGGAATGCCCAAACAGTCGCTTCCCTGAAAAGCGCTCGCAGCGGATGCCCCTCTGAAATCCTCCTGCTGCTGCTCACTCCGCTGCTCGCCTCCTCCCCCGGCCCACTCCCCTCACGACCGCCCACATAAGCAGCGAGCAGAAACGGGATGCCCCGCCCTGCTCGCCCGTACCTCGGCCCCTGGGGACGCGCCGCAGTCCACCGCCGAAACTGCGGCCCGCCCCTTAGGCCACCGCCATCATCTTCCGAATGCTCTTACCGATCTTCCGCTTCGCCCGCTGCAGCGCGTTGTCAACCGACTTCACCCGCCGCCGCAGATCCTCCGCAATCTCCTGGTACGACTTCCCCTCCAAGTGGCCTCGCAGCACCGCCGACTCCAACTCGCTCAGATCGCGCCTGATCCGAAACCTAAGATCATCCGAGAATTGCTGCGTGATCACCAACTGCTCCGGGTCGGCCTTCTCGTTCTCCGCCAGCGTATCCAGCAACGTCCGGTCGGAGTCCGACTCGAAGAGGCTCGCGTGCAGCGAAACGTACGAGTTCAGTGGTATGTGCTTCTGTCGCGTTGCTGCCTTGATAGCGGTGAATATCTGTCGGCTGATGCAAAGCTCGGCGAATGCGCGGAATGGCAGCAACTTGTCGTTGCGGAAATCCCGGATCGCTTTGAACAGGCCGATCATTCCCTCCTGTACGATGTCCTCGTGATCGGCCCCTATGAGGAAGTACGAACGAGCTTTGCCTTCTACTATGCTGCGGTACTTTGTGAGCAGATGTTCTGTTGCTAGAGTGCTGCCGCCCTTCGCGTAACGAACAACTTCCTCGTCCAGCATGCCGTGGAAACTCGACGGAGAGCCCTGCATGCCCATGTCAGGCATTACTGCCGCCTCCACCGTAGGTAGTCGACCTGCTACTCACGACTGGGTGCTATCCCGACGTCGCTCCCTGCCAACACACCTCCTTCCCCTCAGTGCTTGCACCCTCGCCCGTCCCCCTCACCTCCGCTGATCGACTCCAGCCATTATAGAGCAACCTCCCCTCCCCGTCAATACCGATGCTGCACCCCTTGCTCAAGAAAATGCGCACACTTCCTGCCTTTTTCCGCCTATCCCCCAGCCGCCCACGCCTTACCTCAGCCGCCAACTCGTCCCGTCCGCCCGGTCCTCCAGCACTATCCCCAGCTCCCCCAGCCGCTCCCGCACCTCGTCCGCAATCTCATACTGCTTCGCCTCTCTGGCCTTCTGGCGCACCTCCAACAGCAGCTCGATCAACTCCGCGGTCAGCCCCTGCCCCACTCGCCGCTCCTCCAGGCTCAGCCCAAGCGTCTCAGCCAGCCCCACCAGCGTCTCCCTCGCCGCCCCCAGCCGCGCCCGCCCCTCCTCCGACGCGGCGAACGTCACACTCGCCTCCGCCCCCAGTCGGTTCACCGTTCCCACCAGTCCGTGCAGCGCCGCCAGCGCCCTCGGCGTGCTGAAATCGTCGTCCATCGACTCGTGGAACTGCTCCTCCGTCTCCCGACGGGCTTCCTCCAGCTCCGCCAGATCGGCCCCTCCCGCCTTCATCTCCCTCCCCATCAGTCGCTCAATCGTCTGCCTCCCGATCTGCAGCCGCTCCAGCGCCCCCTGCGCCTGCTCGAGGGACCTCTCGCTGAACGGAAGGTCGCTCCGGTAATGCGCCGCGATGTAGTAGTACCGCAGCGCCGGCCCACCCGCTCGGTCGAGACTCTCTCGCAGACTCACCACGTTCCCCAGCGACTTGGCCATCTTCTCTTCGTCCCCGTCCTCGCCCAGTACCACGTTCACCATCCCATGGTGGATCCACACTCGCGCAAACTGCGACCCCGACGCCGCCTCGGACTGCGCGATCTCGTTCTCGTGATGTGGGAACAGCAGATCCGTACCTCCGGCGTGAATGTCGAACCCCTCCCCTAGATACTTCTCGCTCATCGCAGAGCACTCGATATGCCACCCCGGACGGCCCCGCCCCCAGGGACTCTCCCAGCTCGGCTCGCCCGGCTTTGCCGCCTTCCACAAGAAGAAATCGCGTGCATCCCGCTTCCGCGTATCCTCCTCCACCCGCGCTCCCGCGATCTGCGAGTCCAGGTCACGCTTGGAGAGCTTCCCGTACTCAGGAAAGCTCGGCACATGAAAAGCCACGTCTCCATCTATCGCATACGCGTGCCCCTTCTCCACCAGGCGCTCCACCAGCGCAACGATCTCCTCGATATGCTCGCTCGCTATCGGGGTGATCGTCGGCGGCAGCACCGCCAGATCCTCGAGTTCCCCCCAGTAGCTGGCCGCATACCCCTCCGCCACCTCTCGCCAGCTTCTTCCCTCCCGCTGCGAGGCAGCAATTATCTTGTCCTCCACATCGGTCACGTTCACCACATACGTGACCTCATACCCTCGGTACGTCAACCATCGCCGCACCACATCCATCGTAACCGCAGATCGCCCGTGACCTACATGCGCCGGCGCATACGGCGTAACGCCGCATACGTACATGCCGACCTTCCCCGCCTCCCGAGAAGCAAACTCCTCCTTGCGGCGAGTGAGGCTGTTGTATATTCTGATCGGCATACTCACCTCTGGCGATTCCGGGCGCCAACGCCCCTTCGCTCCCCCCCCACAGCCCCCTCCCCTGCCCGCGGCCCCCGCCCCTCTCCCGCCCTAGTCGACCTTCCCCGCCTCCGCCCCCGCCGACTGCCTCTGCTCCAACTCCGCCAACCTCCGCTCCAGCCGCCCCATCTCCCTCCTGAACATCTCCTGGCACTGCTCGCACGGATCGTCCTGCGTCGCCCCTGAGATCGAAGCCGCCGCCACCCGCTTCCCCTGCCGCCGCACCACCCGAGCAGGCACCCCCACCACCGTTGTGTCTCGCGGCACACATCCCTCAGCACCACCGACCCCGCCCCCACCACCGAGTTGTCCCCCACCTCGATAGCCCCCAGGATGCTCACCCCCACCCCCACCACCACATTGTCCCCCAGCGTCGGGTGCCGCTTCCCCGTCTCCTTCCCCGTCCCCCCCAGCGTCACTCCCTGATACAGAGTGACATTCTCCCCGATGTCGCTCGTCTCCCCAATCACCACCCCCATCCCATGGTCCACGAAGAACCCCGCGCCGATCCTCGCCGCCGGATGCACCTCAATCCCCGTCACCAGACGGTTCATCTGCGACACAAACCGCGCCATCAGCCGCAACTCCCGCTCCCACAGCCAGTGCGCCACCCGGTGCAGCAGCACCGCGTGAAGGCCCGAATAGCACACCAGCACCTCCAGCTTGCTTCGAGCCGCCGGGTCCCGGTCCAGCGCAGTCTCTATATCTGCCCTGATGCGGTCGAACATGCCGACCCACTCTCCCCCGCCAATCGCAGTATATCGGCGCCCTCGCGGCCCTGTCAAGCTGCCCGCCAGCCGCCCTTGCGCCACCATCAACCGCGCACATCCCAAGCACAGAAGGACCCAGCCCCGAGCGCGACGAATTCTTCCTCATCCTACGAGAGCCGGAAAATGTCGCCGAAATACAGGGCCCCCCGCGGTACCCAGGACATCCTTCCCGAAGTCTCGTGGCGCTGGCAGCGCGTCGAGGCGGCGTTTCGCGACATCTGCCGGCGTTACGGCTATGGCGAGATCCGCACCCCCATCTTCGAGGAGGCGGAGCTCTTCGAGCGCGGCACCGGCGCGGGCACAGAGATTGTCACCAAGCAGATGTACACCTTCGAGGATCGCGGCGGCCGCAGCCTCGCCCTCCGTCCCGAAGGTACCCCCTCCGTCGTCCGCGCCTACCTCGAGCACGGCCTCGATTCGGCCGCACTGCAGAAGCTCTACTACATCGCCCCCATCTTCCGCTACGAGCGCCCCCAGGCCGGCCGCTACCGCCAGCACACCCAGCTCGGCGTCGAAGCCATCGGCGCCCCCGGCCCCAACATCGACGCCGAGGTCATCGCTCTCTTTCACGACTTCCTGAAGGAGATCGGCCTAGAGGGCGCGGTCACACACCTCAGCAGCATCGGCTGCCCCAACTGCCGCCCGGCGTTTTCAGACGCGCTCCGCGAGTTCTTCGGGCCGAAGCTCGATAACCTCTGCGACTTCTGCCAAGCGCGCTACCAGACCAACCCGCTTCGCATCCTCGACTGCAAAGTGCCCGCGGATGTCGAGGCCCGCCAGGGCGCGCCCAGCGCCCTCGACCACCTCTGCGCCGAGTGCCGCCAGCACCTCGACGGCGTCGGCGCCGCCCTCGACGCGCTCTCCGTGCCCTACCAGCTAGACCCCACCATCGTCCGCGGCCTCGACTACTACACCCGCACCGCCTTCGAGGTTGTTCACCCCTCCCTCGGCGCGAAGGACGTCATCATGGGCGGCGGCCGCTACGACGGCCTCGCCGAAATGCTCGGCGGCAAGCCCACCCCCGGCATCGGCTTCGGCTCCGGCCTCGAGCGTCTCCTCCTCGCGCTCGGCGAAGATGCTTCCTCTCCCACACCGGACGTCTACATCGCCGTCGCCTCCCCCGAGGCCCGCCAACTCGCCCTCGAGCTCGCCATCGAGCTCCGCCGCGCCGGTCTCGCCGCAGACCTTGACTTCACCCAGCGCAGCCTCAAG
Organism: Candidatus Hebobacteria bacterium; assembly: GCA_029821495.1. Lineage (GTDB taxonomy): Bacteria > Armatimonadota > Hebobacteria > Hebobacterales > Hebobacteraceae > JALGTG01. The sequence goes on from JALGTG010000043.1 coordinate 11,427, forward strand.
GCGCAGATGAAAGAGGCCGACCGCCTCGGCGCGCGCTTCACCGCGCTCCTCGGTGAGGATGAAATGGCCGCCGGCTCCGTCACCCTCCGCGACATGCACACCGGCGACCAGCAGACCATCCCCCGCTCCGACATCGCCAGCCATCTCGCGGCCCGGCCCGCCGCTCCCGGCGAGGCAGGCCAATGAACCGCACCCACTCCTGCGGCGCGCTCCGCCTCGACCATATCGGCCAGACCGTCTCCCTCGCCGGATGGGTCGCCTCCACTCGCGACCACGGCGGCCTCATCTTCGTGGACCTGCGCGACCGCGAGGGCCTCACCCAAGTCGTCTTCGACCCCTCCCTCGGGTCGGACACCCACACCGAAGCCAAGTCCCTGCGGGGCGAGTACGTTGTCGCAGTCACGGGAGAGGTAACACCCCGGCCGCCCGCCTCCGTCAACTCCGCCCTCCCCACCGGTGACATCGAAGTCCGCGCCACCGATCTCCTTATCCTCAATCCGGCCGAAACACCGCCCCTAGAGGTCGGCGACACCTCTCGCGTCGACGAGAGCCTTCGGCTCAAATACCGCTACCTCGACCTCCGCTCTCCGCGGATGCTGCGCAACCTCCGCCTCCGACATCACATGGCGCAGGCAGCCAGAGAATTCCTGGACCGCGATGGCTTCATCGAGGTCGAGACCCCCCTCCTCATGCGTTCCACCCCCGAGGGCGCGCGCGACTACGTCGTCCCCGCCCGCACCCGGCCCGGCGCTTTCTATGCCCTCCCCCAATCGCCCCAGCTCCTCAAGCAACTCCTCATGGTCAGCGGCCTCGACCGCTACTACCAGCTCGCCCGGTGTCTGCGCGATGAAGACCTCCGCGCCGACCGCCAGCCCGAGTTCACCCAGATCGACATCGAAATGTCCTTCGTTCAGCAGCACGACATCCTCGACCTCAGCGAGAACCTCACCCAGCACATCTTCCGCACCGCCGACATCGACATCCCCACCCCCTTCGATATCCTCACATACCGTGAGGCCATGGACGCCTACGGCACAGACAAGCCCGACACTCGCTTCGACCTCAAGCTTGCCAAGCTCAACGAGGTATTCGCACACACCCAGTTCCGTGCCTTCGCCCACGTCCTCGCCGGCGGCGGCACCGTCCGCGGGCTCCGCGTCCCCGGCGGAGCCTCCCTCTCCCGCCGCAGACTGGACGAACTCGAGTCCGACGCCAGGCAGTCCGGTGCCAAGGGCCTCGCCTGGTTCCAGGTCACCCCGGACGACATCAAGTCGCCCATCGCCAAGTTCCTCTCCCCCGAGGAGGTCTCGGCCCTCCGCCGGGCCACCCAGGCCGAGCCCGGCGACCTCCTGCTCCTCGTGGCCGATAGCTTCGAGACCGCCTGCCAGGTGCTCGGCCGGCTCCGTCTTGGCCTCGGCCGAGAGCTCGACCTCATCGACAGCTCGCAGTGGTGCGGCGTCCGCGTCACCGATTTCCCCCTCTTCGCCTACAACGCCGATGAGGACCGCGTCGAGCCCATGCACCACCCCTTCAGCGCCCCGCACCCGGACGACCTCGAGCTGCTCGCCACCGACCCACTTCGCGTGCGAGGCCAGGTCTACGACCTCGTGGTCAACGGCGTCGAGCTCGCCTCCGGCAGCATCCGCGTTCACCGCCGCGAAGTCCAGGAGAAGGTCCTCTCCGTAATCGAGATGCTCCCGGAAGAAGCGGCCAAACGCTTCGGCTTCCTTCTCGAGGCACTCCAGTACGGTGCCCCTCCGCACGGCGGCATTGCCTTCGGCTTCGACCGTATGGTCGCCATGGCCTGCGGCGAGGACAGCATTCGAGATGTCATAGCCTTCCCCAAGACCGCGGCCGCCGTCGACCCCCTCACCGGCGCCCCGGCCCACGTCCCCCAGCATGTCCTCAACGAGCTCCACATCGCCGTGAAACTCCCTCCCCGGCGCGACGAGGAGCAGTCTCGTGCCGACTAAGGCCTCCTCCCCCCGCCCCAAGCGCCCAGCTCGCGCTCCCAGCAAACGCGCCGCGCCCAAGCGCCGCTCCCGCCTCATCGTCCCCGGAGACGCCGAAGCCCTGGCCGCCAACATCGGCTTCGAGCCCCGCCGCATCGAACTCCTCCGCCAGGCACTCGTCCACAAGTCCGCCGAGCAGGAACTCAATTTGCCTGCCAACGAACGGCTCGAATTCCTCGGCGACGCCATCCTTGGGCTCGCCGTCGCAGGCCACCTCTACCGCTCTCATCCCGAGATGACGGAAGGCCCCCTGACCAAGGTCAAGGCCGTCGCCGTCTCCGAGCCCGTCCTCGCCGCGGTGGCCCGAGAGATCGATCTCGGCAGATACCTTGTCCTCGCGCGTGGAGAAGAGCGAAACGGCGGGAGAGACCGCCCCTCCATCCTCGCCGACGCCCTCGAGGCCGTCTTCGCAGCCGTCTATCTCGACCGCGGCTTCCGCACCTGCCGCGCGCTCATCCTCCGCCTCTTGGCCGAACACCTCGATGCCATAGAGCGCGATGAGTACGAGTCCGACCACAAGACCTTGCTACAGGAATACGTACAGGAGCGACACCACACACCCCCCACCTATCGCGTCATCTCCGAAACCGGCCCCGACCACGACCGCACCTTCGTCACCGAAGTCCGCGTCGGCCGCCGCACCCTCGGCAGCGGCTCCGGCAAGAGCAAAAAACAGGCCGAACAAGCCGCCGCGCGGGAGGCATTGAAGCATTGCTGACCATTCCTCTCTCCAGCCGCCTGACCATACACGGAAGTGCGGGGCGAAGCCTCTGCTCCTGGCCCTCGCCCCTGACGTCAACCTTAGAAACCCATTCGGAGGTATAAGCATGCTGAGCAAACCAGTCTGCCTTGTGCTGACCTGCGCCGTGGCGCTCGCCATTGGCGCCGTGGACCTATCGGCAGCAGTCCTCTCCGCCGATTCCGTCCCTCCCGAAATCGCCCAGCCCGCCCTCGCCTATGCCAACGCGCTCACCGCGGGCGACCGCCAGACCGCCTGGGACTTGATCTCCGCCCAGTCCCGCTCTGCCATCGACCTCGTTGAGTGGGAGCGCGCCTTCCTTAAGAGCCCCCCACCGCGCAAGCCGCCGGTGAACGCGCTGCTGCAGTCGTTGACTGCCGGCCCGAACCCGGCCACGGTAATCGACGTCCTGCCCCGCACCGACGAAGCTCTCATCCAGGTCGGCGGAGCCATCCAGATTACCCAGCAGATAGTGCTCCTGCCCGAACCTGACGGCTGGCGCGTCGATCTTGCCGCCTCTGACCGCCTCAACAGCCTCACGGCGGCGCAGGCTTTCCTCGACGCCCTCCGCGAGCAATCACAGTCAAAGAAGCAGGGCCCACCCGGAGGCCGAACCGCTCCCATGGCCAGCCCCTCCATGCTCCTCCTCCTGTTCGCCCCCTACGCCACAGACTACCAGGTCCAGAGCGCCGACGTTGAACAGGATCGCGCCCAGGTAGCTCTAGTAGCCGAAGTCCCTGTCAACCTTGTACTCCGTGCCGTTCGCAGTGGGCCGGGCTGGACCATAGACACCACCCGCTCAACACTACCCATAGATGCCACCAGCCCAGATCCCCTGGGCGACGCGATCGCAGCCACCAACGGGATTGCCTGCCTGGAGCAGCTCCGCCAGCTCGCCACTGCCATCAATGCCTACGCCGACGCCTCCGGCGACATGTTCCCCGACCCCGACCACTGGCTCGACCAAGTCCGCAACTACCTCCCCAGCCCGCCTAACCTGCACTGCCCGGCCGACACGGAAGCCGGCATCAGCTATGCGATGAACGAGAACCTCCGGGGCAAGCGCCGCAGTCAGGTCGGCAGTCCAGCGACCACCCCCCTCCTCTTCGAGTCCACCCTTCACACCGATAACCCCGCCGACGGCGGCCAGAGCTGGGCTATGCCCCCCCGCCATCCTATGGGCAATATTGTCCTCTACGTGGATGGCTCCGTGCGCCCTTCGTTCGACCCGCCCTCCTTCCAAGTGACCAGAGCCAAGCCGGGCCAGCGGCCGGCGGGCCAGCGGCCGGCAGGCGGCGGCCCTCCCATGCGTATCCAGCCCCGCGCCGCACGCTAGCACCAGCCCACGCCGCGCAGCAACATAACAAACGGGGACCCGGACACCCGGGTCCCCGTTGCCTTACTCTCTGCTGCCCGCCCGTCAGAACGCCTGCCGCACTCCCACCGCGAAGAATCGCGGCGGCGTCCGCGAGAACGGCACGTAGTATACCTCATCTCCCTGAACCTGTCCGATCAGGCCGCCCGTCTGAGGATGCGCAATAACATAGCTCGTCACATCCTCCCGCCCGAACAGGTTGTACGCCTGCAGGTAGATCGTCCGGCTCGGCCCCGTCTCGTATGACAGGTTCAGGCTCACCGTGAAGTTCTCGTCCGTCTCCAGCGAGTTCGGCGTGATGAACCCCTGCTGCGGGTCGGCAGGATCCAGGTAGTTCTCCGGCACCAGCAGCTCGGCCGGACTCATCGGGTCCTGCGGATCGTAGCTCGGATTCGGCACGTGCGCCGGATCGCTCCCACCCAAGTCGAGCCCGCTCTGCCCATACGGGAACCCGCTCCCATATGTCACCCACGGGTTGATCGTCAGCTTGCCCGCATCATACTGAAGCGCAACCGAAACAGTCTGCTCCTGATTCCACTCCACCGGGAACTCTTCCGCCAACCCGGCGGCGTCCGTCCGATTCAGGAAGCCATACCCGTACGGATACACGTTATCCCTCGGGCTGGTCGCCTGCGCATCCATATGCGTATACGAGACCCAGCCCCTTAGGTTCCCGCTCATCCGCCGGTCCAGCTTCACCTCCGCGCCCCGCGTAGTCCCCGTCCCGTTCGACGCAAACCACGTCGGCGCCATCTCATCGAACTCCGACAGCGAGTCCGACAGCACCGGGTTCCCATCGCCGTCCACCACAATCGCCCCGGTCCCGTCATGCACTGCGCCCTGCCAGCGCTGTGTCATCTGCTCGCTGTCTCGCTTGAACAGCGTCGCCGTCACCAGCGTGCTGTCGCAAACCTTCCACTCGATCCCCGCCTCCCTGCTCCGGTCCAACTGCGGCTTGATCGGGAACGCCGGCGCCAGGAACGAGTACCATCCATAGTCCGCCCCCGAATACTGGTACGCTATCAGATTCGCCCGCGGGAACTCCACGTACTGACCGTACGACCCTCGCAGCATCAGCTTGTCTGACATCTTGTACGTCAGCCCGGCCCGGCCGCTGCTCTCGCTCAGGGACAGATCTCCCCATCCCTCTCGGTCGTACTCCATCTTGTCGATTCGGCCGCCCAGTGTCACCGTCAGCTGGTCTCCCAGCTCCCAAGTGTCCTGGATGTAGGCCTGCGTGTTCTGTGTATCGTTGTTCGCAACGAAACCCGCGGGGAACAGCAACACGCTGTACGTCGAGTTGTTATCGCTGTTCACACGCCAGATCCCCGCGCGCACTCGGTGATCCCCAATCTGTCGCTCGTAGTCGAACTGCCCCGTGAACATCCGCTCGTTGCGCCGCTGCCAGTACAGGTTCTCGGGATCCCCTATCTCCAGCTCCAGAAAGTGGCTCAGCCGCGAAAGTCGCAACGTCCAGTAAGCACTCGCGTCCACCGTGTGGTTCAGCGTCACCGCATCCAGATCGTGGCCCTGCCGCGCGTAGTCATCCTCCGGCCGCACACTATACCAGTCCGCGATCGCCGGATCGAAAGACCACATCCGCTGCCACGGCATCAGGTACCTCGCGTACCCATGGTGCGACAGCACCGTCACCTTGTCCCGATCTCCCGCATCGTAAATCACCTTCGCCATATGGTCCGAAGACGTCGGCGCCGACGAGGTGAATGCATTCTCGTTGAAGTTGCTGTGCCACGTGTTCAGCCCGTAGTACCAGTTCACCCGGTCCTGGACATCCCCGCGCTCCACCATCAGGCCGCCGAAGTCGTACGGGCTCCCAGCGCCCACATCCACCAGGCTCCCCCGAATCTGATCCCCGCGCTTCACCACCTGGTTGATGATCCCACCCGTGAACCCGCCATACTCCGCCGGGTAGCCGCCCGTGAAAAGCTCCAGCCGATCCAGACCGATCGACACGATGTTCGTCGCGAACACGTTCGCATTCGGCTCCGTGATCGGTATCCCATCCAGGAAGTATCCCACCTGGTTCGCCCGCGCGCCCCGGATATGCGGGTAGAACGTGCTGTCCGGCACTACCCCTGGCTGCGAGAAAACCAGCCCCGGGAACTGGTAGCGGTCGTTCGGCTGCGACAGCGTCAGCTGCTCCTCCACCGCCGTCGTCACATACACCGCCGCCGTCACATCCCGACGAAGCGCGAGCCGTGCCGCCGTGACTACGGCCTCCGCCCCCGCTGCTTCTACTACTGTCGGCACCAGCCCAACATCCACCGGGGTTTCCTGGCTCTGTACCACAGCCACCTCCGTCACCAGGGCATCCCTATACCCGATCAGGCTCACCTCAACGCCATAGCTCCCGGGCGGCACGTTCGTGATCACGAACCGCCCCCTCTGGTCAGTTACGGTGCTGAGATCGGTGCCGCCCAGCAAGACATTGGCCCCGGAAAGCGCCTCCCCTGTCTCCTGGTCTGTAACCACCCCGGAGACAACTCCCGTCACCGCGCCCCAGGCCCACGTCACGGCCAGCACGACCATTAGCGCCACAACCAGTGCTGTAGCTCTTCTCTGCTCAATTGCCTTCATATCACTCGCTCCCTCTCGGCTCTCAGCTATTCCTTGTACTGGTCACTTCCTGTTTCCATGTTTCGGCATTACAGCGCGCCAGCATGTGGGCTTCTCTCGTCCCCCCACCCCTCCCCAGCACCCTAATTGAGTCTGAACGTCACCCTCGCGTGCGTGTCCACCCGCCGCGGCTCTCCATCCTGCACAGCCGGTTGGTATCGCCACTGCCGCACGAACTCCTCCGCCGCCGCGTCGAGCCTGCGGTCCCCGCTCGACTCCAGAACCTCAACCTCCGCGACCCGCCCCTTCTCACTCACCAGCACCCTCAGCCGCACCGTCCCCTCCGCCCCATCCCTCACCGCCGCGGCGGGGTACTCCAGACTCCCCTTCGATATTACCTCGGGCTCCTGCCGATCTGCCACCCGCGAGCTGAACCCGCTGCCCCCCGTCCCACTGCCACCGCTCCCCGTCCCGCCCCCTGTTCCGCTGCCCGTGCCCTCGCCGGAACCCGTCCCATCGCCGACCCCGACCCCGCTTCCGCTCCCCCCGCCACTACCGCTCCCGCTGCCCGGCCCGACTCCTGACCCCGTCCCCGGCCCCTGTCCTGGCACCTCCCCCGCTGGCGTTCCCCCGCTCGCCACACCGGCCACGGTCCCTGCCGGGCTCGGCGACCCCAGACCGACGAACCCTCCGCCCCCACCTCCGCCCCCTCCCGGGGCCGCTCCGTCGCCGGGCGGGCCTGCCTGCTGCTCGGTACGTGCCACCTCCGGCTCCACCGGCTCAGGTATCACCTCGCGCGGCACCTCGGGCTCTGACACCTCCTCCACCGGCGGCGCAGACACCGGCCGTACCGGCTCTGCCGCCGGCTTCACCCTCTCGGGGGGTGAGATAACCCGACTCCTCGGCCCCTCTAGCACCTCCGGCTCCGGCCCCACCAACACCAGCCCGCCCGCGGCCGCAGCAGCATCCGCGGACCCCGACTCGGCCGGCCACTCCACCAACTCCACCCTTGACGCGAAAGCTGGCGCAGAGCCCTCGAACACGCGGATCTCCCCGAAATCGCTGCTCAGGGGTCCCACCCTCTCCGGCACCTGTGAGGCCGCCGCCAGCGCCGCCGCATGAACCAGCAGCGCCAGCCCGAACGCCCATCTCAACCGCTTATCCGCGCTTCGATCCCTCACCAAACCTCGCCTGATCGCCCCTCCTCGATCGGCCTCGTCGGAATCACCATGCTGCCCGCGCCCCCCTGCTTGGCCGCATCCATCGCCGCAACCACCTCGCCGTGCCGCGCCTCCTCATCCGCGTTTATGACAACCACAAGCTCCGGCTCTTCCGCCAGACGCGCCTTCACCCGTTCCGTCAGACTGCCCCACTCCACCGGACTCTTGTCCAAGAATAGATCCCCATCACGCTCTAGCGTCAGCACCAGCGCCCTGTCCCCCCACGTCTGTGGATCGGCCGACTCCGCCGCCGGCAGGCTCACCGGCATCCCAGCCTGTCGGCTCATCGCCAGAGACGCAATCATGAAGAACACCAGCAGGAACGCCATCGTGTCGATCATCGGAATCAGCTCGATCCGCGGCCTATCCTCTGGCAGTCGTCTAATGCGCAACTGACACCCCCTCTCGGTCCGCCGCGGGCTCGCGCTCCGCGCCGGCCGAGACCGCCAGCAGGTTCTCGAACTGAGTCGCGCGCAGCTCCGTTTCCTCCGTCACCTGCCGAACCTTGTCCCGACACCAGTTGTAACCGATCAGCGTCACAATCGCGATCGCCAGCCCCGTCGCGGTTGCAATCAGCGCCTCCGCCACACCCCCTGTGATTCCGGCCGGATGGCTCGTCCCGCTGATCGAGATGATCCCGAACGCCCGGATCATCCCGAGTACTGTCCCCAACAGCCCCAGCAGTGGCGCCAGCGTCACGATCGTGTCCAACACGACCAGCCTGCGGTGCAGCATCCGTTGCTCGACCAGCGCCCGCTCCTCCATCGCCTCCCCCGGCGCCGCCCCCAGCAGATGCGCCCGCACACCCGCCGCCAACACGTTCGCCACCGCGTTACCCATCCGCTTACATCGCGCCAGCGCCTCCGCCCCGTCCCCCCTTCCGTACCCCTCTCGAATGGCCGCGATCAGCTCCTCGCCACCTCGGTCCGCGTTCCGCAGCGCAAGATAACGCTCGATCATCACCGTCGCCGCCAGCAGCGAGCACACCGCTAGCGGCACCATCACCGGTCCGCCCTGTGAAAGCGTGTTCAGTATCTCCAGCACTCCGACTCCCTCCGCGCCTCTCTGCCCCCACACGCGACACCAGCGGCCCCGAACACCCTTCGGCGCCTATCGTTCCCACAATCACCTAAGCTGCCAGGTATATCTACTGGCAGGCACATTGACTGCCAGACGTATCCGCTGGCAGGCACATTGACTGCCAGGTATATCTGCTGGCAGGCACATTGACTGCCAGGTGTATCTACTGGCAGGTCTACTGACTGCCAAGCTTATTCCACAGTTCGGACCGCCCCTAATACCACTTGAGCCCCACATACGCCCTCCACCATCCGGACAGACCGCCGCCAGATCAGCCCCTCACATCATCCTCCCAACCTCCGGCTGCCGCGGTGCCACCAGGAACACGTAGACCATCTCCAGCGCCCCGAACACCGGCGGAATCACCGCCAGCGCCACATACCAGCCCAACTGCCCCCTCCGCGCCGCCATCCAGAACCCAATACACTTCCACAGATAGCCCCAGATCACGACCAGCCACACAATAACCCACGCCATAGTGAGCTGCGCCTCCACGGTTCCCTACCTCCCTGCCCTGGTGTCCACGCCCCGCCCCAGCAACTAATGCCAAATCCCGCCCCCCTTCTCTTCCTCTGCCCCCCTATTCGTACACACTTTCTTCTACCCCCGAGCAGGCAAGCCGACCCCGACGGGGAAACTCCAACTCGGCCGGCTATCCCACGCAGGAGGTGCGGCGATGACCCAGCAGCCCGAAGTGCCCAAAGCGCCCGAAGCGAAGCCCATCGGCGAAGTGACCCACTACTTCGGCAAGATCGGCGTCATGGCCCTCGATCTCTCCGACACTCTCTCCGTCGGCGAGACCATCCACATCAAGGGCCACACCACCGATCTCATCGTCACCGTGGAGTCAATGCAGATCGAGCACGAGAGCGTCCCCAAAGCGGGCCCCGGCGACTCCATCGGCATCAAAGTTGGGGAGAAAGTCCGCCCTGGCGACAAAGTCTACCGCGCCGAGTGACCATCTCCCATCCCCGCCCGCGGCTCAGTTGACAGCCAACCTGCACCTCTGATAAACTCACACTCGCCGTCGAGTGCGGGGTGGTGCAATTGGCAGCACGCCTGAGTCTGGATCAGGAAGTTCTAGGTTCGAGTCCTAGCCCCGCAGCCAACAACGCCAACCGCGGCCCCGTCGTCTAGTGGACTAGGATGCGTGGTTCTCAGCCACGAGATCGCGGGTTCGAATCCCGCCGGGGCTACCACGAACTAGCGCTCGCCTAACTATTGGACAGGAGCTTGCCTCCTGTCCATTTGCCGTTGGTCAGGCCTCTCCCAAGTGCCGGTGAAGGAAGCACTGGCCGCCCGCCCCAGGCACGTAGACCTCCGGCGGTGTCTCCTGCCCATTCGCTTCGACGAATACTCAGACACCGACTCCTTGGATACCCCGACGGTCCTCAGTTCCCACCCACGGGGCTGCTCGCAGACGTTCAGTGATTTCGTATGGTGCCCCCGACATCCGCGCCGGAATCCGCGAAGCGGGGCTGATCCCTACTTGGGCGGATCGCGCGAGATGAACACCGCGACGGTCAGGCTGGCAAAGGCGCCCGCGATCCCGAACAGCCAAGCGATCGCCGTTAGCTCATCCCTCACGCTGGCGACGCCGGCGAGCACCTTATCCATCGTCCGGACCATTTCGAAGTAAGAGAGCTCCGGCAGGCCGACAAAGTCGAAGATCAGGGTCGAGATGTGCCAGATTCCCGTCACACCGAGGATGGCGATCAGTGCGTTTCGCGTAAGCACGGCCGCCAGCATCGACAGGGCGATCAGCAGGAGGGTGCAGCCCACCACCTTTGAAAGGCCGAGAAGCATCCATGGGGTGGTGACCGAGGCGGTCTTCGTCTCGGTGTCGTCCTTGCTCCGGCCGGTGACCGTGTCCAGCAGCGCCCCGGCCATCGTCGACTCCTCCTCCTTAGGAGGCATGACGATCCGGACATCGGCGCCCAGGCCGAGGAGGCCGAGCTTCCCGCCGCTGTTGAAACGGACGATGACGAAGTTCTTCTTCGCGCCGTCCCCCTGCGCGCGTGTGGTCGCCCCGATCCGGTGCACCGTTCCCTCGAACTCCGTCTTCTGGATCTTGATGAAGGTCTTCAGGCCCTCCTCCATCCGCTGGAAGTCCCCGAACTTGTTCACGGCGACGCGAAGCTGATACTCGTAGAGCGGGGCGATCGTGACGAGGTGTGTGCCGCGGATGACATACTGCCCAACTTCGGCCGGCGCCTCCGTGACATAGCCGGAGATCGGGGCCGTGATCGTGCTGTGGCCGAGCTTGACCCTGGCGTCCCGGACCCAGGATCGGGCGAGTTCGAGGGCATTCTTTGCCGATGCGATCGCCGCCTTCTTGTCCTCCACCTCGTTCCTTGCATTCTGAAGCCTTCTTTCCGCCTCTCGAAGATCGGCCTCCCGGTCGGCCCCTTCGATGCGGCTCATCACTTCCTTTCCCCGAAGGGCCCGGCGGGCCCGCTCGACCGCACTCTCCGCCCCGGAAACGGCGCGGATCGATTCTTCGTGGTCGCGGGTGGTCTGCTCCACGGCGGTAACAGCGCCCTCCTCAGCGCGACGCCGGGTCTCCAGCTCATCGAACAGCTCCCGATCGTCAAGCTGGACCAGTACGTCGCCCGCATTGACGCGGTCGCTCTCCTCGACCGTCACCTTCAGGACCGTGCCTTGCGCGCCGGCAAAGAGCTTCTGGGCGTCCCAGGGCTCCACTTCGGCCCCCCAACTATGGGCCGCCACATAGCCGCTGTCCGTCCTCACGAGTTTGTCCTGCCGCATCGCCCAGAAACTCGCGGGGAGGAGAACGCCGACGAACATCACCATGATCGCGAAACTCCGCGCGACGAGCTTGGCCCCGATGTACTCGCCCCGGGTCACGCCCCGACTGAGAATCGCGTCCATCAGGCAGTCCTGTTCGTGGCTGAGTGCGCCCCCCGCGATGAAGATCACGGCATGCATCCAGATGATGATGTACGTCGTGTAGACGACCTCCAGCATGTGGCTCGCGACCGCCTGATCGGCCTGCATCCCCTTCAGCGTCAGGACCGTGAGCAGTGCGCTGACGATGAGGAATCCGCGGCAGAGCCAGGAGCGCCAGATCGCCGCGAGATCGGCCCGCGCCAGGACAAGTATCGACTGCCACAGCCTTGGGGGTCGGCGGGTAAGTTCCGCCAGCGGCGGGGACTGTTCGTCGTTCATCCCGTCACCCGCAGGAAGCCGCTGAACTCGTCTTCGGAGACCAGCTTGAGGTAAGCGTCTTCGAGTCGCCGCCCTGTCGAATTGATGCCGACGACGCTCGTGCCGGTCTCCTCGGCCATCGCAAGTAGCTTCGAGACGATGTCGCCGACGCCTTCATCCGCCCGCAGCTCAACTCGAAGCGTTCCCTGGCCGAGCGAAAGGCACTCGCGCCCGAGCCTGGAGCGGATCGCTTCCCGAAAGGCGTCGACGGATCCAGAGATACGGAGCTCCAGAACGCTCTCGGGAAGGAGGCCTTCCATGTCGGAGCGGCTTCCGTCGAAGAGCAGTTGTCCCTGGTTCAGGACAAGCATCCGATCGCAGACGCGGTCGACATCTCCCAGGATATGGGAGCTGAGGAGTACGGTCTTCCGGCCGCGAAACTGCTCCAGCAATTCGAGGAGCTGCCGCCGGCTGATGGGATCGAGGCCCAAGGTCGGCTCGTCCCAGATGAGCAGCTCCGGATCGTTCATAAGCGAGGCGGCGATGGCGAGCCGCGTCTTCATGCCGGTCGAAAAGGTACCGATGTAGCGGCCGGCGTCATCCCTCAGGCCGACCGCGCACAACAGAGTGCCCATCCGTGCCTTTCGCTCCAGCCGGGTGAGGCCGAAGCACTGTCCGACGAAGCGGAGGTACTGAATGGCCGAGAGATCGCTGGGAAAGGCGGGCTGGTCGGAAAGGTACCCCATGCGCTGGCGCAGCAGTTTGGCGCCCGGGGCCATCGGACTGCCGAAGACGTGGACGGCCCCGGCGCTTGCGGAGATCAGGCCCAGTGCGATCCGGATGGCGGTCGACTTGCCGGCCCCGTTCGGGCCGAGCAGCCCCACGGTCGAGCCGATGGGGACCGTGAAGGACATGTCTGACACCGCCACCTGCCGGGACTGGAAGACCTTCGTAACCCGCTCGAATCTGATCGCGTCGGCCATGGATCCACCTGCAGCGGTCACTTCGCCACAGAGCCGTTCCAGCCTTGCCCTGTCAGCCGCACGTAACGCCGGACTGAGAGCCACTGAAGGCAACAGGGCGGCCTTGCCAAGACGACGCGCCCAGGTCACACGTCAGCACTGGCGACGGTGGGGGCCCGGCCGACGACTCCCGGGCAGCACGACCTCCCGTGGCTCGTCCTCGATTCCCGCCAATACGTGTGGAAGCGCCCCGGGGCTACCACGACCCTTGACTTCTTCGGCC
>JALGTG010000044.1 GCA_029821495.1 Candidatus Hebobacteria bacterium
CGTGCACCACCCGGGGAGCGCCTGGCTGCAGACCCAACTCCTCTTCCAGCGACGTATCCCTCTCCCCCGGCCGGAACCGCTCGCAGTCCACCCCAATCGTGCTCCGCACCACCCTTTCCTCGGGCAGCCCGAACCCGTCCACCAGATTACGCCTGCTCTCCTCGCTCACCGCGACCACCCGCCTGCTCCAGTAGAACACGCTGTGCCGATGCAGCGGCCTGCGGGTACCGTGGATCGTCAGCAGATATGGCACGCCCGCCCGACGGCACGCGAGGTAGGAGACCATCCCGGCCCGCCAGTTGTGCGCGTTCACCAGGTCCACGCGCTCCTGCTCCAGCAGACGCCGAAGCGCCACCACCCCTCCCAGCGTCCGCGCCCCCGTGAAGTCCACGCGGAAGTGCTCAATGCCAGAGGCCTCCAGGTCGGGCACCAGTTGTCCGCCGCTGGAAACGACGATCACCCGGTGTCCCCGCGCGCGCAGCGCCCGCGACAGGCGGATCGCGTAGCTCTCCACCCCGCCGTAGTTCAGCCACGACAGCACCTGCGCGACCGTGATCCCGCTTTCCCCCTCAACGGCCGCCATCGCCCCCTCTGCCCTCTCTTCTATCGAGCACCTCCCGCACTGCCCCCACCACCTGCTCCGTCCCTATCGCCTCCATACACCTCAACGGATGGCATCGCCTTCGCCGGCAGGGCCCGCAGTCCAGCCCCGCTCTTACCTTCACGTGCCCCTCGCCGTACGGACCCAACCTCCGCCAGTCCGTCGGCCCGAAGACCGCGACCGTCGGCACGCCCACCGCGAACGATATGTACAGCGGCCCCGTGTCATTGCCGACCACCACCCGGCAGCGGCGGAACACCTCCGCCAACTGCTTCAGGGTCGTCTCTCCCGTCAGGTCAACCATCTCCGACCGCGCCGCCTCCGCCACCTCCTGAGCCAACACTCGATCGTCCGGCCCCCCGACGACTACGCTGGTGAGGCCGAACTCCTCCCTCATCGCGTCCGCCGCCGCGCCGAACCGAGCCGCCGGCCAGCGCTTGGACTCCCACCGCGCGCCGGGTATGAGCGCAGCCACTTCGTCTCTGCCGCTCAACAGCTCCTCCGCCGCGCGCGCGTCGGCCTCCGACGTCGCAATCGTGAAATCGAGCGGCTCGGCCTCCGCCCCGACCGCCCACGCGAATCCCAGATACCCCTCCACCGCGTGCACATCTCGCCTGTCCGGCACGATTCTCCGGTTGTTGAAGAGAAACGTCCCCTCCTGGAAGTTGCGAAACCCAATCCGATCCCGCGCCCCGCTGAGATACGCGATCAGCGCGCTCTTCAGCAGCCCCTGCATGTCGAGCGCCAGATCGAACTCCTTCTCCCGCAGCGCGCGGCGCAGTCTGAGCGGCGCGCTCACGGGCGGCACCGACCGGCTCCCCGGCTCGTCGCCCGACCCTCCCACCACCAACGTCTCGCTCAAGTGGGGGTTCCCCCTCACCACCTCCGCGGCGGCCGGCCCCACCGCCCAGCCGATGTAAGCATCCGGGAATCGGCGCCGCAGCGCCGCCGCCACCGGAAGCGCCTGCACCACGTCCCCGATGGAACTCAGCTTCACCACCAGTATGCTCTTGGCGCCTTCGAACATGCGCTCACCCGCCCCGGCTTGTGGACCCTCGACGCATCTGCCCGGACGGGGGCCTGCTCTTCCATCTCTTGTGCAGCCAGAACCACTGCGCGGGATGCTCTCGAATCTGCGCCTCGATCACTCTCGTGTAGCGCGCGGTGTTGGCGAGGATATCGCTGCGGTGATCGCCGGTCTCGACCAGTGGCACTGCCTCCCCAATCTCGACCACGTGCCTGTCGTCCGCCTTGCGCCACCCAAACGTTGGCACCACCGCGGCCCCTGTCCGCATCGCGAACGCCGCCGCGCCCGCTGCGGTTGACGCCAGGTGACCGAAGAACTCCACGAACACCCCATCTTCTCCGGCGTTCTGGTCCAGCAGAATCCCCACCAGCTCGTTGCGCCTGAGCGCCCGCAGCCCCTCCCGCACCGCGTCCTCGCGGTGCGACACGCGCATCCCCGCCACCTCCCGCGTTCGTCGTATGTACTCGGTGAGCCGGTTGTCGCGCTGCGCCCGTGCTATCACATTGAGGGGATACCCGTCGGCCGCAATCCTCGCCCCCACCATCTCCCAGTTCCCCAGGTGCCCCGTCAAGAGAATGACGCCGCGCCCCCGCGCCAGCCCCGCGTCGAGATGCTCCGCGCCCCGGAACTCGGCCACCCGCCGGATCTCATCCGCGCTCATGCCCGGCAGGCGGAAGAACTCCATAAGGCACTTGCCCAGATGCCGGTAGCACTCCCGCCCGATCTCCGCCAACTCGGACTCGCTCTTCTCATCGCCGAACGCCAGCCGCAGGTTCGCCATCACGATCCGCCAGTGCCGCGGCGAGACCACCCTCATCGCCGCCCCCACCTTCGCCCCCAACCGGTGCCCCATCCGCTCCGGCACGCGGCGATATCGCCCCGCCATCCACAGCAGCAGGGCATTCCCCACCCGCGTCTGCGTCCGCCGCCACCACTCGTACACCCCCGACCGGCGCTCCGACTCGTAGAGGTGACCTACTTCCGGATCTTGTCGCTCAGCAGACAATCCAGCTCCTCCGCCAACACTGGCGCTCCCTGCCACCCTGCAAGCTCCACCTCCAGCACCCACATCGGCTTCCCCGCCTCCGCCTCCGGCAGCCGCACGGCATCCTTTGCCGTCGTCACGATCCACTCCGCAGATGCCGCCTCCCGCGCAACCTGTGCCATATCCTCGGCCCGGTATTCGTGGTGGTCGGGAAAACGCGCCCTCCCGACCGTGACCGCTCCCACTCGCTCCAGCGCTCTCTCGAAGGCCGATGGGTTTCCCAGGCTCGACAGCGCGCACACCCGCCGGTCTCGCAGCGCCTCCGGCTCGCGGTCTGCTTCACCTCCCAGGCTCCTCAGCCGCACCGGCCTGTGGGCCGCTTCCCACATCCGCACCCCGGGAGCCAGCCCGCCAACCCGCGCCAGCACGGTCTCCAGGTCTTGCCGCCGCACCAGATCGCAGTGCGTAATCCAGACCGCGTCAGCACGCGCCAAGTGCCGCGCCGGCTCGCGTAGCAGCCCGCGCGGCACCAGGAAATCATACCCGAAGGGCGCCAGCGCGTCCACCAACACTATCTCAACATCCTTCTCGAGCCGCTGATACTGGAATCCATCGTCCAGCACCAACGCCTCCACCCCGAACTCCTCGATCGCTCGCCGCCCCGTCCGCCTTCGATCCTTCCCCACCAGCACGAAGGCGCCCGGCAGCGCGCGCGCCATCAGGAACGCCTCATCGCCGGCCTCCGCAACACCCAACAGCGGGCCGAATCCCTCCGACACCACCATCGCCCCGCTCTCGCCGCGCCCCCGATATCCCCGGCTCAGCACCCCCGCCATCACACCCCTATTGGCGAGCCACCGCGCAACACCGATTGTCGCCGTCGTCTTCCCCGTCCCTCCCACCGTCAGATTCCCGATGCTGATCACCGCCGCTGGCAGACGCCTCCTGCGCGCCAGGCCGAGCCGGTACGCACCATGGTGGATGCCCAGCGCCGCGCCATAACCCACTGACACCGCCCACATCCCCGCCAGCGTCAGCCGCTCCCATGTGTCACGCGCCTCTCCCCGCACCAGCCGCGTCCACTTGCCCTCGATGCTCGGGATCAACTGCCGGCCTCCATCGCGGAGCCCGCGCCCCCGCTCAGCAGACCTCTGCCCGCCGCCGCGCAGCGCGCCGAAGCCCCCTGCTGCTCCCCCATCAACCTCGCCGCACGCGCCGCCACCTTCTCCCGCAGATGTGCGTCCCGCGCGATCCGCAGAAACTGCGTCGCCAACTCATCGGCCCCACACGTGCGAAACCCCACCCCCGCGTTCAGCACCAGGTCCGCCGCATCCTCGCAGTTCTCCGTGTGCGGGCCGAACAGCACAGGCCGTCCCGCCGCCACCGGCTCGAGCAGGTTGTGCCCTCCAACCGGTGCCAGCGTGCCGCCCACGAACCCGGCCGTGGCCAGTCCATATGCCGCCCGCAGCTCCCCCATCGTGTCCAGCACCACCACCCCCTGCTCGTCGCCCACACGGTCCCCGCTCCGGCGCACCACGTTCATCCCTCGCTGCGCTATCATCACGGACACCTCCGCCACCCGCTCCAAGTGCCGCGGCGCCACCAGCAGCCGCGCGCTCGGAATCTCGTCGCACACCGCCCGAAACGCTTCGACGACTGTCTCCTCCTCGCCCGGATGCGTGCTCCCCGCCACCAGCCACACTTCGTCCGGCCTCACGCCAAGATCGCCCGCCAGCTCCGCTTCCGCCCCCTCGTCCCGCCGCGAGAGACAGTCAACCTTCGTGTTCCCCGCCACCAGAATCCGACCCGCCGGAACGCCCAGCAGCCTCAGCCGCCGTCCGTCCTCCTCCGACTGCACGCACATCAGATCCGGCAGCCGGTATAGCCACTTCACAAACCCCGGCAGCCAACCTGCCCGCCCCATCATGCGGTCCGACACCCTCCCGTTCACCACCATCACCCTCGCCCCCATCAGCCGCGCAAGCCCCAGCAAGTTCGGCCACAGCTCCTTCTCCGTCACCACCAACAGCTCCGGCCGCAGCCGCCACAGCGCCAGCCCCATGCAGTCGGGCGCGTCGAATGGCAGGTAGAAGAGACAATCGGTCTCTCTGCAGCTGCGCCTGGCGACCGCCATCCCGGCCGGCGTCTGTGTGGAGACTGCGATCGCCGCCTCCGGGAAGACCTCCCGCAGCGCGGACACCACCGGCGTCGCCGCCGCCATCTCCCCCGCCGACACCGCGTGCACCCAGATGTGCGGCCGCGCCTTCGCGGGGAGTCGCCCCACCATCCCAAACCGCTCCCGCCACGAGCCCACCGGCTTCCGTCGCATGAGCAACCGCCACCCGAGCCACACCCCAAGCACCGGCAGGAAGACCAGGGCCACCAGGTTGTACGCCGCCAGCTCGACGGCCAGCCGCACCTTGCACCTCATGATCCCGGCAATGCTCCCCCGCCTGCTGAGTTCGGCCCTCCGTCGGCCGCGGCGCTGAGCTGGGCCTCGTACAAACGACGATAGGCGCCGCCGCGCGCCAGCAGCTCCTCGTGCCTCCCATCCTCCACAATCCGCCCCTCTGCCAGCACCAGTATCCGGTCCGCGCGCTGAATGGTGGAGAGCCTGTGCGCGATTATGAGCGTCGTCCGACCCGCCATCAGCCGCTCCAGCGCGTCCTGCACCAGCGCCTCCGACTCGGCATCCAGCGCGCTCGTCGCCTCGTCGAGTATCAGTATGCGCGGGTCCCTCAGCAGCGCCCGCGCGATGGCAATCCTCTGCCGCTGCCCGCCCGACAGCTTCGCCGCTCGCTCCCCCACCGGCGTCTCGTACCCCCGCGGAAGGGCCACCACGAAATCGTGCGCGTTCGCCGCCCTCGCTGCCTCCTCCACCTCCTCCGGCTCGGCCCCCGGCCTGCCGTAGGCGATATTCTCCCCGACTGAACCCCCGAACAGAATCGGCTCCTGCGGCACGATCCCAATCTGCGACCGCAGCGAACGCAGCGTTACGCCGGCGATGTTCACACCATCAATGTCGATCGTGCCCGCGGTCGGATCATAGAACCGCGGGATGAGGTTGACCAGGCTCGTCTTGCCCGCTCCGCTTGCTCCCACCAACGCAGCCACCTGCCCCGGCTCGATGCTCGCCTCCACTCCCTTGAGCACGGCCTCGCCGTCGCCGTACCGAAACTCGACCCCGCGAAACTCTATCCGTCCCGCCACCCGCGGCAGGTCTTTCGCGTCCGGCGCCTCGGGAACTTCCTCCCGCGCATCCAAAACCTCGAATACCCGATCCCCGGCCGCCGCCGCCTGCTGCCCCGACAGCCAGATCTTCCCCACCAGCCCGAGCTTGCTCCCCAGCCTCTGTCCCACATAGGCGAATGCGATCAGCGTCGCTATGTGAAGCGGTCCCTTGATCGTCAGATAGCCCGCGACGAAGATCAACACCACCATGCCAAAGGCGCTGATCAGCTCCACCAGCGGCGTCAGCACAGAGATCACCCTCGCCACCCTCATGTTCGCCCGATAGTTATCCTCGTTGATCTCCCTGAATCGCTCTATCTCCCGCCCCTCCATCCCAAACAACTGCACCGTTTCGA
Organism: Candidatus Hebobacteria bacterium; assembly: GCA_029821495.1. GTDB lineage: Bacteria > Armatimonadota > Hebobacteria > Hebobacterales > Hebobacteraceae > JALGTG01. Next base: position 6,201 of record JALGTG010000044.1, read on the forward strand.
TCCCGGTCAGCCGCTCCTGCAAGTAGGCGTTCAGCCCGCCCAGCTTGCGCTGCACTTCCCCCGCCAGCCGACGCAGACGCTCCCCCGAATGCGCGATCACCAGCGACACCCCCGGCACACACGCCAAGGCAAACAGCGTCAGACGCCACTCCAGCGAGGCCATCAGCGCCACCGCAATCAGAATCGTCGCCGGCGCCCGCGCCCCCTCCAGCAGATCCGTGCTCAGTGCCCGCTGGAGCACCGTCACATCGTTGCTCACCCGAGACAGCAGATCCCCCGTCTCTCGCCTCCGGTGAAACGCCAGCGACTGCCCCACCAAGTGCTCATACAGCCGGCCCCGCATCTCCCTCATCAGCCTCTGCGCGAATCGCTGCGAGAGATACACCCGCCCGAACCCAAACACGCACTTCACCAACCACGCCGCCAGCGTCAGCCCCGCGAACAGCAGCAGGCTCTGCAGCCGCTCCGATACGCTCCCCGTGCTAACCCACTCCAGCCTCTGTATCCAGTCCGTGGACCTTGCCGGCACCGGGCCCGACGTCAGCGCCGCCGGCGACCCCGCGATCGCCATGAACATCAGCGCCAGCAGCACGGGAATTGCCGCGGTGTCCACGATCGTCTCCCCCAGAATGCACCCCAGCGCGCCATAGGCGGACCACAGGTCGGCCTTTCCCTTCCTGATCAGCCGCCGCAGCACCCCGAGCGAGCGCGATCTCCCTCTCCGCGCCTCTCCTGTCGCACGCTCAGCCACGCCTGTCTCCTTGCGTCCCCTCGATCAGCTCCAACACCATCTCCGCCGTCCGCTCGGATGCACCACCCGGCCCCAACTCGCCTACTACCTCTTTCAACTCCGCCCGTACTCGCTCCCGCCGCGCGCCATCCGACAGCAGCGAACCCACCTCCTGCCCGACTGCCTCGGGGGTCGCCGCGGAGCCCAGCAGCTCCCTCACCACCTCCCGGCCGGCGATGATGTTCGGCATCGCCGCCCACCGCTGCCCCCCCATCAGCCCTCGCACCAGTCGGTACTGAAGCGTCGTCGCTCGACTCGCCCGGTAAACCACCACCATCGGAATCCCCAGGCAGGCGAACTCCAACGTCGCCGTCCCCGAGCACACCGCCGCCGCTGTCGCCAACTGAAGCGCGTCGTAGTCCATCCCGACGAGGATCGTCGCCTTGACGCCCAGGAGCTCGAACGCCTTCCTAATCCGGTCCTGCTGCCCGGTCCGCGCTGCTGGCACCACAAACTGCACCCCGTCCCACTTCTCCGCCAGCCGCGCCGCCGCCCCGGCCAGCACCGGCAGCACGTAGCGCATCTCCTGCTCCCTGCTGCCGGGGGCCAGCGCCACCACCGGCAGCCGCCGATCCAGCTCGAACTTCCCCCACGCCTCCTCCACCGCCATGCGCGGCCGGGCCGCCTCCACCACCGGGTGTCCCACCCATTCCACGCGCGCCCTCCCCCCGGACAGCAGATCGCGCGACCAGGCAAACGGCGCCGCGATCATATCCACGACCTCGGCCAGCTCCGCGTTCCGCAGCTTCCGCGACCACGATCCGGGGGGCAGGTAGTAGAGCGTCCGGAGATCGTGCCGCCGGGCGGTCCGCGCCAAGGGCAGGTTGAACGCGCCGCAGTCTATCAGCACCAGCGCGGACGGGCGGACGGACGCAACATGCGCCTGAGTCTCCCGCAGCACACGCCATAGGTGGGGCACTTTGGCCGCCGCCTCGAAAATGCCGATGGCCCCCCAGCCCGAGCTGTCCGCGAACAGCTCCACCCCGGCCGCGGCCATGCGCGGTCCGCCGATGCCCGACAGCCGGAGATCGCCTCCCCGCGCCCGGAGCGCCTCCGCCAGCAGCGCCCCCGCCCAGTCGCCCGAGGCCTCGCCGGCGACGACGAATACCATCCGGCCCCCTTCCCCACCCGCCGCCCTGGGAGCCTCACTCTCTGTCATGGCTAGTGGACGACTTCTTGCTGTCGCCCCACTCGCCCATCCCGCACCCGCTTCAGGAACTCCACCAAGTAGCTCACCTCGGGGAAGCTCCCCAGCTCCGATGCCACCCGCTCCAGCGCGCGCGGATACTCGATCCCCGACCGGTACAGCAGCCGGAACGCCTTCTGCAGCGCCTTCCGCGTTTCGCCGTCGGCCCCCGCGCGCCGCAACCCCACCAGATTCGGCCCGACCACCCTCGCTGGCTTGCCATCGACCAGGCTGTAGGGAGGCACGTCCTGGCTCATCTTCGACAGCCCGCTCACCATGGCGAGCTTCCCGACCCGGACCTTCTGATGCGAGCCCACCATACCGCCGATTATCACCTTGTCCTCGATTATCGTGTGCCCGCTCATCCCCGACAGCGTGGAGATCATCACCCCATTTCCCACCTCACAGTTGTGCCCGAGATGGGTCGCGGCCATCAGCATGTTGTCATCTCCCACCCGCGTCGCATTCCCCTCGCCCGTCGCCCGGTGGATGGTCACGTACTCCCGGATCACGTTGCGATCCCCGATCACGACTCGCGTCGCCTCTCCGCTGTATCGCTGGTCCTGCGGCGGCCCCCCAATCGCAGCCCCGAAGTCGATCCGGCAGTCCGCGCCTATCGTCGTGTTTTCGAGCAGCACATGCGCATCCACCGCCGTCCGCGGGCCGATCACCGTCCCCTTTCGGATGATCGCGTAAGGGCCGATCGCGGCGTCGTCTGCGACCTCGCAGTCCTTCTCGACTATTGCCGTGCTGTGTATCCGCGCCACGTCAGGCATCCTTGGCGCTCGATCTCTCGAGCGTGTCGGCTCCTTCGTCCCGACGCAGCGCGAAGAGATACTCACCCTCGGCCACCACCTCTCCGTCCACCTTCCCCACCACCGCCACCCGACCAATGTCCCCCTTCCGCTTCGTGATCTGCACCTCTGTTATCAGCTGGTCCCCCGGCACCACCGGCTGCCGAAACCGCATCTTGTCGATTCCCGCAAAGAACGCCAGCTTGCCCTCGTTCCCGGTGGTCGCGAGCAGCAGAATCCCCCCGACCTGCGCCATCGCCTCCACGATCAACACCCCGGGCATGATCGGATTGCCCGGGAAGTGCCCGTTGAAGAACGCCTCGTTGATCGTGACATTCTTCATCCCAACCGCCCGCTTGCCCGCCTCCAGCTCCAGTATCCGATCCACCAGCAGGAACGGGTACCGATGGCTGAGCACCGCCTGAATCTCGTTGATGTCCATCATAGCGTCTCTCCTCACCTTCCTAGAGCGCATTTCATAACCCTCACTGGCCTGGCTGCCCGCTAGAGAAGCTGGCATGAAATGCGCCTGCTGCAGCCTGCCGGCTTGTGCTGCTGTTTCATAGCCTCAGATCGAGGTCATGAAACAGCTTCTACCATCAGATCACCTATCGCACAAGCCTTCGCCGCAGCTCCCTCGCCAACTCCACGTTCAGCTCATGGCTCGGCCGTACCGCCACCACCTGCCCGGTGAATCTCACCCCACACAGCGCCACATCTCCCAGCAAGTCCAGTGCTTTGTGTCTCACCACTTCGTCGGGAAACCGCAGCGCCCCGACGTACCCCTCGGGCCCTATCCCGAACGCGTTCTCAACGCTCCCCCCGCGCGCCAAGCCCCGCGCCCTCAGGCCCTCCAGCTCCTCGATGAATGCGAACGTCCTCGCCGGCGCCACCTCCCTCGCGAAACGGCTCCGGCTCACACGCGTCCACAGCGTCTGCCTCCCCACCACCGTTCCCGGGAACTCCACCACCACCCCCAGCGCCAGACCTGACCTCCCAGGCGTCGCCACCGCCCAGCTCTCGCCCCCGCCCACCCAGACCGCCTCGCCCAGCCTCCCCGCCTCCCTCTGCGTTCCCTGCGCTCTTCGCCCCGCCTCCCGCAGTAGCTCCACCCACTCCAGAGCGCTGCCATCGCACGAAGGGATTTCCGGTCCCTCCACCTCCACCATCACATTATCAACCTGCATTCCGTACAGCGCGGCCAGCAGGTGCTCCACATTGCCGACCCGCTCCTCCCCCGACCCCAGCGCCGTCGCCCGCTGGCTGCTCACCACGTGATCGACGTTGCCGGGCACCACGCACCCCGATCCCAGCGCAAAAGCAACGCCCGCGCTCGGCTCCGCGGGCAATAGCCTGGCCCTGCACACCTCTCCCGTGTGCAGGCCAATCCCTTCCTTACTCACCGGCCGAGCAACGGTAACCTGTTCTGCTCGCGTGCTCATCTCCGGTGCCGTTCTTCGAAGTGGCCGCTCCGCGCTCCATAGCTGTTGCTACTCTGGGAAAAGGGTGACCTCTCCGGGCGTCGCCGGGAGAGCAGCATCGCCACGTAGCAGGAGTGGACTTGGCGGATTATAGCACGCTCCCCAACGGGTGTAAAGAAACCGCCTGCGCCACGCCTGATCGGCACAGACGAGGTAGGAGTAACCGCGCGCCGAGTGGAATCACCTATCCCGCGATGCCCAAACGCTCCACGGTCAGTCTGGTCTGCGCGCTAATCGTCTGCCTCGTCTCGTCCATCCCCGCGTTCGCCCTTCCCGACGCCCGGCTGCTTCGCATCGCCGCCGAGGGCGATGACTTCCGCGAGGGCGATCGCGTCCCCCTTCACATCGAGGTGCTCAACGCGGGCGACGCTCCCCTCCCATCCCTCCCGGTCGTGCTCGCCGTTGACTACGAGACCTACGCCGAGTGGAAGACCCCGGCCGATCTCGCGCCCGGAGACACCGCCACCTGGACCCTGACCTGGCACGCTACCAGGGGGATCTTCCCCTTCCACGCAGTCGTGGATCCCCTCAACGAGTTGGTGGAATCGGACGAGTCGAACAACACCACCTTCATCACCATCGGCGCCGAGCAAGCCCCCGAGCCCTCGCCCTGGGTAGCCGTCCTGGCCGGCATCCTCTCATTCGCGCTCGCCGTCGGCGCGGCCTTCCTCTTCACCAGGGCAATCCTCATCGCCCGCCGAGGCGCCAAGCGGCCGTCCCGCTTCGCTCCCAGGCCGCCCTCCTCCACTGACCACCGCTGAACCCCCGCCGCGTCCTCTTCCTAGCAGGTCAGGTGAAACGCGGCAACTATCTTGCGCTTGCCCGCCAGGTGGTTGAACGTCTGACAGGCCGTTCTTGTGTCGAACGCTAGCAGCTCGATCCCCACCTTCTTCGTATGCCCAACCACCTCCGACGCCACCTTCATGGCCTGCCGCGTGCCCGTGCCCACGATCAGCACCTCCGCCTCCGACGCCAACGCCTCCTTCAGATCATCCAGCTGCAGCAGATGCCCCTCCTTCCGCCACCATCCCGGACTCACCCGGTCCGGGAAAACGATCATATCTTCAGTGTACCTCTTGCCGTCGATCACGATCTCCCCAAAACGGTAGCTCTGGATTCGCACGACCTCTCCTCCGAGGCGCAGCCTCAGCTCGGATCACACTTCTCTCGCAGCCCCGGCGCCCACATCTCTCTGCCTTTACCAAGCCGCCGCCCCTCCTACCTCCACCATGCCCTGCACCATATCGTAGGAACCGCCACCGATGTGTCGAACTGGTTACAAGAATCAGATGCTGGCCACCATTTCCTGGAGATGCCCATGACAGCACCCTCAGACATCCTGTCAGACTTCGTCGCCCGTTTCCGGCCGCAAGCGGCCGAAGGCCTTCGCGCCATCTATCAGCTTCACCTGACCGGCGACGACAGCGGCACCTGGCACATCACTGTCGCCGAGCAGCAGTGCCGGCTTGCCACCGGTCCGACCGACAGCCCCAGTGTCACCATCACGATGAGCGTCGACGACTTCGAGGGCCTCATAGCCGGGAGCCTCGACGGCGTTTCCGCCTACCTCGCAGGACGCATCCACATCGCGGGCGACATGTCATTGGTGACTCGCCTCCCCTCCCTCTTCGAGCTTCAACCACAAGGCTAGCCCACACTACGGGAGCGGCCTGAGCAACAACCTGGACGCCAAGCCTCACAAGTTCCTCTAGAGGACCGGGCACAATGCGCTGCCACCGGGAACTCGCGCGAGACATCGCGGTAAGCGCCCACACTCAGGCGCTTATCGTCGGCGCCGGCCCGGCCGGGTTCTCTGCCGCTGTCAACGCCGCCAGACAGGGAGCCGAGACGCTGCTGATCGAGCAGGCCGGCGCGCTCGGCGGGGTGGCGACGACGGGCCTGATGAGCCACTGGACCGGCAGCACTCGAGGCGGCTTCTACGAGGAGATACTCGCGCGCTCAAAGGACTGCGAGAGCCGCCAGATCATCAACCCCGAGAGGCTCAAGACCGTCCTTCTGGAGATGCTCGAGGAATCCGGCGCCTCCCTCCGGCTCCACACCCTCGCCTGCGAGCCCATCATGCAGGGCAACACCATCTCCGGCGTCATCAGCGAGAGCAAGTCCGGCCGCGAGGCCTTTCTCGCCGACATCGTGGTGGACGCCTCCGGCGACGGAGACATCGCCGCACGGGCCGGCGTTCCCCACCACAAAGGCCGGGAGCGCGACGGCGGCATGCAGCCCATGAGCCTGATGTTCAAGGTTGGCGGCGTGGACACGGACAGGGCGGTCCTCCCGGGCGGCTTCGAGGACACCTACGAACTGCCCGCCGGCGACCTCCAGACCCTCGGCAGGGAACATCTCCCCCATCCCGCAGGTCACGTCCTGCTCTACCGATCATCCATCCCCGGCGTCGTTACCTGCAACATGACCAACTGCACTGGCGTCGACGGCACCAGCGCCGACGACCTCACCCGCGCCGAACTCATGTGCCGCCGCCAGCTCGACCCCATAGTCCAATTCCTCAGCGAATACGTCCCCGGCTTCGAGAACTGCTACCTTCTCACCACCGCCTCCACCATCGGCGTCCGCGAGACCCGTCACTTCGAGGGCGAGTACACCCTCACCGAGGACGACATCCTCGAGGCCCGCGTCTTCGACGACTGGGCCGTGCCCGGCGCCCACTTCAACTTCGATGTTCACAACCTCGCCGGCAGCGGCCTCGACGAAACCGGCCTCCAGAAGGGCTTTCCCCAGCACGAGTGCTACACGATCCCCTACCGGTGCTTCGTGCCGAAGAAGGTCGAGAACCTCCTGCTCGCCGGAAGAAACATCTCCGGCACCCACCTCGCACACTCCAACTTCCGCGTAATGCCCATCTGCGCAAACATGGGCCAGGCCGTCGGCATCGCCGCCGCCCTCTGCGCCAAGGAACGCATTACCCCGCGCCAGCTCGACGTCACCAAGCTCCAAGGAGTACTGCGCGCGCAGGGCGTCGAGCCCTAGCCCGGCCCACACCCCCGTCGCCCGCATAGCGCTTCCGAGTAAGATAACCGTTTTGGCGCTTCCGTAGCTTGCCTGCCCTGCAGGACCGGGCTACACGCTCACCGCGCGCCCCTTCACATCAGACGCGAAGCACGCGTCTATGACCTTCTGGATGGCCGCCCCCCTGGCGAAGTCCGGCTGGTCGTTCTCTCCGGTCTTGATGCTCTTCACGAAACGGTGATACATATCAGGTGTCCTGCGGCAGCGCAGGCTCCGCCACTTGCTCTTGTCAACATCCTTCCCTCGGCACACGCTCAACTCGTTGTACGAGCGGTCCAGGTCAACGACGATCGCGCCCTTGTCCCCGTATATACGAAGCAGCAAGGAGTTGACGTGCCCCGTCGCCCAGCGCGATGTGTGGATGGTCCCGATGGCGCCGTTCGCCAACTCCACCCCGATCACAGCCGAGTCGCACGCGTCCAGCTTGTACCCCCTGATCCGGTCCCCCTTCACCTTCGTGAACGTCTTCAGATCGCAGTTGACCTGCTTGATGTCGCCGGCCGCATATGACGCGAAATCCAGAATATGCACCCCGATGTCCCCCAGCACTCCGCCGCTGCCATGGCCCTTCGACAGCCGCCACAGCCACGCCGACCCCTTCCTCCAGTCCCCCCAGTGCGTCGAACTCAGCCAGCTCTGCAAGTAGCTCGCCTCGACATGTATCACCCGCCCGATCGCGCCGCCATTCACCAGTTCGTGCGCCTTGTGGATGGCAGGTGCGTTCCGGTACGAGAAGTTCACCATGTTGATGATCCCCTTGCGCTTCGCCGCCGCGGCCATCTTCTTCGCCTCTGCGTAGTTCACCGCCAGGGGCTTCTCACACAGCACATGCTTGCCCCGCCCAATCGCCGCCAGCGACACCGGACAATGCGCCGCGTCCGACGTCACGTTCGCGATCGCGTCCACCGGCGTCCCGTCCAGCATCTCCTCAACATCGGTGTACACCGCCGGTATGCCGTACTGCTTCGCGAAGCTCCGCGCCTTTCCCTTGACCACATCACACGCCGCCACCAACTTGCATCCCGCGATCCCCCGAAATGCCTGCGCATGGGCGCTCGCCATGCCCCCCGTTCCCACTATCCCGATCTTGATCATCTCACACATCCCTCCTGAGATTACGAATCCGGCGCATTATGCCAGAACCACCCCACCCCCCGCAACCCCAGCCCCATACCCGCCGGTGGCCGTTCTGTAGCCGGTGGCCGTTCTGCAGGGCGGGTATACGCCGGAGGCGAATGCCCGCCGGTGGCTAGGCCCCGAAGGGGCCGCCATCCCGGCCCGAAGGGCTCAGGGACCGTTCCTGTCCTGCCACCGCGCCTCCCCTCCATCCCCTCCCATCCGCGTCCATCCGCGTTCATCGGCGGATGGCCGCCTGCCGCTCTACCCTCCCTCCCTCTCCTCCTCCGCCACCAACACCCTCGCCGCCCAATACCTCACCTCACGATCCTCGTCCCCCAACAACCCCCTCACCCTCCCCACCCCCCTACGCGTCGCGACCCCCTCCCCCGTCCCCCGCCCGCGCCCGCACAGGGACGCACTCACCTCCACGGTCGCTCACCACATGAC
>JALGTG010000231.1 GCA_029821495.1 Candidatus Hebobacteria bacterium
AAGGAAGGGCGCATCCTGCCCCAGGCCCTCGCACCTCGGATCGCGCGGCCCTACCCCTCCGCCTCCGCCCGGATCCAACTGCTGATCTCGCTCACCCCGTCCAGCTTCTCGATCCGCTCCAGCGACCGCCGCATCTTCCCCTCTTCGGCCGGATGTGTCAGCCACACGATCTCCGCGCTCTCCCCAGATGCGCCCATCTGCAGCACCGACGCCAGGCTCACCCCCTCCTCGCCGCACACCGTCGCACTCGCCGCCAGCACGCCGGGCCGATCCGCCACCTGGGTCCGCAGGTAATGCCGCGTCGTCACCTCCGCCATCGGCTTGACCGGCTTGTCCTCGAAGCACGTGCACGCCACTCGGCCCGTCGAGCCCGACCGAACGTTCCTTGCCACGTCGATGATGTCCCCCGCCACCGCCGACCCCGTCGGCATCGTCCCCGCGCCCTGCCCGTAGAACATCACCTCCCCCACCGAACTCCCCCGCACGAAGATCGCGTTGAACGGCCCCGTCACCGCAGCCAACGGATGGCTCTTCGGCAGCAGCGTCGGATGCACCCGCATCTCCAGCGCGCCGTCTACCTCAGCGCCTATCGCCAGCAGCTTGATCGTGTATCCCAACTGCCCCGCGTACTCCATGTCCCGCGCGCCGATCCCGGTGATCCCTTCCCGGTAGACGCTATCCACGGGCACGCGGCTCTCGAACGCTATCGACCCCAGGATCGCCAGCTTGAACGCGGCGTCGAACCCCTCCACATCGTTGGTCGGATCGGGCTCCGCGTATCCCAGCCGCTGCGCCTCCCTCAGTGAGTCCTCAAACTCGGCCCCCTCCTCCGCCATCCGCGTCAGGATGAAGTTCGTGGTCCCGTTCACGATCCCCATCACCCGACTGATCCGGTTCGCCGCCAGACAGCTCTTCAGCGGCCGGAGAACCGGAATCCCCCCGCCGACGCTCCCCTCGAACATCAAGTCCAGCCCCCGCTGCGTCCAGCCCCCGCTGCGCCGCCGCGTCGAACAGCTCTTTGCCGTGCCGCGCAATCAGCTCCTTGTTCGAGGTGACAACGTTCTTCCCGGCCCGCAGCGCTCCCAGCACGAGGTCCAGAGCGGGATCGGTGCCCCCGATGCACTCGACTACAATGGCGATCTCCGGGTCATCGAGCACCGCCGACGCTTCCGTCGCCTGCATCTCGTCCGGTATCGCGATCTCCACCGGGCGACGGCGGGACCAGTCAACATCCACCAGCCGCTTCACGCGCACCGGCCGGCCGACCTTGCGGTCTATGCTCTCCTGATTGTCGAGCAGCGTCTTGTACGTGCCGGACCCGATCTTCCCGTAGCCGATTATGCCGACATATATGGGATGGTCCACACTCACCCCTCTTCCTGGCCCTCGTGGACGAATTCGAGAACCACCAGTGGATCCCCCGCCTGCACCAGCTTCCCGTTCTCAGGGGGCACCGCGACCACCCGGCCGTTCCACTCGGCCTTTATCTCGTTGAAGACCTTCATCGCCTCCACGACGCAGACGGTCTGCCCCTCCTCGACCATGTCGCCAATCGCCACAAACGGCGGGGCGTCCGGCGCGGGCGCTTCGTAGAACACGCCGATGAGTGGCGAGCGAACCGCAACGGTTCGAGCGCGGCCGCGTTCTCCCCGCTCGGCGCCGCGCCCGGGCTCTTCCACAGCGCGCTCGGCCGCTGGCGCGGCCGACGGCGCTCCGTCCACCGCGGGGGCGAGCCGGCTCAGGCGGAGCTTGAAAGAGTCATCCTCCACCGCAAGCTCATCCAGGCGGTGCTCTCGAAAGAGCGCGACCAGAGACAGGAGCTGGTTGTAGGCTTCCTCTTCCATACCCGCCGTTCCGCTCTTCGCGCTGCCGCCCTCAGCGCACAGCAGATTCCCCACCCACCAGCCGAGCAGCGCGGCCGGCCGGACCGGCGCCCTCGCCCGGTGCGTATACACAGCGAGCCCCACCGCCTTGTGGGGCTCACCTGCACGGCCTTCGTGCCCGCGGCCCCGCAGGGCCGAGCAAAGCGCTACTGGCGCTGCATCTGGCGCATCCTGCGCAGGCGCTTCTTGCGGGCGCGCTTTTCGCGCTGTCGCTTCTCCTCTTCGCTCTCCCGCCGGCGGTCGGATACTTCCTGCTCGATGCTGCCTTCAACTTCGCGCTCGAACTCGTGGAAGCGGTCCATGCTCGGCGAGAGACTGCGTAGCTTCTCTACATCAACTGGCACTCGCTATCACTCCTTGCGTGACTATAGGCGATTCTAGCAAGCTTGCGGCCGAGGTGTCAAGCCGCGCGGCGGGGCACGCGGGGGCCGCGCTCAAGCCGCGCGCTTAGGTGCAGCGACACTCCTGTGGGAGTGGGACAAGTGGTCAATCTTGGACAAACGCTGTTTGTCCGCTACTTGTCCGAATGTCCTGGGGGCAGATGAGGGGTGTTGGCGACGCCGCGGTGGACGTCCAAAACGTGTCCATGTCCGTCCACTGACCGAATGGTCAGTGTTCGGGGTGGTTGGAAAGCTTGGGACATGAGCGGTCATTTCGCCGTTCATGCAGTACGGCGATTGGTCTATTACCATGCAGACGCGAGCCGTGCTGCGCCCACTTCGGGGCCGAAGTCGCCAAACGGCGAGCCCGGACGGGCGCGGCGCGGGCGGCGGCATAGATGGGAAGTGCCAGCACAGAGGGGCGGTCCGCTGCGCACAAGATGTGGAAGAATATGGGTGTGAGCACGTGCGCAGGCGGCTCCGCGTTGCCGCCCGCGGCGCGCGCATCACTGACGGACCGGAGCGCGCCCTGCGAAGGGGTCGCGCACCGGCCGATCCGACTGAATCGTCAGAGAGGACAGAAGAGCTAGAGGCCCGGCGCACCGGTCGCCGGCCTCGATCAGAAAACCCAAAGACGTCCCACAGCTCGGAGGTGGACAATCGTGGAGATTCGCGTGGAGCAGTACCACTTCGCGAGGCAACAGGGATCGGTCTTCCTGCTTGCGGTCGTGATTCTCACTGTCTTGCTGTTTCTCGGTTCATCGTTGATCGAAAGGGCCCAGACGACTGTCTGGCGCGCCGCTGTCGAGGGGAGGTCAACGAGGTCGTTTCATCTCGCCGAGGGGGGTGTTCACGAGGCAGTCTGGGAACTCTCCCAAGCGAACCGCTGGACGACGTACAATGGGGAGAGCAACACAGAGCTGCCGGGGGGACGCTTCGATGTGACAGTCTCGCCGACGGCCGACGCGCGGCTCACCGACACGTCGGTGCGCATCACATCTACGGGGTACACAGCGGGCCCGAACGGCGCGCGCAGGTTCCCACGGACAGTAGCGGTGGTGGCGACTCGAGACGCGCCGTGGCCATTTGGGTACGCCCTCGCCGCCAACAGCGCGATTGACGTGGGCAACGCTGTGGTTGATTCCTATCGCTCGACCGACGGGCCGTACGGGGGCACGAATGTGCACTCGAAAGCGACGGTAGCGGTCAACACGACTGAGTTCGCGACCGACAAGAAGGGCGTAGCATCCAGCGGCATTCACGTCGGCGACAACGGCGTTCTGAACGGCGACATTCTGGTCGGTCCCGGGTGCGAGCAACCGTCCAATGCCACGAATGTGACAGGCACGGCCGTGACGGCAGGGGCGATTGACCTTGGCGCAGTTGTGCTGGACGGGAGTGCGACGATGACACTTGGGTCAGGCACCTATCGGGCCAGCTCGCTGTCGATCACAGGTGCAACTGCGACCCTATTCGTGACGGGCGAGGTCAAGCTGTACGTGGACGGGGACATCTACCTCGGCGGGAATGGAATCGTCAACGAGGTTCCCGGCAAGCCGCGGAACCTGAAGGTATACGGGACGGAGAACTGCACATCCGTGGAGATCAAGGGGTCGTCCACATTCTACGGCGCCGTGTACGCGCCAGAGGCGGCGATTGTCGGCCAGGGCTCTGTGCAGTCGGGGGAGATCTTCGGCTCACTAGTCGGCAAGCACGTCAAGCTGGAGGGGAGCAAGACGCGGTTCCACTATGATGAGTCGCTGTCGCTGTGTGTGGACAGCCAGGTCCAGATTCGCTCCTGGCAGGAGCTTTGAGGGGCGGGTTGGGCGATCTGGCAGGTGGACACCCGAAGGGAGGCGGACGCCGCCTTGGTTTCATGGAAGCGACGCGGAGCGAACCGCGGCGGCTACAGCCACAAGTCGAAGGCGCGGTAGATGAAGACGGCCATCTGGTCGCGGGTGACGGGATCGAGGGGAGCGTAGGTGACGGGGTCGTAGCCCTGGACGATCTCCTCCGAAGCGCAGTACTCGACGTACTTGTATGCCCAGTGGTCGGTCGGCACATCGTTGAAGGTCGCCTCCGGCGGCCCGTCGGGAACGTTCCCGTCGCCGCCGACCACCGCACGCGACATGTACACCGCCATCTGGTCACGGCTCACGATAGCTGTGGGACTGTAGGTCACCGGATCGTATCCCTGGACTACCGCCTCGGCCACGCAGTATTCGACATGCTTATATGCCCAGTGGTCGGTGGGCACGTCGTCGAACGTGGCACTGAGCGGGCCGTCGGGGACATTCCCATCTCCGCCGGCCAGGGCCCGGGAGATGAAGACCGCCATCTGGTCGCGGGTGACCTCAGAGCCGGGGCGGTAGAGCCCATCCGGGTAGCCTTGGACGACGTCCGACAACACGCAGAAGCCGATCTCGACGAAGGCCCAGTGCCCGAGGAGGACGTCGGGGAACTGCCGATACTCGTGCGCGCCGCGGTCTGGGGCGAGGCCGGAGGGGACAGGGTTGTCCCAGTAGTCGAGGCCGCCGTTGTCGGGAATCGCCATGCCGGAGTCGAGGCAGGGGGAGGTGGGACGGAGCCGGTACCCGGCGCAGGCGTCGCGGCCGACGGCGGCAGTGCCCGGGTCCACGAGCTGCGGATCGCTGGTGAGCTTGTGGGGATCGGCCGGTTCGCTTGCGGGGTGGTTGCCGTAGAAGACGTTGTAGTCGAAGACGGTATTCTGGCAGGAGCCCAGAAAGAAGTCGGCTCCGCTGGAAGTCGTGTTGTAGAAGATGTTGTTCCAGAAGTAGGTGTCTTGGGGCCACTGGGTCGGGCTCCCGCAAGCGCCGCTGTGAACCCAGTGGGGGTTGGTGTCGTCGAGGTAGACTGTGTTGTTGTAGATGTAGTTGTTCTCGATCTTGCCGACGAGACGGTAGATCCTCTCCCGGTCGTTCTGACTGATGTTGTAGCGGAAGTGGTTATCCCTGCAGAAGTTGTCCTCCGGCTGGCCGCCGACGCAGTCGGGCACGCCGATGATCATCACGAACCCACCGTCGTTGTCGTGGCTGTAGTTGTACTGGTAGATGTTGCGCTGGCAGTAGCCGTCTATGTCGAAGGCCATGCCGTCCCAGGTCTGCGACGTCTGGTACACTTCGTTGTACTGAATCACGGCGTCGTCTGAGGACCAAGTCCAGAGCGCAGCGTTCGCCTTGACAGTCCAGTAGCAGGAGCGGCTGACGGTGTTGTGCTCGACGAGGGCCCCACTGGTGACATGAACGCTGAGGCCGTCGCCGGCGATGTAGTCAACCACGTTGTTCCTGATGATGACGTTCTCATGGAGCCATGCGACCGCCCCGGCCCATCTCGACGCGCCCCAGAGCTTGATGCCGCTTCGCTCGCAGTCGTGGACGTAGCACCCCTCGATGAGGAGGTCGTCGAAGTGGGTGGGTGTGGAGCCGGCCTCGACATCGAAGAGTATGCCGGCGTTGCACTTGCCCTGGTCTCTGCCGACGGTGAGGGACCCATTGACGTCATGGACCTCTAGGTTGACCAGGTGGATGTGATGGAGCGTGCCGACATCCTGGCCGAGCACGCGTACGCCCTGCCGGAGAGGGTTGACCTCGGGGCCGGCAGGATCGTAGTTGGTGATCTCCAGGTTCTTGATTTCCCAGTACTCCTGGTTGTAGAGGAGGAGAGCTTCCTGGGCCGCGCCGTCACCATTGATGACAGGTTTGGCGCCGGCGCCGAACATGTCTATGCCGATGGGGCTGCCGAATGACCCCGAGCCCTTGGGCCAGAGCCGGCCGCTCCAGGCACAGCCGGCCTTGAATAGGATCTGGTCGCCCGGCACGAAGGTGGTCGAGTTCACGTTGGCGAGGGTTCGCCAGGCGGCAGAGGGACTGGTGCCCATGTTGCCGTCGTGACCACCGACGCAGTCAACGTAGTAGGTCGCGGCCGCAGCGGGGAAGCCGCAGGTTAGTGCGGCCAATGCGAAGATCGGAAGCAGGAGTCCTAGGCCACGCAAGGTCTATCCGCTCACCAGGTATTGTACCACGCGCTGTCAAGAGGATGAGCCAGAAGGCAAGGCGATTGCTGGGTTTTTATGGTGGGGGGAGGGGTGTGAACCCGAGGGTCTGGTAGCCGGCGGCGGTGGCCCAGATGGTGTAGAGGTTCAGGACCAAAAGCACAAGGGAGATGGCGGCGAGGGCGATGTGGGAGATACGCCGCTCGCCGAAGATGGCGCTGAGGCCGCGGGCGGAGGCCATCGCCGCCAGAGGTAGGAGGCAGACGAGGAGGCGGCCGCCGCTGGTGCCCATTCGCCAGTCCACCGTGAGCGCGTTCCAGATGAGCCCCGCGAGTACGATGGCGCCGGCGAGGAGCCAGAGAGCGAGCGAGAGCGTCTCGTGGCGCGGCATGGCGGTCCACCGCCGGCGGGCGAATGCGACGATGATGCCGAGCGCGGCGAGTAGAGCGAGGGAGGCAAAGAGGCGGAGCAGGGAGGGGATGTTGGCGTACTCCGCGATTGCGTCGACCGGCACGAGGGCGAAGAGGAAGATGCGCGAGGGCATGGCATAGAGCACGGCCGACCTCTGCGTCTCGGGGAGGGCCAGCAATGGCTCGAAGAAGGGGTAGACGAATGGTGTCCCGTGGATCAACAGGTTGCGCGCGAACCACCACCCGCCGATGAGGATGGCAAGGCCGGCGGCCGCGGCGGCGCGGCCTGCTCGACGCTTGCGGGAGGCGTCACCCGGAGCGAGGGCGAGAACGACGATGGAGGCGGCGACGAGGGCGAGCGCGGTCTGCTTAGTGTTGAGGCCGAGGCCGAGCAGAAGGCCGAGGATGACAACGTCTCGCCAGCGAGCGCCGGCGCGGACGATGCGCGCCCAGAGCCAGGCGGTGGCGGCGAAGATGATGCCCAAGAGGGCGTCGTTGCTGATGACGCTGTTGACATAGGTGAACATGGGCGTGAACGCGGTGAACGCGACCGACGCGAGGCAAAGGGCGGGACGGTCGGGGAAGACGGTGCGCGCAGTGGCCCAGAGGAAGATCAGGGTGAGGGCGCCGAGGGCGACGGAGAGGAGGCGCACCGGCCGCACTGCGCCGGGGACGGTAAAGCGCTCTGTCCGGCCGGCGGTGCGGTCCACGTAGGTGACGGTATCGTCGGGGCGGGCGGCGAAGGCGCGCCAGAGGGGCGCGGCGAGGAGATAGTAGAGCGGGGGGTGCTGGGCCTGGTGGGAGCGGGAGGCGCGGGGCGAGTAGGTGTTGTCGGCGTCGCTGTGGGCGAGTG
>JALGTG010000045.1 GCA_029821495.1 Candidatus Hebobacteria bacterium
GGTTGAGGGAGGCGCGGCTTGGTCTGTCGGCTATGTGGGGCGGCGAGCCCTGCACAGCATGCGAGTTGTATGGCCTGCGGCACGCCATTCGAGCCTGACTCGCGAGCTGGCGGGCCGGGCCGACACGCCGGGGACCGTAGCGCCTGGTACGTGTGGCTGGCGCTCTGCCTCATCATCGGCGCTACTTGGGGGTACTTCCTGGCCCGCGGGCGCTCAGATCCCTCCTCGAGCATAGCTTCCCACGCGGGCGCCATCATCCTCGGTGGTATTGCCGGCGCCCTGCTCGGGGCTCTGCCAGGCCCACTGCTACGAGTCCTCCGTCGCCTCCGCGCATCGCTGCTGGCCGCTCTGTGCGGCTGGTGTGCGGCCCGAAGACTCTCCCTCATCAGGCGCAGCTGCGAGGAGGCAATCGAGTCGGGTCGAGATAGCCCGGAACTCCGCCTCCGTCTTGCCGGCGCGCTCTGGCTGCAAGGGGCCAGGAGCCAGGCCGAGCAGCTCCTTACGCAGATCCTGGACTCCTCCGACGGACCAGCCGTCGCTCGGCAGAACCTCGCGGTCGCCCAGGCAATGGGCGGCCACGGAGCCCGTGCCGCTGAGGAGTTCGAAAGAGTACGCTCACGCCTGGACAACTCCGCCGACCTCTTCTGGGACCTCGGCCTTGCCCGCTGGCGCCTTGGGCAGTTCGCCGCTGCCGCTGAGGCGTTCCGCAGAGCCAAAGAGCTTGACCCTACAGATGTCGCCCCTCGCAATGCGCTGGCCCTCGCCCTGGCTCGCCAGGGAGAACTCGACCAGGCAATTGCAGAGCTCGAGGCAGCCTTCTCAGCCGGCCCGCGCCACCCGGATGTTCTCTGCAACCTCGGCGTAATCCATCAGTCCAGGGGAGAGCTGGGGGCGGCCTCTCATTACTTCACCGCCGCTCTACGACGCAGGCCCGCACATGCGGCCGCACGCTACAACCGCGCTCTCTGCAGCGCCTTGGACGGCCGCCACCATGCGGCCCTTGACGACCTGGGGGCGCTCGTGCACGCCGACCCTAATCACGCCCGAGGCCTCGCGCAGCAGGCCATCTGTCGCTACCGACTCGGCGACGCTCGCCAGGCCAGGGATGCCATCAACAATGCCCTTCGCGTCAGCCGCGGCGACTTCCACGTCCTCTACAATACTGGAACCCTCCTGCTCGGCGAGGCCCTCATTGATCGGGCCCTCACCCAACTCGAGAGAACCTACGAAATCCAGCCGGGCAACATTGACGTCATCATCAACCTCGGCGTGGCCGTCCACCTCAGCGGCCGGCTTCGCCAGGCGCTCGATCACTTCCGCGCCGCCGTTCGCATGAGCCCCAGACATGCCCTGGCCCGGTACAACTGCGCAGTCGCCTACAGCATGACCGATATGCTCGATCAGGCGGAGCGGCAGATGGAGGAACTGCTCGCGCTCTACCCCGATTTCCCCGAGGCATTCAACGCGATAGGCGTCATCCGTCTCCAACAGAACCGACTCGTCGAGGCCGCCGAGCAGTTCCGCCGCACCAGCGACGCCATGCCTCGAAGCGCGATCGTCCGTTCCAATCTCGCCCTCACCTACTACCTCGAGGGCGACCTGGCCGCGGCCGCCGAGCAGGCCCGTCTCGCCGTTGCCCTCGACCCTCAGCTTCCTGCTGCTCATGATGTCGCCGCCCACGCCGCCATGGAGATGGGCAACATGCCTCTCGCCATCGAGCACTTCCTCGAGCTCACCCAACTGGAAACATCGAACCCCAACGCCCACTCTGATCTCGGCCTAGCCTACTACAAGGCTGACCGCCTTCCTGAGTCGATTGAGTCCTACAAACGCGTCCTCATCTTCTCCCCCAAGTCGCCGGAGGGCCACAACGACCTCGGCCTCGCCTACGCAAAGAACGAGATGCTCTCGGAGGCCGCCAGCCACCTCAATAAGGTCATCGACTGGCGCCCCGACAACCCCATCGTGCATAGCAACCTAGGCCTTGTCTACTACTTTGACGGCAGCACCGAGGAAGCAGTCCACGAGTGGCGCGAGGTCACCCGCCTGTCACCGGCCTATGCTCGTTCCCGCGAAGCCACCCGGTTCTCCGCTTACGATGATCAGGAGATGATCATGAGTCCCGTTGACAGGCGTCAGCGCGCCAGCCACTTCCCGCTGAAAGTGGCCGCCTTCCACCACAGCTTCCAGCTCGCCCTGGACGAGAATGCCTATCGCCTCGCGCTGCCTTGGCCCGACCTCACGGTCGCGGCCCGCCTCTCGGAGCGCGGCCGTCGCGCCCGCACTCTCTCTCACGTCGCTTGACGCGGATCGGTTCCCACTGCTGCCCTCTTGCCGCACACGCAGCTTTCCGCTATCATACCATCCGCTCCGGCACCGTAGCTCAGGGGTAGAGCAGACGGTTCATAACCGTCATGTCGCTGGTTCGAGCCCAGCCGGTGCCACCAGTCTCGCTCCCACACTACCTGCGCGCCTCCAGCCTCCCACCAGGCCGGCCAATGTGTTGATACCATTACATTACTGGGCACCTTGTACTGCCTGAGCCTACACATGAAGACGGCACTGTGGTATACAGATACTAGCCGTCCCGGAAATGCCGCACTTACCGACATCCTCGTCTCCTTGACAGGGCGAACAGACGACGAAAACACCCGGGACGGCTCGTCCTTTCTGCTGGCTCCCCTCTTCCTCTCCCCCCTCCTTGCCTAGAAGCTGTTTCAGAGCCTCCATCTGAGGCTGTGAAACATCAGCACAAGCCGGCAGGCTCCAGCAGGCGCATTTCCTGCCAGCTTCTCCAGCGAGCAGCCAGGCCAGTGAGGGTTATGAAATGCGCTCTAGGCACGGCCGAGACTCCGTCGCTCCCAAGAGGAGGAGCAGGGGATTCCGCAGAACAAAGCGCCGCTTCCGGTCAGATGCCAGAAGCGAATCTTCTTGGAGGGATGACAACATGAAGGTACCCGTGGTGGATGCAGACCTGTGCACTGGTTGCGGCGCGTGCGCAGACGTGTGCCCTGACGTCTTCGACATGGGGGAGGGCGACATCGCCGTCGTCAAGAACCCCACGGGTGCATCCGAAAGCGACATTCAGGATGCGATAGATGGCTGCCCCTCAGAGGCAATTAGCTGGACCGAACAGACGCAGTAGGTCTCAAGGACACTCGCGGCGATTACTCCCTTGGAGCGGCCCCGCCCTCGTCGCGGGGCCATCGCCTTCTCACCGCGTCTTTCTCAGCCCGACAGCACCACCTGGATGCGCACACACGCCTTCCGCGCACAAAGCCGGACGAGCCCCACCGTGGTCGCCTCGTCGAAGACGGTCATCAGCAGCCCGTACTCCCCCGCCAGGTTGACGTGAACGCTTCGCTGCCTCCCCTGATGGTACAACACATCGAACTCCGTCTCACCGATCAGCCGCGCTATCTCCCCGGCCGACGCAAACGCGCCTCCGGCTAGTGCGCCCAACGACGTGATGTCGAACTGTCCTGTGTCCCCCTCGCAAGCGATCACGCTGCCATCGTTACGGTTTATCAACAGCACACACCGCGCTTCGGACCCGCGCAGCATCTCCCGCAGGGCCTCCTGCAGAGCAGCCAGATCGTCTGCCGTGATGACTACGTCCACTGTCTGACTCATCGCAGCCACCTACATCCCCGCTAGACTGGCCACAGTTTCCTCCACCGCGGCCGCCGCCCGGTTCGTCTCCCTCGCCATCGCTGCCATGTCGGCATCCGGCTCCGCCAACACCACAAGAAACCCGAACGATAGGCGGCGCAGCAAGAACGTGAGCCTGCTCGCCTCCACAGTCGCTACCTCCAGCGCGCCCTTCCCTACGGTTGCCAACGTCTCGCTCGCCATCTGCCCGACCGCGGCAGCGGCGGCCGCAAGCCCCTCCGCGTCCTGCTCGCCTGGCAGGCGCGACGCCAGCGCGAATCCATCCTCCGCCGCAAGCACTGCGCCCACAGCACCTTCTGTCTCGGCCAGCGCATCCAGCGGTTCCTCCATCCGCCGGGCCCTTGGCCCCTTCACCTTAGCCGCTTCCACTCTTCCGGCTCCTCCCCGCCCTCAAGCTGTTCACCGCGTCCCCTAGCAGCGACTCCGCAGCCCCAACCGGCACTCCCGGCCTCAGCGCCGCGACCAGCGTCACATCCCCCAGCACCGCGCATCGAAGGCCTCCCCGCTCTCCGCAGAGGGAAGCCCCTCGCAATCTTCCCGCACCCAGTCGCCGCATAAGGTCTCGCAGATTCTGCGTCAGCTGCCCGGCCGCGCTTGCAGCGCCCCCGGCCCTGCCGGGAGCGGGCAGGCCGCCCTCGAGCAGCAGCCCGTCGGAGTTGACCAGCGCCGCTGCCTCCACTGCCCCGTATTCCGCGACTGACTTCACCAATTCCTCGAACCGCTCGCCGGTCAGCCATGCCGGGCGCTCGCCGGGCGCCCATTGGCTTGCTGCGCCGACGCCGTCCTGCTCCCCCCTGCCCTCTTGCTGCACGGCCTCTCGTGCCTCGGCAAGCTTCCCCTGGGCTTCGAGGGAATCTGGCGTGTAGAGCAGCGCCGTCTCCAGCGCCGAGATCGCCTCCTCCATCTCCCCTCTGCTAAGGTGGAGTTCCCCCAATCTCAGATACGCGCCGGGGTGCGCCGGGTCGAGGCGAAGCACCTCCTGCCATTCTCGCTTCGCCTTCTCAGGCAGTGCGGCATCTCGGAAGATCTCCCCCATCACCAGGTGCCCCGTGGCATAGTCGGGATTGTGCACCAGCCCGCGCGCGCATATGGCAGTCGCGTCCGAGATCTTCCCATCACGGCGTAGTCGGTCGGCAAACTCAGCGAAACGGAGCGATCCGGGATCGCGCTCTAGCAGCCGACGATAGCGGTCAATGTCGGCCCTGTGGCTGTCACTGGCGTTCTCCTTCGTCGCTCATTACCTCCCGGCAGTTGTGGGGCAGAAGCCGCTGCACGCTGGCGCGCTGGCGTCACCTGCCCACGCCGCGCAACAATACGTCTGATGAACCAATGCACAACCGTCCGCGACAACGGCCGAAGAGCCGCTGGCGGACCGGCTGTCACACTCCGCTATGCCCTGCTACGCCTATATTCCACACCTGCGCCACTTGTACAACGCCTCTGGGGCGCTCCGTCGCACACGTCGTCGCCTCCCGAGGTCGGACCCCCCGCTCATCTCCTTTCCCGCGTCATGAACAGATACAGCTTCCCTATGGTATGAAGCAATGGGCGCTGTCCCGCGTCTTCAGACCAGACTAGTCGGCGAGGCCAAGAATGAAGCTCTCCAAGCAACGCCCGCGCCGCGCCGCGGCGCTCCTCGCAGCGCTGTCTATGGTAGCGGCCGGCATCGTTCTTTGCCGGTTCGGGCACCCCGTCCAGTCCGCCACTGCGCCGGTTGACCTTGCCCCCGCCCGACCTCAGGACACCGTAGCGCAGTCGGCACAGGCGGGATCCGCATCGGAAGACAGCATCCCGGCGCTGCAGTCGCCCAAGATCCCCGCAGCGTCATCTCAACCAGGTGCAGTGCCGAACAGCGCAGCCGCGCCCCGGCCGGCGGAGCACGCGAGTGCCGCGACGGCCGTACCTGCAAAGAGGCGCGCTCCGACCGCCCAACCGGTCGCCAGTACCTACCTTCCCCCGTTTCAGCCCACCCTCGCTGGCGATCTCAACGACGGACCCATCGAGCCTCCCCCCAGCGTGCTCTGGCTGTCAGGCGTCATCCAGGGAGAGCCGAAACTCGCCATCCTCCGCCGAGGAGAGAATCGCTACCTCGTACGCGAGAGCGACACCCTCGACAGCGGCTACCGAGTTGCCCAAATCGCCTCGGACAGAGTCACCCTCCGCCGCGGCGGCCGAACGAGGGTGCTTCGCATCGGTCAATACTGACCCATTCTCACGCCATCCTCCAAAGAGCGCCGACGGGCATATCGCCCGTCGGCGCTCTTCCTATCCGGGTCCGCTGCTCTACTCCATCATTCAGACGATGGCGCGTCAGGCGCCTCCTCATCGACTGCGCTCTCGCTCCCGGCAGGTCCGCCTGCCTGTTCGGCGGAGACCGTCTGCACTGCGGCAGACTCCTGCGCGCCCGCCGTCTCGGTCTTTCGCCCAATCCCAAGTCGCCGATTGGCCCACCCCGGGTGCGCGCCCGCGCCGGTCATCACCGCGACGCCGAACCCGAAGATCAGTATGGCCGCCTTGACTAGCCCCCCGATGCCGGGGATCAGGGTCACCACCGAGGCTATGACCAGCCCGATCAGCGCCGCCCACACCGCCCTCATCTCCCTCCCGCCGGCTCGAAGAGCCACCGCTCTGCCCAGGCTGAGCCAAACCGCCGCCGTGCCCAATAGCGCCAGCACAGGTATCAGTAGGGCCGCCGCCAGCATGCCAACGCCCACGACTGGGATCAGTGGAATCCCAATCACGATCACTGCCAGCAGAACACAAAGGGCAATCCCTATCAGTGTGATCATGCCGACTGCAGCCGACATCAACACAAAGCCGCCGACTCCATACGCTGCCGCGCCGCCGGGGGCGGCAGGAAGCGCACGCGCCATTAGCTCCAGCCGCCTTGGAAAGAGCAGCACCAGGATCACGACCACAACTGCCCAGAAGAGCAGTCGCCCAAAGAACGAGTCTCCACCGCCGAGCACCCCAAGCCTCCCGAACGGCCAGACGTTGAACCACGGGCATTCCGGCCCTTCCGCGGCTCCCTTAACGATGCGGCCGAGTATCCCCCCCGGAAGACCTGGTCCTTCGATTATGCCGCCTCCCACCTCGGCATCGCCTTCTCTTATCACACTGCCACCGATGGCGACCGCGTCGCCGTCAATCCGCGACCCGGGATACGCATGCACGCTGCCGCCAACTGCCACCACATCCCCCTTCACATATCCCCGGATACTGGCAGAGCCTCCGACAGCAACTGCATTCCCCTCCACAAGCATCGTCTCCGGCACCTCGACACTCCCCCCGATCTTCACTACCTCGTCCCGCCTCTCACTGTATCGGCCCTCGATCACCGCTGCTCTTTCCGCCTCAGCCGCATCCAACGCTGCCACATTCACCAGCTCGACCGGGCTGGACACCACGCCCCCCTCTCCGCCCGTGTCGCAGATGCGAATGGCGATCACATTCTCTCCCCCCGCCTTCAACACGCCTGGAGGAATCAAGTAGTCTCGCGGGATAGGACCCTGGCCCGACGTAGTTGCCCCGACTAGCGTTCCGTTCACATAGGTCCAGTCCAGGTCATCTATCCAGCCGACGCGGAGCCTGACAGCCGCGTTTCCCCAACCGGCCGGTGCTGCGAAGTGTCGCCGATACCACGCGTAGCCGTTGTAGCCATCATTCGCCTTCGTGCTCGGCCACCGCGGGTTCGCGGTCATAATGCCCTGCTCTTCCCACGTGGCCGGCACGTGCAGCTCCCGCCAATCCGAGTCGTCGAATCCAGGCTGCTGCCAGCCTTGCGCCAGACCGTTCTCCTCCCAGTCGCCCTTGAACTTCCACGGACCTGAGAGGTCCATACTCGTGGGAATCGCCTGGGGGGCTTCAGCCCCTTCCTCCGTTGCCGTTGCTGGTTCCGCGGCCGGTGCCGCGGCTTGGCCCGCCTCGACCTCACCCACAGCCGGCTCGGCCGCGAACCCCGGCGCCAGCGCCAGCAGGATCACAGCCGCAGCGACCGCCGCGACCAGTCGCCATGTGGTCTCCCGGTGCCGGAAGATCAGTCTGCCAATCCTCGCCTGGTGTGCTGTCTTCATCCCTATCACTCCTTCTACACGACCAAGGTGCCAATGCGTGCTCCGGCCGCCCGACGACCCCAGTGGATCGCGAGAATCATCCCACCCACAACGGCCGCCTCTCCCGCGGCGTACCATGCCATCGCCGGCCACGCGGTCGCCAGCGCGCTGCCCAGCGCCGCAACTACCTCCCACACCGCACCGGCCGCCACTCCGATACCCTCCACCTTCGGCCCCATCCATGCCAGCGCCAGTGCCCCCTGCTTGCCCAGCCATGTCACGCCGGGCGCCAGCGCCACTGCCAGTCTCGACCACACCATCGGTCCCCCATACCTCACCCCCGCTACCGCCGCCGTCACGGCGGCAGCCGCCACCGCCACCCGGCGCCACCCGGCCACCAGCGCCCATCTAGACCCTGGCGTTGGGAGTTCGGCCGCCCGCGCCGTTATAGCTCGCAGTAGTTCCTCCCTCGGCTCCACGCGCGGCGCTCCGGCCAGTGTCACCGTGAGTCTCTTGATCTGCTCGAGTTCCGCGGCGCAAGCTGCGCACTGCGCCAGATGCGCGGCCACGTCCTTCCGCCGCAACGCCGGCAGCGTCCCTTCGAAGTACTCATCCAGCAGCTCTCTCGCAGCCGAGCACTCCATCTCCGCTCTCCTCACAGCTCCCCCACCATTCCCCGGACCGCGTGCCGCCCGCGAAACAGCAGCGTCTTCACCGTCCCCTGCGGCATCTTCATCGTCCGCGCAATCTCGTCTACCTTCAGGCCCTCGACGTGGCGCAGCACCAGCACCGCCCGCTGCTTCCCTGGCAGCCTCCTCAGCGCCTCCATCACTCGTCGCGCGTCCTCCGTCATCTCTAACCTACCCTCCGGGCTGGCGCCCGCGCTGGTGTCTGCGTGCTCCATTCCAGCTTCCAGTTGCCGGTCGAGTGAAACCGTCTGCTCCCCCCGTCTGCGCAGGTGATCGATGCACAGGTTGGTCGTAATCCGCCTCACCCACGCTATGAACGACGCCCCTTGCTTGAACGTGTGAAGGCGGGAGTAGACTCGCAGAAGAGTCTCCTGCGTGATGTCCTCTGCCTGTTCCCTGTTTCCGAGCATCCTGTATGCCACGTTGTACACTCTGCGATAGTGGCGGGCAGCCAATGCATCGAAGGCGGTCTGTTCGCCTGCAAGACAGAGCCGAACCAGCTCGCCGTCGTCCCGCTCGACACCTGCCTCCGGCATTACCGGTCCTCCGCCAATAGACAATACGTAGATGCTCGGCCATAGGTTTCAGCCAGGATCGCCCTCACAGGCGCCCTTACGCGCTGCCGGCCGCGCGCCCATACACCGCGACAGTCTCTCGCGCCGTCAGCTCCCACCGGTAGCCCCTGCTGCGGCGTAGCCCCCCTGCCCCCACCTTCCCCCGTAGCTCCTCGTCCCCGAGCAGCCGTCTCAGCGCGGCCGCAATCGCTTCCGTGCTCTCCGGCTCCACCAGCACCGCCGCCTCCCCCGCGACCTCCGCCGTGCCGCCCCGGTTCGACGTGACCACCGGCACCCCCGATGCCATCGCCTCCAGCACCGGCAGCCCGAACCCTTCATACAGCGACGGGTAGACGAACACCGTTGCACCTCGATAGAGTGCCGGCATCAGCGCCTGCTCCACGTAGCCCGGAAAGACGACCCTGTCCCCCAAACCCAGTTCGTCCGCCCTCCGTGCCAGCTCATCGGCATACTCGGAGCGGCTGCCCGGCAGCACCAGCGGCGGCGCCTCCACCTCCCGCTTCATCTCGCTGTAGGCCTCCAGCAACCGCATCAAGTTCTTCCTGGGGCTCAGTCCGCCGGCGTACAGAACATAACCGTGGTCCAGTCGCTCCGCCCCTCGAAACGCGTCTTCCGGCACCCCCGACCCCTCGGGCGAGAACTCGTGCGACGCGGCCAGCGGCGTCACCGTGATCCTGTCATCCGGAACCCGCAGCAGCTCCCGCAGATCTCGCGCCGTCGTCTCCGATACCGCCAGCACATGCGCCGCCCGTCTGATAGACCCGGCCGCCCTCGACGTTTGCATAGCCAGGTCTTCGGCCGAGTACGTCTCCGGATACCGCTTCCATGCCAGGTCGTGGACTGTCACCACCGCGGGGCAGGGGAGGACTGGCGGCATGACCGTGCTCGGCAGATGCACCACATCCACCCCGTCCCGCCACAGCCGCCACGGCAGCGCCGCTCGCAGCCACCCATAGCGCGCCCGGACCACCTTCGTCTCGATCCGCCCCGCCAGCGCGCCCGCGAGCGCCTCATCCGCGATGGGCCGGTCCAGGTAGGCTATCATCTCCGGCCGGTTCTCCACCTCCGCGAGGGCGCGCGTCAGCCCCACCACATACTGCTCCACCCCGGTGCGAGCCGCGGCCGCCAGCCCACGCCCGTCAACCCCTACCCGCACGACCCCCTCCGGCCATCACCTGTCTCACTCGCAGCCAGCACAGCGCAAGTGCACACACCCCCACGCCCACAGCTAGCCGAGCCATCACCCCCAGCCCCTTTGCGCATACCGACCCGAGCAGCCTCGCCCGCCCCACCACCTGCGCCGACGCCTCAGGTCGGCACCGGCATATGCGCCCAGCCCCACTGGCCAGCGCAACCAGCTCCAGCTTCAGGTGCCCTGAGAACCCAGGTCCCCCGTAGACAATGCTCGCCCCAACCGGCCTCCTGCTGCGTACCTCGCGCACCACCGCCCGAGCGCCCCGCCTCTCGCCGTACACGATCACATCGTCCGCCCCAGCTTCCCGAAGCGCCTGCGCGGACGCCTCCGTACCCACCGCCGACACGCGCCCGCTGCCCACCCTCGAGCGCAGCGCCGCCATTGCCTCCCGAATCACTCCCTCCTCCCCGCGCCGCGCGAACGTCAGCAGCAGCGCGCCTCCACCAGCGTCCCCCATCACAGATCCCCTGCCGCCATCGCCACTATCTCCTCGTCCGAGCGCACCCGCGCGCGCTGCTCCTCCCCGCGCCGTCGGCCCGCCTCCCCGAGCTGTCGCAGTGCCCGCCACAGCGCAGCCGTCCGGTTCGGTGCTGCCCCGATCAGCACGTCATCGGTCGCCCACCGCGCCTGCGCGCATAGCGCCCGCCGCAGCAACCCTGGTTCCAGCAGGTTCTTCCAGGAGAACAGGACAGCGTTCTTCGCCGACATCAGCTCGATCTGCGCCGCGCGGTGTTCTCGTTTCACCGTGCTCCCCTGCTCATGCACCACCACGCTCGCCGGCTCGTACAGCACCTGCCAGCCGCGCCCCCAAGCCCGGTACCCCAGGTCCACGTCCTCCCAATAGAACGGCCGATACAGCGGATCGAACCCTCCAAGTGCCACCCACTTCTCTCGCTCGAATGCCATCGCTGCCCCGTTCGCATAGAGCTGCGCGCAAGTCCTCGTCAACCTACCATCCCGCGTCTCATGCTGAATCTGCAGTAGACCTCCCTCCCACCGCCCGCACGTCCGATTCCCGAGGGCATCCCTCGTTGACCCGTCCGGGTTCACGAACTTGCAGCCCACCGAGAACACCTCCCGACTAGCCAGACCCGCAAGCAGCGGCTCGAGGAAATCGCGCCCCACTACGGCATCGCTGTTCAGCAGCACCACTGCCTCGGTGTCAGCCTCGCCCACAGCGGTGTTGCACGTCGCCCCAAAACCTCCTCGGCGCAGCTCAAGTACGGACACCGCCGGATATCGCTCCCGCACGAAGGCCGCGCTGCCATCACTGCTCCCGTCATCCGCAACCACCACCCGGTGCTCTCCCGACCGGCGTGCAGCTTCCAGCGCCGCCGGCACCGACTTCGCAAGCAGGTCTCGTCCGTTGTAGTTCGCGATGATTAACGTTGCCTGCATCTGCCGCCGCCGCCCCTATGCCCGCGCCCTGGCCCGGCCGCCTGCCTCACCACCCACTCCGCCGCACCAGAGAGATCGTCCGCAACGTGGTCCGCGCCCACCCCATCGCCGCCCCGCCCCGCCATCTCCTTCCCGTACCCCGTTCGCACCAGCACCGTCCGACAGCCCGCCTGCCTGCCCGCCTCGATATCTCGCTGGCTGTCCCCAACCGCGAACGACCGCGCAACATCCAGCCCCAGCTCCTCCGTCGCCCGGAGCAGCATCCCGGGAGACGGCTTCCGGCACCAACACCGCCGTCGGTACTCGCTCCTCACGGCCTCCGGATGGTGGGGGCAGTAGTAGATCCCGTCCAGCCGCGCCCCGCGCCTCTCTAGGCGCCGGCACAGCTCCGCATGGATCCCCGACAGATCGTCCTCGCTGAGGAGCCCTCGTGCAATCCCCGACTGATTCGTCGTGACCACCACCGCAAACCCGGCTTCGTTCAGACGCCGGATCGCCGCCGCTGCCCCCGGCAGAAGCCGCAGCTCCTTCACCGACCGGAGATACTCCACCTCCCGCACCACCGTCCCGTCACGATCCAGAAAGACCGCCGGGCGACCCATCTCACGCCCCTCCCCTCACGGCCCTTCGCCGACCGGCTCGGCTCTCGACCGACGCATCCCCCAGAGCCGGTCCTCTGCCGTCAGGCCGCCCCACACTACTGCCACCGCCGCGGACATCACTACCTTCTCCACCAGGCGCACAGCAACAATCGGCACCAGCCAGAGCGGCTTGTAAGCGGCAAACCAGAACACGTGTGCCGCCCCGTCTCCCCTCACCGCCACCCGTCGCTCCGCCCCCGACAGCAGTGCCGCAAGCTCGGCCCGTTGGCTTCCCTCCCCCGCGACAACCGCCGTGTCGAACTGCTTCCTCCTCAGCTCTTCGGCCAGCGCGCGGCTGACTCGGAACCCCGCGCCCTCCACCCCCGGCCCCGAGATCACCTGCGCATTCACCTCGTATTTGGCCTCATCGGCCAGTTCGCCCGAAGCCAGCACTGCCACCTCCACGGCCGGGTACTGGCCTCGCATGCGCGCCACCACATCGCGCGTCAGCGCCAGCGACCCAGCGTGCACCACCAATGCCCTCTGCGGCGGCTCGCGCGGATCGAGGCCCCACGGCTCTGTCTTCCTCCGCCGCACGAATGCCCTTGACAGCAGCTCGGCCATACTCCCCGCCGCCATCAACCCAAGCCGCCGGAGCGCGCCCCTCGCCCCTCCTCTCTCCCATGCCTCCCCGAGACGTCCCACCACAGTCTGCGGATCGCTCCTCCGGCTCGGCGACGAACTCCCCCCTCTGAGGCGGTCGGCTCGCCGCTCCGGCCTCTCGGCCCACCGCTGCAGTGGTCCCATGACCCGCTCCACCGCGCGGTGCTCGAAGACATACGCTCTTCCACGGTCCCCGCAGCGTCGCCGTGTCGGCTCCTCTCCCGCTAGCGTCAGGATGGCCTCGCTCAGCCCCCGCGAATCCCCCGGAGCGAACGTCATCCCCAACTCCCTATCGCGGATTATGTGGCTGATCTCCGTCCCCAGAGTGCTGATCACCGGCACCCCGGCCCGCATCATGTCGAGTATGCGGTAGCGACACCCTACTAGCATCTCATAGCTGAATCGGTCGATACTGATGCCGGCATCGCACTCGAAGTAGTAGTTGGGGACCATATCGTTCGCCACCCACCCCACAAACACGAACCGGTCCGCGAATTCGCTCCCCTCCACCATCCGCCGGAAACGGTAGAACGTCGCCTCATCCCGCCCCGGCATTGCCCCGCCCAGCGACACGAACTTCACGCGGGGCTCCTCGCGCATCGCCCCCGTCACGCCCTCGAAGAGCGTGTCAACATCCGTCCATGTATTGTACCCGCCCGCCCACAGCACCACGAAGTCCGTGGCCTCGACCAGCTTCCCTCGCAGCACTTTCTCTCGATGCCGGTATTCGGCGTTCTCGACCGCGTTCGGCATGTAGTGAACGATGTCTTCACCGTAGTTCTGGCCGTTCACCCGCCCCAGCGCGGCCAGCTCCCCTATCACCACATACTTCTGCCGCATCGACACCACAGAGATGGCATCCGCCCTCTCCAGGGCCGCTCGCTCGCGTTCCCACGCCTCGGATACCGCCCCCTCGTCGCCCGCCACCGCCGCTCGCGCCTGCGCCTCCGTCATCACATATCCGTTCAGGTCGGCCCACAGCGGCGCATCAGTCGTCAGCCGCGATGCAAGCCAGGCCCCATACGCATGTACCCCCACTATCGCTTCCGACTGCTGTCGATCGCATATGCTCTGGAGAAGCCTCCCGTCCTCCAGTGCTCTGGGCTCGGCTGAGTAGTACTCGAAGTGGTCTCCCGTGAACCGCAGCACCGACGGGCGCCTGGCCTCCTCCACATACGAAGCCGCCAGCCGAGTCGCCACCACGACCACCTCATGCCCTCCCGCCAGCAGCGCCTGCGCCACATGCCAAGTGCGGAAGCCCAGCGCGCCGAGCCTCTGCTCCTTCTCGAACGGCAGCGGGGCGAACCCGATCACCAGCACGCGACTCCCCCCAGCTGTCGAACCGTACGGCACCACGCCTCCCGCCGCCGCCTCCTCCGCAGGTCCCGCGCGGCCTCTCTCAATCACCTCCCGGTCCGCCAGCACGCCGTCCGCTCTCGCCCGCCGGCGCTTCGCAAGGAGTTCCGGTAGCTGCGCGGCCGCTCTCAGAAAACAGGCTCCCAGCCGCGGGTCAGTCCGTGGCCGCATCAGTCGGCCCCACAGCGCCCGGAAGTGCTGCCCCAGCATCCCCCGGTCAGTCAACACCTTCCAGGTGAACAGCAGGCTGTTCTTCCCGAACATCAGGTCCACGTATCCCGGCGCGAAGTTCCGCGGGCTGTTCGTCTGCCTGTGCCTGTGAACCATCCGGCTCTTTGGCTCGAACACAACCCGCCACCCCATCTTCTGCGCGCGGTAACACACATCGAGGTCCTCGAAATAGAAGGGCCGGAACAGCCGGTCGAAACCCCCGAGCTCGAAGAATCGGTCCCGCCGCATCCCGCTCGATCCACCGCCGGCATACAGCACATCTACCGGCTCGTCGGACAGCGGCTCGTCATGCTGCAGCACGAAGAAACCATCCCCGAACCGCGCGCGGACCAGCCCTGTCTCCCGGACCATTCCGCCCGCCACGCGCCTCGGCGCCATCTCGATCCGCGCCGTGGCAGCGAACACCTCCGGGTCCTCGAAATGCCGCAGCAGCGGGCCGAGAAATCCCGGCGCCACCAGCATATCGTTGTTGAGGAACACCAGAATCTCGCCCCGGGCCGCCCGCGCCCCCGCGTTGTTCGCCCCCGCGAATCGCACATTACGCCCCAGCGCTACAACTCGCACTTGGGGGAACTCGCGCCCCA
>JALGTG010000232.1 GCA_029821495.1 Candidatus Hebobacteria bacterium
CAAGCACCAACCTGGGAGCACTTGGGAGTACAGCGTCTCGACCGACGTGCTGGGGCGGCTGGTCGAAGTGCTGTCCGGGAGGCGCTTTGACCAGTTCCTCCAGGAGAGGATTCTTGGCCCGCTCGGGATGCCGGACACAGCGTTCTACGTGTCCACGGACAAGGTCGAGCGATTTGCGCAGCTCTATTCCGCAACACCCGGGGGTAAGATCAACGTTGCCGACGCGAGCGTTTCCGAGAGATTCGTGAACGAGCCAACCTTCCTGAGCGGCGGGGGAGGCCTGGTCTCCACGACCTCCGATTACGTGCGGTTCTGTCAGGTGATGCTCAATGGAGGAGAGCTGGACGGCGTCCGGCTTCTGAGCCGCAAGACGGTGGAGCTCATGACGCGGAATCACCTCGGCGACGTTCCTCGCGGGTGGGGCTCACGTGGGTACGGGTTCGGCCTCGGGTTCGCGGTCGCGATCGACCACACGCGTTCGGGGTTGGCAGGCTCCGAGGGAGAGTACTACTGGGGAGGGATGGCCGGCACGGGTTTCTGGATCGATCCGATGGAAGAGATGATTGGGGTCTACATGGTGCAGGTCTTCCCGTCCACCGCAGTGGACCACCGCGAGCGGTTCAAGCAGTTGGCGTATCAGACGATTGCAGACTAGACGCTGATCTGCCCGCGTACGTCGAGTCGGCGCCATGCAGCGACTCACCGAGAAAGTGGACTCTCAAACCGCGCCCTCTCAGGCTCGTCACGTACTCCTGACTGGTCTCGATTCTGTCCGTGCTCATCCCTGTCCAGCGGCTGGCGGGTTAGCCTTTGAGGTGTCCCGCGCAATCGACTTCCTGAGTTCTCGCTTGAGTATCTTGCCTGTGGGACTCAACGGCAGGGAATCGACGATCTCCACCTGGCGTGGGTACTTGTAGGCCGCCATCTTCGCCTTCGACCAGGCAGTGATGCTCTCCGGGTTACTTGCTCTCCCGTCTTTCAGAACCACGTACGCTCTGACTTCCTCACCATGCTCTTCGTCCGGAACGCCTATGACCGCAGCGAGGGAGATGTCCGGATGCTCCATCAGTCTATCCTCTACCTCGCGAGGATAGACGTTGTAGCCGCCGCGGATGATCATGTCCTTGAGGCGGTCTACAATGTAGAAGTACCCATCTTCATCCCGCGTAGCGACGTCACCGCTATGGAACCACCCCCCTCGGAACGCCTCTGCAGTCGCCTCAGGCTGGTTGCAGTATCCCTTCATCGTGCACGGCCCCCGGATGACCAGCTCACCGGGCTGCCCAAGTGGCACATCCTGCATCGCCTCGTCGACGACCCTGACCTGGATTCCTGAGTGCGGAGTGCCGATGGAGCCAATCCTGCGCGGTTGGCCCAAGCGGTTGAACGTGGTGGCCGCGGATGTCTCCGTCAGCCCGTATGCTTCTAGGATTCTGATCTTGAACTTCTTCTCTACGGCCTGCAGCACTTCCACCGGAAGCGGGCCGCCTCCTGAAACGGCCGCCCGAAAGGTGTTGGAGATTCTCTCGATGTCATGCTCCCGCGCGACAGTCTTGTTCAGGAGCGCCCAGTACATGGTGGGAACGCCGCAGAACAAGGTGACGCCTTCCTCGGCCATCGTCCTAAGCGCTTTCCCGGCATCAAAGCGTGACATGATGACCAGGGCCGCACCGGTCAGGAAGCCGGCATTCATCTGCGCCGACTGAGAGTAGCAGTGGGAGAGCGG
Organism: Candidatus Hebobacteria bacterium; assembly: GCA_029821495.1. Classification (GTDB taxonomy): domain Bacteria; phylum Armatimonadota; class Hebobacteria; order Hebobacterales; family Hebobacteraceae; genus JALGTG01. The sequence continues at coordinate 1,727 of JALGTG010000232.1, forward strand.
CAGGGCGATCAGGTGAACATCGTCGGGAGTGGCACAGACCGCGTCGCGGAAGTTCATGGCCGTGCTGACCAGATTCAGGTGGGTGAGCTCGGCTCCCTTTGGCTTTCCCGTCGTCCCGGAGGTATACAGGATAACGGCGGTCTCATCGGAGCGGGTCTGCTCGGGCTCGAACACCACCGGCTGACCTTGCATCAGACTGTGGAGGGTCCAGCCTTTCCCATATGGCGACGGTGCGGCGGGGTCCTCGGTGATAAGGATGAAATGCTCGCAGGACTCGACTTCACCGTAGGCCGCCCAGGCCTCTTCCGCGAGCGATAGCTCTTCCGTGTTCTGAGAACAGAGGAAGGCTTTGGCGCGAGTGTCCGTGAGGTAGTAGGCGAATTCGTCGCGCTTCGATAGGATGCTAACTGGGACAGCGATGGCCCCCATCTTCAGAAGCGCGTAGTAGGCTACAGGGAACTCCACTCGGTTCGGACACGCGAGTAGAACCAGGTCGCCCACCTGAATCCCCAGCTCCCTCAGACCATTCGCAAGCTGGTTGACCTTCTCGGACAGCTGCGCGTAACTCACACGGGTTGAGCCGAAGATCACGGCAACCTTGTCGGGATGCTCGCGGGCGCTGTCCTCCAGCATCACGACGCTGTTCAGCACTGATCCACCCCGTGGGCGGCACCGGTGCTCATGGCGACCCCACTGCCCGAACGGCGGCGGGCAGTGGGCGCGGCTTGTGGGTATTCCAGAGAGGTGCCAGGCAACATTCTCTTGCGGTTGCTTCGCCAGCACCCCGTTAGGACCTGCGCCCACGGCAGCGCGCCGAGAACTGTCACGTTCGGCAGGTCTCGCGGCGAGAAGGCGGAACCCTCCCGTGGCCGATCGTGCTTATCCGTGCTGGGATCGCGTGAAGCGTGGTTGTCACGTCTCCCCTACGAGGAGCTGGTTTTGGGAATGCAACTTCGGATCAGGAACGCTGGCGTTATCGGATCGGGCACCATGGGGGCGGGCATCGCGGGCCACCTGGCCAACTGCGGCATTCCGTCATTGCTCTTGGACATAGTGCCACCCGAGCCGACGGACGAGGAGAAGGCCAACGGGCTGGATAGAAGCTCTCCCCAGTTCAGAAACCGTATTGCGGTCAATGCCGTCAAGGCGATGGCCAAGGCGAGGCCGGCGCCCCTCTACCTCCCGGACAACGCGGCACTCATTACGCCGGGGAACCTGGAGGATGACTTCGCCAAGCTCGCCGACGTTGACTGGATCATCGAAGCCGTCCCCGAGAGGCTGGAGATAAAGCGGCCGCTATTCGAGAGACTGGAGTCCATCCACCACAAGGGTCAGGTCGTCAGCTCCAACACCTCCGGGATCGCGTTGAAGAGGATCACAGAGGGACAGGGCAAGCCGTTTCTCTCACACGTATTCCTCACCCACTTCTTCAATCCGCCTCGTTACATGCACTTGCTGGAAACGGTGGCGGGGGAACACACCGATGAGGATCTCTTCAGAGCCTTCGTTGACTTCGCCGAACGTGTGTTGGGCAAAGGCGTCGTCGTCGCAAAGGATACTCCTAACTTCATCGCCAATCGGATCGGTTGCTTCGACATGACGATCGCCTTGCGATTGGCTCAGGAACTTGGCCTCAGCGTGGCGGAAGTTGACGCAATCGCCGGTCGCATGCTGGGACGACCGAAGAGTGCGCTGCTCCGTCTCTTTGACATCGTCGGCGTCGACGTCGTCGCTCAGATCAACGAGAACTTGTACTCCGCGGCTCCCGACGACGAGATGAGAGAGGTCTTCGCACCCATCCCTCTCCTGACACGGATGATTGAAGACGGGAAGCTGGGAGAGAAGGCAGGGGCAGGCTTCTATCAGAGAGCGAGAGACTCGGAGGGAAACCGCGTGATACTCGCCCTCGATCTAGAGACCTTTGAGTACCTTCCGGGCCGGAATGCCGAGTTCGAAAGCCTCAAGGCCGCTCAGAAGGAGAGTGATCTCGCCAAGCGGCTGAAGACCCTCCTGGAATCCGATGATGTTGTCGGCAAGTACGTCTGGGGCATCCTCTCCCACACTCTCTGCTATGCGGCCAATCGGGTCCCCGAGGTCTCTGACGATCTTGCTGGCGTCGACAACGCGATGCGGTGGGGATACAACTGGGACCTGGGTCCCTTCGAGCTCTGGGACGCGATCGGGGTCAGCTACCTCGTCGACCGCCTGAAGAGGGAGGAGAGAGACGTTCCCAAG
>JALGTG010000046.1 GCA_029821495.1 Candidatus Hebobacteria bacterium
TGCTCCAGCAGAGCGCGGACCGCCGCCCGGGAACGCTCGTCGCGATAGGCCGTCCCGTTGTGGCCGACGAGCGTACCGAGAAGCCACGCGCGTCCTTCCCCGACCTCCCTGACAGTGCCCGCGACTGCTTCTCCGTCGCGCAAGAATGGCTCGGCATCAGTGCAGGAGAAGGTCTCGAGGTACACATTCGCCCGCAGCTTGTGGCCCTCCAGGCGGCCCGTACCAGTGAGCATTGTCTCGTCCAGATACTCACCCCACGAGCGTTCGGTGGGCGACCAGCGTGCGCCGCCGTCAGCTTCTCGCACCATCCTCAGGGTCTCGTGGCGAACGCCGAACAGCTCCCTCGCAGCAGGCGACATCTCCCCTCGGTTCGCGAACGAATAGCCGTTGATCCGGCCGGGGCAGGCCTCGCTGATTAGCTCCCCACCGCTCTCCACGTACCGGACAAGCTTCTCCGCCACCTCCTCGGACAAGGAGATCGGAAACGGCAGGATGATGGCTCGATACCGACCCGCGTAGTCTTCGTCGAGTTCAGATGCCTCGACGAAATCCACAGGGATGCCTGCGTCCCACAGGATGCGGTGCCAGCCGCGAACGCTGAAGGGAAGATGCTCCCCTCCCTGCCGCATGGTGGCACAGAACTGGTAGTTCCATTCGTTGACCAGAATGGCGACGTCTGCGCCGGGCCAGGAGGGCTCCCCGAAGAGCTCGGGATGCTCGCCCAGCGCCTTCCCAACTCGCGACGCCTCCTCGAATCTGGGTGTGCTGTCACCCTCGCTGTCCAGCAGGCTGAAGCCGTTGGCCTCCGCGGCGGCGATCTCGGCCCTGGTAACCCAGAAGGAGAGCGCGGTCACTCCGGAGCCGATGGCGGTTAGCATCCAACGACGGATATCCTCGGGCGAGGGCACGCGGCCCATGTGAAACCCGTCGCTGACGCGGCCGCCCTGGAACTCCGCCGCCCAGACGGGGTCGCCCCGACGGTTGCAGGAGCGGACGCTGTCGTACTTCAGCGCCACGCTGTCCCACATTTCGGTCAGCAGGGAGTCATGCTTCTCTAGCGGTCTTGTTGTCGCTCTCGCATCATCCCAATCGTGCAGGGCAAACCACGTGGGGTACGTCGAGCAACCCAGGAAATCCTGACAGCGCGCGTAGGTCCAGTCCCGGCCGGAGCCCGCGGTGTAGTTATCCACGTGCGCGAACACCGGCCGCTGCAGGCGGTCCGCCTCCCGTATCGCCTCGGCCCTGCTGCGAAGCACATTTGCCACGTGGACGTTGTCCATGAAGTACTTCCAGTGAACATCCAGCGCGGTCCACGCATTAGTCGTCCGCTGGGGGGCGATGGCGCCCCAGTCGAGATAGCGCGCGTTCCACGCCCGGTTGAGCGCATCCAACTCGCCGTACTTCTCCTCTAGCCAACCGCGGAAGGCCTCGAGCGTATACTGACAGTAGCAGACGGGCTGGCCGACAATGCGCTCCGACCAGTACCCGATCTCCTGCCATGTGTTCCAGACGATCTTCTCGTAGCCGCCCAGGGACTCCACCAGCTCCTTGATAAAGCGCGTCTGGTCCGCCGACGCGCCCGGATGGTCGAAGCAGGGCCCCGGCTTGCCGTCGGCGGGCAGCGGCGTCTGCGCCTCGTAGAGAATGGGCAGCCCATTGATGCCCACCATCCGGCAGTCGGGATGCTTGCGCCACAGCCAGCCGGGAGCTTGCTCGCACGTCAGCCCGAGGTAGACCACCATATCGAGCTTCGCGGCATGAGCGATAAGCTCTTCGTACCGCGAGAAGTCGTAGTGGCCCTCCTCCGGCTCGTCTATCGCCCAGCTTTCCTGCAGCTTCACCAGGTTGAAGCCGTGCCGCTTGAGATTCTCCATATCCCTCTTCAACTCCGACATTGGCGGCATCGGCTCCCGGCAGAGATGAGAGCCGAAGGGGAACATCCCGGCGATGGGTCCCAGATTCATGCTGCACTTCCCTCCCTAGGGCGGTCTTGACGTACAACGACCGAAGGCGTCGGAGCAACAGCGAGCGCCCCACCCCGTCACCGAAGCGATCAAACTACTGCTGTCATGCCCCGGTCTCGTTACACCCTCTGTAGCTGTCCTTCGGGGCCTCCGGCTTCACGGTCTGGCCGGTCTCACTCGACCTGCGGCCGGCTTCCAGGATGGCCATGACATCGCGGCCACGCTGAGCGGTGATGGCCGGCGGCCGACCCGTGGACAGGGCTTCGCCCAGATCGCTGTAGAAGGCGTCGCTGAGTTCGTCACCTACGTCGTAGTCCCGAGCGCCACTGCTGGGGCCGACATCTTGCGGCACTACGTCCACCGTCACGTCGCCCATGGAGCGGCGGATCCGCATCTCCGTCCAGCGGCCCCAGGCCCCATCGGCCACCAACGTGCCCTCCCGACCGACGACAAACCAACGCGGCAAGGGCAGCCGCGCATTGTTGGAGCCCTCAAGCGTAATCAGCAGTCCCGAGGGCAAGACCAGACGCATGTTGAAGTAATCCTCCACCTCAGTCGCCCACAGGTGGCTGCGCAACTCGCACGTCACACCGACCGGCCACTCGCCCGTGAGGTCCAAGCACTGCTCCACTAGGTGTGGGCCCCAGTCGGCCATGAACCCGCCGCCATAGGCGGCCTGAATGCGCCACGTAGCGTTGAATTCAGGCACTCCGTAGCTGGTCCACTCGGGCCCGTAGGTCATAACCCTGGAGTCAACTGTCAGGAGTTCCCCCAACTCGCCCCGGCCGACCAGCGCCTTGAGAAGCTGGTAGTCCCGGTCCCACCGCCGGTTGTGAAACACCGTCAGGGTCCGCCCGCTGCTCTCGGCCGCGGCGAGCATTTCCTCAGCTTCCGCGAGGCTGTCCGCCATCGGCTTCTCGACCACGACGTGCTTGCCGGCATGGAGGGCGGCCACGGTCAGAGGGCAGTGCAAGCTCCCCGGTATCGCCACCACCACCAGATCGACCTCATCGTCAGCGATCAGCTCTTGTGCATCGCCATAGGGACGAGCACCCAGCTCCTTCGCGATCGGCTCCAAGCGCGCCTGGGACTGATCGCACACGGCCACGACACGGTAGCCAGCCATCTTGCTGAGGGGCTCACCGTGAAGCTCCCACCCGCTGCGCCCAAGTCCGATGATGCCAACGTTGACCATGGTATCCTCGCTGTCCTCTGTCCGACCCTTACTCCGCGCTCAGGCCGGGCTGGAACACCGGAATGCCCGCCAAGCGCCCGAACTCCAGGAAGGCGGCGGTCGCGTCTCCCTCGCCGATCATCCAGTGATGCCCCAGGCCCGCCTCGGCCACCCCCTCCAGCAAATCCGGCACCGGCACATCCAACCGCACCTTCACCGGGTTGCCGGGGAACACGAGTTCCGTTGGCACTGCCTCCCCGCCGAAGACCCCGAGCCGGTAGTCGCCGCCCGGCCCCACTAGGTTCACTCCCGTGACGCGGCCCGGACGGCCTGGGTACTGGACAGTCACGCCTTTGTCCATGAGCCGGCAGCAGTCCAGAACGACCTCGTCCCGGGATGAGGCGAGACAGAATGCCCCGGACCCGCAGTGGGAGAAGACGATGGTGTTCTCCTCTGGATCATCGGCCAGCAGGTCTGTATTGTGAACCGGGCCATCGCTGAACCAGGAAAGAAGCCGCATCCCCACTGCGCTGTTCACGTCTCCTTCGCACGCGCCCACAACGTCCTCTTCTGCCAGCAGCGCGATCGGCAGACAGACCTGGCCCATGAGTCCGGGATAGCACTCTACTGTGAATGCACTGAGATCTTCGGCCCGGATGAATTCGCGCAGCGCCAGATAGTAGCGCGCTGCTAACAGGCCCGCGCTGTCCGGCACAGCGACACGGCCGGCCTCACCGCGGGCCCGCTCCCACACCCCCTGGGCCTCCTTCACATCGGCGGCCTCTGCCTGACTGGTCAGCCACTCCAAGGGCCGCTCCACCAGCCGCGGCCCCAGCACTGCGCGCAGTGCTACTTCGTTGACTGCTACTTCGGTCATTCCCGGCAGGCGGGCCCCCACGCGCCCAACTCTGGTTCGCCGGAGAGTCCGACGCGCCGCCGCGGCTTGCGATACCGCGAGGACACGGCCCTGGGCCGCTTCGTTCTCGAGATCCCCGTAGACAAACCGGTAGGCGTACCCCAACTCCTTGAGCACGCAGCACAGCTGTTGCGTGCCACAGAGCGAACCCGTGTGCAGCCCGGGCAGAGCCCATGCGACGACGGGGGTCGACTCTCCCATGCTGGCCAGGATGTCCTGCACCAGGTGGTCCTCAGACCAAGTGGCCGCGATGACACAGAGCGCATCGACCTCTCCGAGCGAAGCGCCCACCTCTCGCGCCGTGCTCGGGTCACTGACTGCTGTGGGGGCGACCGCGCGCACTCCCATCTGTGATAACACGTCGCCAGCCTGCTTCAGCAGCGCCGGAGCCTGCTCGGCGCCGACCTCTAAAGGGCCGGAGACGACGATCAATCCCAGCGACGGATGCATGATGGCGCCCTACTCCTCGACGGTGATGCCTGCCACCTGCTCGCCCACCTCGTCCGCCGCCACCTCGAGTACCTGTTCGATGTTGCCGAACACCTTGTGGAACGCCTCGACATAGCGCTCCATCACCTCGACCGGCTGAGCATAGATCGGGTAAGTCTCTGAGCAGATCACCACAGAGCTATCGAGCATATGCTTGGTGACAGGGAAGTCCTCTGCTCGGTACTCATACTTGACCCCCCCAAGCTTCTCACAGCTCCAGGGGCAGCCCTGACCATAGCCCTCTAGAATCTGGAAGACCGGCTGCTCGGGGAGAGACGTGAGCTGCCACAGCACCGCATCGACGCCTTCCGCCTGCAACGCCTTCTGGAGCTTGTTGCGGAAGGCAACGCCTGTAACCTTCGACCCCAGCTTCTCCGGCTCCAGCCCCAGGCGATACTTGTGGTAGATGCAGGTGCGGTCCTCCGGCACATAGGGAGGCGCCAAGCCGGGAATCTTCGCAAGCTCGGCCGACAGGTACTCCGCGTTCCGCTGGGCCGTGGCGTTCGTGTCGTCGAGACGTCTGAGCTGGCTGCGCGTGAACGCACACGGCATCTCTTGCGTCCGGTAGTTCCATCCCATCGTGTACGACTGGTACTTCCGGCCCTCGTCCGGTGCCACGAACTCGCCGAACATACGCAGCATGTTCGCCTTCCCCCGGTACTCCTCACTGTCGGTTACCAACAGCCCCCCTTCCCCACCCGACAGGCCCTTCGTGCCGTTCAAGCTGAATGTAGCCATGGCGGCCAGGGTGCCGACCCTCTTCCCCTTGTACGTGGCCCCGTGGGCTTGGCACGCGTCCTCGATCACGAGAAGACCGTGCTTCGCCGCAATCGCGTTCACCTCGTCCATGTCGGCCGGCAGTCCATGGATGTGTACGGGGAGTATCGCTTTCGTTCTGGGGCTGATGGCCGCTTCGATTTGCCCCACATCGATGTTGTGCGTGCGCGGATCAATGTCCACGAAGATGGGGATGGCGTTGTGATGCAGGACGGCGCTGCCAGAGGCAAGGAAGGAATAGGCGGATGTGATGACTTCGTCTCCGGGGCCGATGCCGGCCGCCCCTATTGCGCAGTGCAGTGCAGCGGTGCCGCTGTTCATTGCCAGGCAGTATTTCGCGCCGCAGTAGGCAGCGAACTCGGCCTCCAGCGCACGCATCTCCGGCGCGTACAGTCCCCAGATGACGCCGGAATCGAGCACGCGCATCACCGCATCTTTGTCATCCTGGGTGATGATCGGCCATTTGACTTTGATGGAATCGTCGAGGACCGGAGTGCCGCCGTGCGCGGCCAGTCGGTCGGACATAGCTACCTCCTTTCAGAGGCCCTCTCAGGCTGCCAGGCTTCTTCCGTGGGCGGAGCGTCCGATCGGACGCTCCGCCCACTCACCTCACAGCCATCTTGTCCGGCTCTGTCGCCACCTAGCCTGGCGGCCGGCTTCGCCGCAGACTAAGACAGAATGTCCTGCCGTCTAGAACAGGTAGAGCCCCTCTACCGGCGCGCACAGGCTGTTGGGTCCCTCTGGCTCAAGCCCCAGAATCTCCCCTTCCGCCACCTTAACGAGCATCGCTTCGGAGTTGATCCAAGTAGCGTGCCCATCGAGGAAGCCCAGGTTGACGCCCCCGAGGTGACGGGTATATCGCTTCCTCAGCTCGGGATCGCGGTAGAAGCTCCCATCCTGGGGAGCGCGGTTGTAGAGTCCGCAGTCAGCCGCGATGGGGGCGCACGCTACCCAGTCAACCCATGGGGTGCAGTAGGGGAAGTCGCCGGCACACTCCATGTTGCAGATGTCGGGCCAGCCGGTGAGGCCGGGGCTCATGTCCTGTGTCTGGGACCCGCCGTCGCCACAGACTACGAAGCTGACTGGGTCCTGCACCTCCACCACCTTCAGGCCCCAGCAGTCGTTGGTCGCGATGCTCTGCACGAACGCCTTGTGGGCGGCATCGGCGGTCGACGACTCTCCGGCGACCCCCAACCTCATCTGGGTGAAGGAGTCGGTGACCTCTCCCCCCCATCCCGGCGGAAAGGCCCAGTAGCAGGGGCCGATGACGCCGTCCGCAGCCTGGCCCCATATTCCGTCATTCGCTTGATAGTAGAACAGCCAGTCCGGACCCGGCGCTATCATGGACGCGCCACCGGACATCTTCGCACTCGGGCAGGACCACACCTCGCGATTCTTGACGTACTCGTCCAGGATCACCGGCCAGCGCAGATATGGGTTGGCCATCTGCACGACCCCACAATGCCCCATGTACGTCCCGTTCCAGTTAGTGCGGCCTCCGGGTAGGGTATCGAAGTAGGAGAGTGCTTCCCCACGGTGCTCGGCCGGGGGCAGCGTGTCGTTGTTATCCGCCAGGTACATCTGAAAGGCCAGGGCGATGTTCTTCACATTCGACAGACACACCGCCTTGCGCGCAGACTCGCGCGCCCTTGCGAAGACCGGGAAGACCATCGCTGCCAGAATGCCGATAATGGCAATTACCACCAGCAGCTCGATCAGGGTGAAGCCACGCCTTCTTGCAAGCATCACTCACGCCTCCTGTCAGAGCGAATACCGTTCACACAGCACCATCCACCTGCCTCACCACGCGGCACGACCTCTCCTCGCCCCGTCCTGAGTACGCTTGACCTCCCTTCTGTCGCCAGACCGTCCCTTGCGGACTTGCCAATGCGAACCCGTCCCCTGCTGCCCGGGCCTCGCCAACGACTCCACGGCCCGAACCTGTCCGAAACCACTCAGCCCTCTGTGCTGATTAACGCACAGAGCACACAGCCAACACGCCCTGCTTCTTCAGCCGAGACCAGGCCCCAAGGAGCCCTAACTCGCCGACAAGGCTTGAACATACTCTATCGGACGCCGCTCGTTTTGTCAACCCTCTTGTGCGGAGTATATTTACATCCTGGCAGATGTGTGCTACTTTACAGCACGGGACCATGACGAATGCCATCCCTGATGGCGCCGAACGGAGCGTCGAAATGCCCGACAAGATTGGCCCACGCCTCAAGCAGATGCGGACCCGAGCCGGCTTGCCCCTGCGGGAGGTTGGTGATCGCTGCGGCATCGCGGCAAGCTACCTCTCAAGCCTCGAACGCGGCGGGAGTTCGCCGACGCTCGCCACCCTGACCAAGATCCTCCACGCGTTGGGAAGCGATCTGGATACGTTCTTCTCAAACGCCGATGCAGCAGAGCTGACAGGCCCCGTCTTCCGACGGAGCGACATGCAGGTAGCCTCCGACGCCGAGCGGCGCTACACCTTCGTTCTTCCGCGGCGCGAGCACGTCAAAGCCCAGATGCTCGACGAGTACATCATGCCCACAGAGAGCGACCCCGACTTCGAGAGCTTCGACTGCGACGTCGCCGGCATTCTCCTCGCCGGAACGCTGGAGTTCGAGATCGAGGGGGACACTCCGCTGATCCTGTGTCCTGGCGACGCGTTCTATGTTCCCGAGAAAGCGCGACACCGAGGGCGCTGCCTGGGCTCCGAGCCGGCCCACCTCATCACCGTCTACGTGCCCCCTAAGTACTGAAAGCCCCCATCGTAGTGCGGACCACCCTCTCGCGAAGGTGTTCTATGTCCTCCCGCGCCAAAGCAGGAACCGGCGGCGAAGAAGCACCCGTCTTCCAGCACCGGACCCATGGCCTTCTCTCCCCGGAAGAACGCCCTGCGGCCGATTGACTCACTGATACACAGCGCGCAGTCCACGCGGTCCGGCCTCTGGACATGCACGTTCACGCAGCGCCGGTTGACTGCCTGTCGGCTGGCAAGAGCCCCTTTCGACACGCGCGACTGCTCCTTCCGACGCAGCGAGAAGGACGGCGCACGCTAACCCATCGGCTGTGCTATGCCAAGCAGGGCCGAGATGATGGCGAACACCCCGGAAGGCAGGTACGATCCCAGCACCAACCCCAGGAATGCCGGCCGCAGCGTTCGTTCAAGCCTCAGCCCGCCATACCGGCGGATCAGGGTGACCAGTCCCCAGGCAATCAGCGCATTCAGCCACAGAGAGCGATTGGTCTCGTACGAGCTTGCTATCAGGAATCCTATGGGACTCAGCGACCACCAGACGAAGCGCGTGTTCAGCCACACCAGAACGGCCGTGATCACGGCCCCCAGGAGCATGGCGGATCTGAGCCAGTTGTCCGGTGGCAGCGGGTCCCTCAAGGCGGCGTCCAGGTCCCCGAATGCCCAGTTCGGGAACATGCGGAACGGCCAGCCGCTCCCGTATCCGATGGCGCTCGCCCCATGTTTGTGGATGACAGACAAGAGCGCCGGCAGACCGACGCCCAGCATGATGATCACCGCCAGCCCGGCCGCCAGCGTGAACAGCTTCCCCCGCACCCGAGCTTGACCGATCAGCTTGAAGCTGTTCACCATCTGTGGCATTGCCAGACTCATCGGGTCCGCCATGTAGGCCAGCCACACGTACGTATACATCGTCAGCGACTGAGCGCCGATTGCCCTTGCGCCGACAGCAGATAACACCACACCACGGGTGGTGAACTCATTGCTTACGAACATCACGCCGCCGGCCGCAACCAGCCGGGAACAGCCGATCAGAACCGCGTAGAACACCACCATGAGAAGGCCGAACGACCACCAGGACATCCCCGCACGGCTGGCCCACCATAGCATGAAGCCATTCGCTGCCGCGAAGCCGAGCAAGGCCCATCGGCCGGCAAGTGCTGCGTAGGGGGAGTGCGTCTCCTGATCGCGACCGAGCAGACTCCACCACGCCCTCCTCAGCGCGCTGCGGGACTGGTAGATGATGAGCACGCTCAGTGCGATGAAGCCGCCGGCTTCCTGATAGTGGACGAAAGACACCGGGTTGAGCGAAAGTGAGGAGGTGCCGCCTTCGGCTGCTATGCCAAAGCTGGCCCACACCAGCAACTGGATCAGATAGAGTGCATAGAACAGCCACAGACTCAACGATACCTCGCTCGGCAGCATGCACGTGATCCCGATCACCGGGAACAGCAGGGAGAGACGCATGTCGGACAGGGCGCTCCAGGGCAGTCCCATCCCAGCGAAGTTGCGTCCTATGTGGATGTTCCAGAGCGCCGGCGATGGCACACTCGGAGACAGCCGATGAAGGAACGCTAGCACCGCCAGCGCGCACGGCACTGCGAACCCGAGCCAGAACACTCGGTTGCTCAGGATGCTGCTGCGCAGCGTCGGGAAGGCATCGCGCCCGGTCAGAGAGAGCGGCACTTCCACCAGAGGAAAGGCAAGTCGCTGGCGCTCAATCCAGTCTCTGCTCAGCAGTGCTCCCAGGCAGAACATGGCCGCCATCATGGCCACGCTGAAGGAGAACCAGTTCAGCAGCGGAGTCAGCCAGACATCCCAAGGGACGCCTACCCCGGCGGGACTCCCCTCCCAGAACCACACCACCGCCTCCGGACTGCTGAGGCTCAGCCAACCCGGGACATACGGCCAGATCAGATGCTCCCACTCATTCCCCGAGGTCGCCATGTAGAAGGGGTGTGTCGTCGCCGAGACCAGATAGGGCATGCCCCCCACGAAGAGGTAGCCCACCGACACGATGAGCATGCCGTAGACGACGAGCAGTTCGCTGCGGTGGAGGGCGCGGTCCGGCCAAAAGCGGGCAAGCACGCCGTTCGCGGCCACCAGGAGGAAGAGCATGAACACCGCGCTGTTCAGGAGAGAGCCGTCACCGACGTTCCACGTGCGCGCCACAAAGGCGAGATGCGGGTTGATCGCCGCGAGCAGGGCGACACTCAGCGCGCCCAGCAATATGGCACGCGGCGTGATTGGCGAAGCGACGGGTTCCCCTTCTGCCGTCGGCCCGGCCGCGGTGTGCTGATTATCCTTGGAGGCCATACGCCTAACTAGCCTCCGATAAGGTGCTGTGCGATCAGCATATCGAGCTCTTCGTAGTCACGATCCCTCTTGAGTTGCTCGACTCGGGCATCATCGAGGCTGCGAACGAGCTCAACCAATCGCAGGAAGATCAGTCGGCTGTTCCGAAGGTGTTTCGTGGACACTTCCTTCTTCTGCGTCCGCATGGCCTTCACGTCCAGCCCCACGAATTCGCCATTCTTCCCGTAACCGTTCTTCTCCAGCACTCGAACCTGGTTGAACGCCCTGCGGATGTCCACCGATCCGAAGGCCTTGTCTTCGTCGAACTTCGGGCCGTTCTGGTCGTTCAGGTGCACCGACCACAGCCTCTTGTGGTAGAGCGTATAGGCCATCTCGTCGGCCGGGTCCAGCCCGGCCAGGATGGCATGCGCGGACTCGATCAGTATCCCGACCCGCTCCGGGGCCACCGTTCTATACGCGAGTCCCAGGAAGTGCCCTGTGGTCGGGATGTAGCTCTGATCCATCGGCTCGTTGGGCTTCATCTCGCCCAGGATACGGATCCCCGTGTCGTACTCCAGCAGCGCGTTCATCCACTCCACGATCTGCCCGACGGCGGCTACGCCATCCTTTGACTCGCGGATGTAGGTCCCCTCGCGCGCGGGCCACAGCACGATGTTCTTCGTCCCGACCAGATTGGCAAGATCGATCGCTCGTTTGGACCGATCCAGTGCGTACCTGCGCATCTCCGGATCGTTCGCCGTGATCGCGCCGTCGATGGTGTTGGGATGCTCCCACAGTCGCGGCGCGACGAACTCGGCCACCAGACCTTGGTCATCCAGCATCTCCTTGACCCGCTTCGCCTCCTGCTCCTGCTCCGCCCAGGCCGCGTCGGCGTCGCTCACCACGTCATCATCGTGGAACTGCACGCCGTCGAATCCGAGTTCCCTGTAGAACGCAAGCTTCTCGGCAAAGCTGAACTCATCCCTCACTGGCGGTCCAAACGGGTCAGCTCCCGTGTGGATGTTCCAGGGACCGAACGAGAAACGATAGTCTGTCGCCATCGCAGTCAACCCTCCACAGATTGTTCGCAGCCATCGCCGCTCAACGAGGCCGTCTACTTCGCCCCTCTCGGACGATGGCCTCTAAACCGAGCGCGGCGCGGCGTGAGCTGTACGGCTGCCCGGGCGAATTCCGGTCTCTATGCTACCGTTCTTCTCCTGTCGTGTCCTGCCGCTAGCCAGCACTGAGCGGCCCAGGGCGAACTTCATCGTGTCGCAGCGCACGACACACTCTGGGTGTCACATGGGCTCGGGCGACATGTGAGCTGTGGCGCATCTTGCATGCAACCCGAATAATGGAACTACCGAAATGGTGGCCGCCGGACGGGACCACCCCTTCAGGCCGCGAGAGAGGTGGTGATGATCCATGAAGCTCGGCTCACGAGGCGGTCCGCTGCCATGGCCGGCCATAGCCGCAGTCGTGCTCTGCTTGGGTGAAGTCGCCCTCTGTTCCGGGGCACAGCAGACGGGAATCCCCAGCCTCAAGACCCCACGCCTTCCAGCACTCAGGAGAGAGATCCCCACCCCGCGCTACCTCGTGGCTCACCTGCCGCTGACCGGCAACGCCAATGATGTCAGTGGGAACGGCAACCACGGCACGGTCAACGGCGCGCGCCTCACGGCCGACAGGTTCGGGCGCGCCGACCGCGCCTATCGCCTCGATGGGGTGAACGACCACCTCGCACTGCCCAACGAGCGCAACTTCGACCTCACCAGCTTCACCATCGCCATGCACGTGAAGGTCAGCACCTTGCCGACACCCCCGCACCCCACGAGCCCCGGCAAGTACACCCTCATCTCCAAGGGCGAGAGCGGCGGCAACTTCACCCTCAGCCTGACGAAGTGGGAGGGGGTCAGCTACGGCAGTGTCAGCTACTCACAGCGCGCGCTGAACGGCACCTGGACCAGCGGCAGCGCCGGAACCATCAGCCTCAACCGTTTCCATCACATAGCCGTGACCGGGGAGGGAGCGGTGCTCAGGCTCTACCTGGACGGTCAGCTCAAGCTCGAGAAGACCAACGTCGCGCCGCGCTTTCTGAACGATACTCCGGTGCTGATCGGCCGGTCGGCAGGATTCGTGTCTCCCAACTGGTTCAAGGGCATCATAGACGATGTCCGCATCTACAACCGCGCCCTCGCCCCCCAGGAGATCGACCAGCTCCGCGTCGCACCCGAGAACTAGGCCGAGCACCTACCTCACTCGGCCCCCACGCGATACTCATACATATCGGCCCCCACTTCGCGCGCCGCGGCAATGGTCTCCCCATAAGGCGTGTCGCACACGTCGAGGAAGCCGATCTGGTAGTTCTCGCCGTCACCGCGACCGGTGGTGGCCTGATCTCCGAACTGGAACCAGTGCGTGCCGACGATGCACGGGTTGCGCAGCGCCCCCCGCACATACTCCCGGTACAGCTCCCCGCGGTGCTCCTGGCTCCTCGCCCGCCCGAGACCGGTGTGGAACATCCCCCGGTCCAGCGCCCCGAAGTGAAACTCGCCCACGATGATCGGCACATCGAGTCCATCGGGAGGGCGAAGGCCCTCGACACTACGGGAGTACCGGTTAGCGCTCACTACATCACAGTACTCGGCCGCCGCGCGCACCGCGCCCTCATTCCCCCACCACGAGAACCGGCACCCCAGGTAAAGCTGGTCCGGCGCCACCCGCTTCAGCTCCTCCCGCACCACACGGAAGTACGTCTCCGCCGTCTTCGCACAGAACGCCGTCAGATCCTCCGACGCCTTCTCCCGATCCGGCGCCTCCCGGCACTCCAGCAGCGCCTCCCACGACGCATGCTCGGTCCCCCACGCGCCGTTGAGCCTTTCGATCTCGCCGTGCTTCGCCTTCAGGTCCTCCACGAAGACCTGCTTCGCGGCTTGCTCGGCAGGGCTCAGCAGCGCCCCCACCGCCAGCGCCACCTCATCCCCCCAACTGCTCTCGTTGTCCACGAAGTACCCGATACACCACGGATCGCCGGCCGATCCGCCCCGCTCCCGCTCGAACCGCCCCCGCAGCGCCTCCCGGAACGACGCATCGAACACATCGACGAACCTCACCCTGGAACCCTCCGGAACGTCGAGCTGCTTCGCCCCGTAGTGGACGGCGACGGTATACGGCGTCTTCTTCATGAGGAAGATGCGGTGGTCGGACCAGTTCCCGATGGTGTTGAACCCCCACCCCCGAAGCCTCCGGTGTGCCCTCTCCCGATAGATGGGATCCCAGTTCTCGCCGTACTTCCGCAGCGCGTTCGCGGCCGTGAAGTTATACGACCGGCGCTCCTCGCTCCCCCCGTAGAACTGCGCGAAGGGCGACTCCTCCTCCGGCAGATTGCGGAAGTAGTGCTCCCGTCCCGTGATCGGCGTCCCCGCGCCCCAGCTCCCCACACAGTCAATCCCGTGCGACCAGAACAGCCGCCCCTCCGGGTCCACCAGCCACCACTTCCCCTCATACTTCTCCGGCCGGAAATACCCCGTCGCCGCCAACTGCGGCCCACCCGTCCACCCGCCGTACTGGTTCCGCTCGGGCGAGCCCGGGTGCGCCGCCAGGTCCGCATCCTCCTCCGCGACGCGGCCTCGCATCTCCTCCACCGAGTGCGTCTTGCCGGGCCACTCCTTGTGGATGAACTGGCCGAACTCGTCAATGAACGGGAAGAACTCCTCCGCGCTTTTCGGCGCTCCCTCAGCCGGCGGGCTCACACCCCCGGCGCGGATATTGTCGATCTCGAATGCGTGGTCCTCCTTCGGCCGCCCGACGAACACGATGAGCTGCGTGACGTTCGACGAATCCAGCAGATCCGCCCCCGCCGGCACGCCCCTCATGTTCACGAACTCGAGATCCTGCCCGGCAAAGGCATTCCAGGGAAGCCCCACCTCTAGCACACCGCTCTCCCCCGGCCCCAGTTCCACGCTTCTCGTCTCACAGTGTCTGCGCCCATCCGCACCCGGGTTATCCACGCGGCACGACACGGTAACCCGATTCGCCCCCGTGTTCGTCACATCCACCGCAACATAACCGTACTCGCTCAGGTCCCACTTGCCTTCCGGCGACTTCAGCACGATGCCCGGCCATGGCTGTTCGTGCCCGGTTCGCAGCGCCAGTCTCCCCTCCTCCGTCAGCGAAACCTCGGCATCCGTCGCCGGAACCGACTCCACCTCGAACCCCGCGCCGAAGTCGAACAGCACCACCGGCGGCGGTTCATCCGAAGCCGCCGCGCCGCCCGCGACACAGGCGGCGATCAGGCACGCAGCCACCACCACCGGAACCACTCCCCGCGACATCTTCCCAATGCGCGCGCACACCGCACCGAACCTCCCATCCATTGCTCATCCTCCCTCTAGACTCTGTTGGGCACCCTCACTCCGTACCCTCCCAGAACCCATCCCCCCTGTCAAGGCGCACCCCCCGCCCCTCCCGTTCGGCAGGAGCTTGCCTCCTGCCACTGCCTATCACCCGTTCGGCAGGAGCTTGCCTCCTGCCACTGCCTATCACCCGTTCG
>JALGTG010000233.1 GCA_029821495.1 Candidatus Hebobacteria bacterium
CGCTCCGGCCCTGCCTCAATCGGCGAGCCGACACTGCTTCTTTGGAGACCGTGCCCATGAATGCCGTCGAGATCGAGGAAGTAACGAAGACCTTCGGCGCCGTCAGCGCCGTTAGCGATCTCAGCCTGAACGTTCCGTCCGGGCGCGTCTACGGCTTCATCGGCCCGAACGGGTCGGGGAAGACCACGACGCTCCGCATGATCATGAACATCCTCATCCCCGACTCCGGCTCCATCCGCGTCCTTGGCGAGGAGCGTCACGAGGCAGCGATGGACCGCATCGGCTACCTCCCCGAGGAGCGCGGCCTCTACCGCAAGATGAAGGTCCGCGACGTGCTCCGCTTCTATGGGAAGCTGAAGAACGGCAGCGACGTGCACGGTGCCGTGGACTCGTGGCTCGAGAGACTCGACCTCACCGACTGGGCCGACAAGCATGTTGAGACCCTCAGCAAAGGCATGAGCCAGAAGGTCCAGTTCATCGCCGCCGTCGCCCACAAACCCGACCTCGTCATCCTCGACGAGCCCTTCACCGGCCTCGACCCCGTCAACCTCGATGTGCTCCAGCAGGCCGTTCTCGACCTCCGCGCCTCCGGCACCACCGTCATCTTCAGCACTCACGACATGGCCACCGCAGAGGCCATGTGCGACTTCGTCTTCATGATCTTCCGCGGCCGGAAGGTGCTCGATGGCACCCTCGCCGATGTCCAGGACCGCTACGGCACCGACACCATCCGCACCCGCATCGACGGCGACGCCGCGCACCTCCAGAACCTCCCCGGCGTCGAACGCCTCACCGACCGCGGACAGATCCAGGAGCTTCGCCTCGAATCCGACGCCGACTCCCAGCAGGTCCTCGCCGCCATCATGTCCCGCGCGCGCGTCACCCACTTCGAACTCGGCAGACCCTCCCTGCACGATATCTTCGTCCGGATCGCCGGACCCGACGCGGAGGAGGCCAACAATGCGTAAGGCACTGCTCATCGCCGCCCGCGACTACAACGCCGCCGTCCGCACCAAAGGCTTCGTCATCGGACTCCTCCTCGTCCCCGTCATCTTCGGCGGCATCTTCATCGTCATGAAGTTCACCGAAGGACGCGTTGACACCACCGATCGCCACATCGCCATCATCGACCACACCGAAGTCATCGCGCCCGCGCTCCTCGAAGCCGCCCAGCGCCGCAACGAGTCCGAGCTCTACGACGAGGAAACCGGCAAGAAGGTGCAGCCCGCCTACTTCCTGTACGTCGTCCCCCCCGACGAAGCTGACATCGCCGCCCAGCGCCTCGACCTCTCGAATCGGGTCCGCGCCGGCGAGCTCTCCGCCTTCCTTGAAATCGGACGGGATGTCCTCAACCCCGGCGATGACCCCGATGCTGTCCGCATCATCTACTTCGCCGAGAACCCCGCCTTTGACAACACCCGGAACTGGTTCGTGAACCCCATCAACACCCGCGTCCGCGGCCTCCGCGTCGCCGCAGCCGACGTCGACATCGAGATCGTCGAGCGCGTCACGCGCTGGATGTGGGTCGAGGGGCGCGGCCTCCTGACCCTCGACGAGGAGACAGGCGAGGTGCGAGGCCGGCAGGGAGACGACAAAGCCGCCTCGCTCCTCCTGCCCTACGCCGTCATGATGCTCATGTTCATCCTCATCATGACCGCGGCCAGCACCCTCATCACGGCCATACTGGAGGAGAAGGGCCTGCGCATCGCCGAGGTCCTGCTCGGCTCCATCCCAACCACTCAGCTCATGTGGGGGAAGCTCCTGGGTGCCATCGGTGTTTCCCTCACTATGGTCGCCATCTACCTGGTGGCCGGGCTGATCGTCGCTCGGAAGGTAGGCGTCGGCGAAATCGTCCCCTACGACGCGCTGCCGTGGTTCGCCGCCTACGGCTTCGGCGCCCTCTTCATGTTCGGTGCCCTCGCCCTCGCCCTCGGCTCCACGTGCACCGACCCCAAGGAAGCCCAATCCCTCATCATGCCCATGTGGCTCCTCATCGCGCTCCCCCTCTTCATCTGGGTCCCCCTCGTCAGGGATCCCGGCGGCGGCCTTGCCACCTGGATCTCCCTCGTGCCGATCTACACTCCCTTGATCATGCTCCTCCGGATCGCCTCCCCCGTCACCATCCCCGCCTGGCAGCCGTGGGTCGGCCTTTTCGGCGTGATCGTCTTCACCCTCATCTCAGTCTGGGCCGCCGGGCGCATCTTCCGCGTTGGTATCCTCATGCAGGGAAAGCCGCCCAGGTTCACCGAGATCGTCCGCTGGGCAGTGCGCGGATGAGAGACAGGTGCGGCTCTGTGTCCGTCGCACCATCATCGCCCGGTCGGCCCTGAGCTGCCTGCCGGTCTCCAGTCGGCGCACGGATGGCGCACCACTCTCAGGCCGTGCGGCAGTGCCGGTGTGGTGGGCTGACCGTGTGCAGTTGCGTTTGACACGGCTGATGAGAGTCCAAGTTCTATAGAGTAAGGTTCCACCGCGCTGCCATAAGGAAGACGCTGCCGGGCCTTTGGGTGCCGTTTCCTCTTCGGGGGAAGCGGCATCGCATCATCGGGCTGATGGAGCATCCGCAGAGCGGCGCCTCAGTGACGGCACCCCTGTTCCTCCCGCCAGTTCCCGGCGATGTGTAGCGGCAGGTGAGGCGGGCGAGCGACCGCGCGACAACTGAGTTGACCCGCGGGTGATTCCGGCGCGGTCCCGGGCCGTTCTGCCGGTGAACTGATTCGGGGAAGACAGAGGAGACGCCGGGGGCGAGTGCGGAAGCTTAATGGATGAAGCGCGGCGCAGGCGCCCTGTGAGTGCGGCCGGTCGTGTGCGTGGCAAGAGGTCGCGACGCAAGAGGAGCGGCGATGGACAGCCTGATGATGGACTACCCCCTGACCCTGAATGCCATTCTCCGCCGGGCGGAGCAGTTCTACGCGACACGTGAAGTCGCTACCTGGCTCCCGGACAAGAGCTGGCACCGCTACACGTATGCGGATATGGCCCGGCGCGCCAAGTGTCTGGCGCTGGCCCTGCAGGGCTTGGGCATCCGCGCCGGAGACCGGGTGGCCACGCTGTGCTGGAACCACTACCCGCATCTGGAGGCCTACTTCGGGGTGCCCAGCTTCGGAGGCGTCCTCCACACGCTGAACATCCGCCTGCATCCCGATGACCTGGCGTACATCATGAACCACGCCGGCGACCGCGTGCTTATCGTGGATGAATCGCTGCTGCCCGTCTGGGAGGCCGTCAGCGACCACGTGAGCATGGAGCACGTCGTAGTGGTCGGCGAGGGAGGGAGCTTGCCGGCGGGCGCGGCAGGCTACGAGTCTCTGCTGGCCGGAGCGAGCGCCGACGATTCCGCGCCGCCCGACCCTGACGAATACCAGGCCGCCATTATGTGCTATACGTCTGGAACGACTGGCAGACCCAAGGGAGTGGTCTACTCCCATCGGGCCCTGGCGCTCCACACGCTGGCGGGCGCTCTGTCGTGTGGGTTCAACGTGCGAGAGCTGGATTGCGTGCTGCCCGCGGTGCCCATGTTCCACGTGAATGCGTGGGGGTGGCCGTTTATCGCGGCGATGATGGGCGCGAAGCAGGTGTTCGTGGGGCCGCACCTCGATCCGGTCAGCCTGCTCCAGGCATTCCAGGATGAGCGCGTCACCCTCACCGCGGGTGTGCCGACCATCTGGGTGAGGGTGCTGGAGGAGCTGGATGCGCGCCCCGGCGCGTATGACCTCTCTGCAATGCGGCAGATCCTGGTGGGCGGGGCAGCACTACCCAAGAGCCTCCTGAAGGCGTATGAGGAGCGACACAACCTGTGTCTCGTCCAGGCGTGGGGGATGACCGAGACCACGCCGATAGGGGTCTTGTCCCGCGTCAGGCCCGGTCAGACAGACGCGTCCATGGACGAGCAGCACACGCAGCGCGCCAGGCAGGGCATCCCGGTGCC
>JALGTG010000234.1 GCA_029821495.1 Candidatus Hebobacteria bacterium
ATCATATGGCCGGCATAGCTCGCGTCGTTCAGCACGAGGAACCCGGCCAACCTGGGTTCGGCCACAAGCTGACCGCGGTAGGACCTACAGATCGCGTCGCCTCGCTTTCAGTTCGCCCCGCGACAGGTAGCTCCCCATGTGGTAACAGGCGTAGAACGTCACGATCGGCCGGACGAACCAGTAGAACCAGCTTATGCCTGCCCTGCCATACGCATAATCAGGAAAGGCCGCACCTACCATGACGCTTAGCACCCAGACGATGGCCGCGTTCCGCGAGTTGAGGCCCATCAGGAGATACCACACCAGAAAGAGCGCTGTCAGGACAAGCACCACCACTCCAGCCTCTCGAAGGAACACCAGCATACTCGCCTCCTTTGCCTCTGTTCCCCCGTCCCCATATCCGCCGGCCCCGGCCGAGCTCTGCTCTCAGGGCCGCTCCTCAGGCCCATCCAGGCGCAGCGCCGTGAGCCGCCGCACCAGCTCGATGGACTCCGCATCCTGCTGGCTGCCCAGTGTTCTCAGGCAATCGTCAATATCCAGCCTTGTCGCGGGCCGCTCTCCCGTCAGTATCGCCTTCGCCTTCCTCTTCGCCGCCCCCTGAGCCAGTACCACCACGATGGCCACCGGAACCGCCAGGCCCATTCCAATGAGCACGAGCACACACCCACACCCGAGAGCTTCCGCCCGAAGCTGGCCGGGCCTCGCCAACCCTCGCATCCTCCTCGCCAGTGCATCTACCCCACAGGTCCACTTGCCCATCGTCCTCGCTCCTCTTTGGCACCGTCGGTTCTGCGCCGGCCGTCCGCGCCTCTCCACCTTGGCCGAGACCGAAGGCCGCTCTACCGCTTGAACTCCTGGCCGCATCCCCCAGGCCCGTCGGGGATCGGCACCCCTATGACCACAACTTTCCGCCTGTGAATCTCGACCATCACCATGTCCCGCACACTTCCCGAGATCATATCGGCCGGGACATCCAGCAGAACGCGGACCTCCGCGCCATCCCGACCATCCGGGTACACGAAGAAGTCGCCGTCATGTTTGCCTAGCGTGAACCCGTCGAATGTTCGAACATCGCCGCCGAAGCGCAGATCAGGATACCAGGACCCGTGGCCGCGCACCCATACCTCCACTTTGCCAAGGCCCCCGAGAGGTCCGTCAGTATCATCGGTCACTGCCACTCGCAGCGCCCGTGTCTCCGGCCGGGGCGCGACTGGCGCCGCGCTAGGCATTTCCGGCGTCGACGTCGGAGTGGCTCTGAACGTCTCTCCCGTCGGGGTCGGAGCGGGCGTGGGCGCCGTACCGCACCCCGCTGTCAACACCGTCATCACCGCGGTCAGGACCACCGCCCATCTAGCGTTACCCATCTTCCTCGCCTCCTTCGTCCTCACCCGGGCGCATGTAGTAGGGGAGCAGCAGCGCGGTAACTCAGCGGAAACGCCCCTCTGAGGCCTACTTCACCGGCTAGCCCCCGCTTCCTGCTCTCTCAGCCCTTCCCGCCCTACAAGTGCTCCGGCCCGGGGCGAGGTTGTTGGGGGCGGGATGCCGAAAGTAGCCGCCATGAACCACATAACCTGCCTGGCTACGTGTCTCGCTGTGGTGTTGTGCGCGTTGGCCGCTCCGCGGGCGGCGGGCCTAGTCCTTGACGGAGTGCCATCTGAGTACCCTGGCCTTGATCTTGGTGGTGTTCTCGTGACCGTATAGAGTCCACACAACATGTGCGTACTCGCGTGACTCTATCACTTTCTGGCATATGCCTCTGAATCGGTTGCTTCCACGGGCGTAGGCGTTCACAGGCTCGTCGTAGTTGTTGTAGCAGAAGATGTCGACTGTGCATGCATCGATGGCCTTCTTGGTCCCGTTGAACAGGACGACGTGGGCCTCTGGATTCCCAATGACGTTGAAGTGAATGGTCGCCTTGAATACTTCGACCTTGTTCGTGAGTTTGTACCTACGTGGGAATTCGCACTGGCGGCGGATGGGCATCCACCGGATACAGCGGATGACCTGTGTAGCTATCTCTCCCTCCTCAGAGAAGATTCGTGCTGCGATATCCACCATCTCCTTCTCTGGGGCCTCCGCCATGTTGAATATGGCGCTGTATCCACCTACGTCGTTCACCTCCACAATCTGCTTCCTATAGAAGAGCTTCACCTTCGCCTTCTGGTTGTAAGCGGCGTTGCTGACGCTGCAGTGGACCTTTGTGCCTTCGGGCGCATCTGTGGTGCCGGCGAGTACAAGATTACAGTCACGGACCCCTCCCTCAGGCACCTCTCTGCTCCAGCCTAGTGGCTGGCTGAGCTCGGCGGTCTGACCCGACGATAACACAACTGAGAACAGAAGCGTTGTCAACAGCGAAACTACGGTGCACTTGAGTCTCATGATCCCTCGCCTCCCTTCGCTCTCTTCAGCGCACTGTCGGCCCATCTACCTTACGGTAGGTGCTCCGGTTCGACGCTCCACTGTGGATTGGCCCAGTGCCCCCTCCAGTCTGTCAGTACACCGACTACGGGCGACCAGGCATCTGTGGGGTCTTCACGGATCTCGAGCAGATTGTAGGGCTTAGGGTCTGTCGGAGTGTCAAACGGGCAAACAGGAAGCCTGGTGAGCTGTCCGCCCTTCATGCTCGCAGGTGTGGTGGCTTGAGGGTACCCTGGCGGCAGCATGTCGGTTACATTCGCAGGCCACGCTTTGTTCTGCGCGAAGTAGGCCTGGGCAGCAATGTCGATAGCCCTGAAGTTCAACTGACAAGCACGCGCATCTTCGATGCTCCTCACCCTTCGCG
The DNA here is from genome assembly GCA_029821495.1 of Candidatus Hebobacteria bacterium. Classification (GTDB taxonomy): domain Bacteria; phylum Armatimonadota; class Hebobacteria; order Hebobacterales; family Hebobacteraceae; genus JALGTG01. Next base: position 2,783 of record JALGTG010000234.1, read on the forward strand.
CTTGGATGGCTTGGGGCCGCACGAATCTGAGAACGGCGTAGGTAAGAGCCGCTGATGACACTGCACACGCGAGCACGATCAAAAGGACCCACCTGAATCGCATGATCCCTCGCCTCCTCTCGCTACGGTTTCTTCCGAGTACAGAGCCAGACAACACCTACTACCACCGCCACGGAGAGCGCAAACCCAGCCAAGAGGATCAGAATGAGTACAATCTCCGGGGCCCCAAAGGGGCCGAACATCGCCAGCACTGTCGCCTCCTTCGCCCTCGCTCAAGCGCGGTCGAGTAGGGGACCCCTCAGCGCGGTAACTCACCGGAAACGCCCCTCTGAAGCCTACTTCACCGGCTAGCCCCCGCTCCCTGCTCTTTTGGGCATCCCGGGTCTGGCGGTGCCCCGGCGTCGGCCGGGGCGAGGTTGTTGGGGGCGCGGTGCCGAAGAGTAGCCGCCATGAACCACATAACCTGCCTGGCTACCTGTCTTGCTGGGGTGTTGGGCGCGTTGGCCGCTCCGCGGGCGGCGGGCGCGGCGGCGGCTCTGCCCATGGTCGGGACGAGCGGCACCAAATGGGTGGACGCGGAGGGGAACGAGGTGCTGCTCAAGGGGTGTAACATCGGCCACTGGCTGCTCCAGGAAATGTGGATGCACAACATGGGCACCCGCGGCATCCCCGACCAGTACACCATGGAGCGGGTGCTCGCCGATCGCTTCGGCAAGGCCGCCAAGGACGACCTCATGACCACCTACCGCGACAACTACATTACAACCCGCGACTTCAAGATCATCAAGTCGTTCGGCATGAATGTGGTCCGAGTGCCGATCCTGTACACGCTGCTGGAGGACGACTCGCGGCCCTTCGAGCTGAAGCCCGATGCGTGGGTCTACATAGACCGCGCAGTTGACTGGGCCGAAGCGGAGGGCATGTACACCATTCTCGATCTGCACGGCGCGCCCGGCAGCCAGAACGGCGCGCACCACAGCGGGCGGCAGGGCGACAGCGAGCTGTGGACCGACGAGGAGAACCGGCGGCGGATGGTGTGGCTGTGGCGGCAGATCGCATCTCGATACAAGGACCGCAGCGCGGTGGCGGCCTACGATATTCTCAACGAGCCCTTCAGCGCGCCCGAGGACAAGCTG
>JALGTG010000235.1 GCA_029821495.1 Candidatus Hebobacteria bacterium
AGGCCTTGGGCGGGGAGGTCCTGGGTCGGGGCGAACTCGCCGGTGACGAAGACTTCGGTCTCGCGGCCCTGCGCGGCGGCGAGGGTTAGCTCGCCGACCTTGGCGGCGGAGTTGGGGCCGACGGCGGCAGAGAGCTTCTCTTCGGCGAGGACTTCGCCGCCGGCAGTAATGAGCGCGAGCTTCACGTCGCCCTCGACTTCGGTGAGGAGGTCGTTGACGATATGTGCCTCTACGACGTCGCCGCGGCGGGCGAGTGAGAGGAGGACGGGCGCGTAGAAGCGACGGGCGGCGTAGTAGGCGGCCTTGGGCTCGAGCGCGTAGTCTATGACGGCCCAGGACTGGACGGGCCAGCAATCCTGGAGCTGCCAGAAGAGGGTGCCCCAGCAGCGGCCCATGGTGCGGCGCCAGCTCTCGATGCCGAACTTGAGGGCTTCGAGCTGGTTGAGCTGGGTGTAGTCGTCGAGGGTTTCGGGGTCGGGGAAGTGGAGGGTTGTGTAGCCGAGGTAGCGGTCGTAGCCCTTGGCGGTCTTGTCGTGCCACTTGACGACGAGGGAGCGAGGGGACCGGTCTTGATCTGCGAGGCACATGTCCCAGGCGGCGGGGCCGCAGGAGGCGGAGAAGCCGAACTCTGATGAGAAGCGGGGCCTGTGCTCGGCGTAGTGGACCCAGTCGCCGCGGCCGTGCCAGACATCCCAGCAGTGCATGTCGCCGAAGTCGGGGCTGTTGGGATCGTCGCCGCCGAAGGGGGAGGAGGGCCAGTAGGGGCGGGCGGGGTCTTCCTCGGCGACGACTTCGGGCAGCATGTGCTCGTAGATCTTGTGATCGAATGGTCTGGGGTCCGCGCCGGTGCGGCGCCACCACATGCCGAAGAACCAATGGTTCTCGTTGTTGCCGCACCAGAGGGCTAGGGATGGGTGGTTGCGGAGGCGACGGACGGCGGCGATGGCCTCGGTGCGGGATGCCTGGACGAAGGCATCGTCCTCCTGGTAGTAGGCGCAGGCGTAGGGGAAGTCCTGCCAGACGAGTATGCCGAGCTGGTCGCAGAGGTGGTAGAAGTGCTCGGATTCGTAGAGGCCGCCGCCCCAGACGCGGAGCATGTTCATGCCGGCATCCCGCGCGGCCACGAGGAGGTCGCGAACGCGGGTGTTGTGGACTTCCTCGGAGTCGTGGGGGAGGCGGCTGGGAAGGGAGTCGGCGGGGATCCAGTTGGCGCCCTTGGCGAAGATGTCGTGGCCGTTGACGCGGAACTTGAAGGACTCGCCCTTGCCGTCCGAGTCGGGCTCGCGGATGAGTTCGATGGTGCGGAGGCCGATGTGGGCGCGGCGGGTGTCCACGGGTTCGTCGGCGGCGAGGGAGAGTTCGATCTGGTAGAGGGTGGGGAGGCTGTCGGGGTGTGGGTCGCCGCGGCCGGCGGGCTGCCAGAGGCGGGGGTCTTCGATGTTGAGAGTGAGGTCGACGCGGAGGCGGCCTTCGCCTGTGGGAACGGGGGCGGAGGCCGGCTCGACACCGGGGTCGGAGAAACCGTCTTCGGTGTTGCCGACGCCGGGGAGGGAGGCGGCGAGAGTGAGGGGCGCGTCCTCGGCTTCGGGGGAGCGCTCGACGAAGGCCTGTATGTGGAGGCGCGCGGGTGCGTCGGGCGAGAACTGGACTTCATGGCGCCAGTCGAGAATGCGAGCGACGGGCAGGGAGAGGAGTTCGACGGGCTGCCAGATGCCGCAGGAGACAACGCGGGGGCCCCAGTCCCATCCGTACATGTACTGGGCCTTGCGGAGGACAGCACGCTCGGTCATGGCGTTCGAGGGGAGCTGCGGGTTGGCCTCGCGCCACTCTTGGGCGCGCGCGCGGCCGACGCGCATGGCGGAGCGGAAGACGACGCGGAGGGTGTTGTCGCCGACGCGGAGCTTGCCGCCGACGGGGAACTCGTGGGGGACGAACATGTTGTCGGTCTGGCCGAGGGGGGAGTCGTTGAGGGAGATCTCGGCGACGGTGTCGAGGCCGTGGAAGACGAGGCAGGCGTGCTGGGAGGCGGGATCGGTGACCTGGAATGTTGTCTCGTAGGCCCAGTCGCACTCGTCAACCCAGGCCGCGCCGATCTCGCCGAAGCGATAGAAGGGGTCCTGGATGACTCCGGCGCGCATGAGGTCGTCGTGGAGGTGGCCGGGGACGTTGGCCGGGAGGGGCGGCACCAGGAGCTTGTCGCTGCCGCCGAGCGCGGAGTGGGCCCCAGCTTTCTCCTCGGCCAGGAGGCGCACGGTCCAGCCGTTGTTGATGGTCGTTCGCGTGGTCTTCAAGAGTGCCTGCCTCAGCAATAGAAGTGACGTTCTCCCTTTCGAGGGAGAACGTCTCGTTTCGTACGAGAGGAGTTTGTTCGACGGAGGGGCGGGTGTGACCTGCTCGTGCTCATCCGACTTGACGGCTGGACGAATGCAGCGCGGAGACACGAGGCGGCATGGGGAGATGCCGGCCTACAAGGGCGGGAGGCAAGCCGCCGCGGGCGGGCGTGTACGGCTCTTGCGCAACGCAAGATAGGGACTGGGCAGGAGACACGCTCCTGCCCTACAGATCCAGCGCAAGATGGGCACTGGGCAGGAGGCAAGCTCCTGCCGAACGGGAGGGGCGGCGGGCATGGGAATGCCCGCCCTACAAAACGGCGACGATCGGCAGCCACGGCCCCACCCCTGCGTTCGCAGGAGTAGGCTACGCGCAAGGCTACGCGCTACGGACATGGGCGCGGGAGCGTATCGCCGCGGAGGACGAATTGTGTTAGAATACGCGTGATATGAAGACAAGAACTCAGGCAGGGACAGGCAGCAAGACGGATGATCTGACGCCGCGGCGGATCGTGGCGGAGCTGGACAAGTACATCGTGGGGCAGGGGCCGGCGAAGCGGTCGGTGGCGATTGCGCTGCGAAACCGGGTGCGGCGGCAGAAGTTGGATGAGGACATCAAGGATGAGGTGATCCCGAAGAACATCCTGATGATCGGGCCGACGGGAGTGGGGAAGACGGAAATTGCGCGGCGGCTGGCGAAGCTGGTGCGTGCGCCGCTGATCAAGGTGGAGGCGACGAAGTATACCGAGGTTGGGTACGTGGGGCGGGATGTGGACGCGATGGTGCGGGATCTGGTGGAGGCCTCGGTGCGGATGGTGCGAGCGGAGAGGGTGGAGGGGGTGAAGAAGCAGGCGGAGGAGGTGGCCACCGGACGGATACTGGATGCGCTGGCGCGCGGGGGGAGAGTCCGGAGCGGGCAGGGGGGGCAGTCATTCGGGGATACGGTGGCGGCGCTGCTGCAGTCGGGACAGACGCAGGCGCCTCCCCCCGAGGAGACGGAGGAGCCGACGAAGGGCGGGGACCGCGCGGAGCTGAGGAGGCGGCTGCTGGCGGGGGAGCTGGATGAGCGGATGGTGGAGATCGAGGTGGAGGAGAGCCGGTTCATGACGCTGCCGATCTTCTCGTCTGCGGGGATGGAAGAGATGGGGATGAATCTGCAGGACATGCTGGGGGGGATGTTTCCTAAGCAGCGACGGAGGCGGAGTGTGACGGTAGCGGATGCGCGTCGGATCCTGGTAGACCAGGAAGCGGAACGGATGATAGATATGGAGCAGGTGACGGGGGAGGCGGTGGACCGGGCGGAGCAGGCGGGGATCATCTTCATAGATGAGATGGACAAGATCGCGGGGCGGGAGCGAGGGGTCGGGGGGCCGGATGTGAGCCGGGAGGGGGTGCAGCGGGGGCTGCTTCCGATCGTGGAGGGATCCACGGTGATGACGAAGTACGGTCCGGTGCAGACGAATCACATTCTGTTCGTGGCGGCGGGGGCGTTTCACGCGACGAAGCCGTCGGACTTGATCCCGGAGCTGCAGGGGCGGTTTCCGCTGCGGGTGGAGCTGAGCGCGCTGGGGGAAGAGGAGTTCGTGCGGATCCTGACGGAGCCGAAGAACTCGCTGATCCGGCAGTATACGGCGCTGATGGCGACGGAGGGGGTGGAGCTGGAGTTCACGGAGGATGGGGTGGCGGAGATTGCGCGGATTGCGGCGCAGGTGAACGAGCAGGCGGAGAATATCGGAGCGAGGCGGCTGCATACGATCATGGAGCGGCTGCTGGAGGAGGTGTCGTTCGAGGGGTCCGATATCTCGCCGGCGCATGTGAAGATCACGGCGGAGTATGTAGGGGAGCGGCTGGCGGAGGTCGTTAAGGACTTGGATCTGGCGCGGTATATCCTGTAGGGGGCGGAGGGGGA
>JALGTG010000047.1 GCA_029821495.1 Candidatus Hebobacteria bacterium
TCCACTGGGAGCGCTACGGCACCAACGAAGACTAACCCCCGCCGCCTCTGGCGGCGCAGCAGGCGCCTCTACTTCACCGTCCCTTGCCCCGTTGGCGGCCTCGCCCAGGGGGAGAGCCTATGTGTCCGTCGAACTGAACTCGCTGAAGGTTCGGCGCTATCCGCGGAGTCGTAGCGTCTACGTGCTGCCAACGCGGATCTGAGGAGGGGATACGATGGCACAGCCCATAGCGGAATCAGCGGTCAAGAGCACTATGCAGTCTCTCGCGCTAGTGACTGTCGGACGCTGGGTCGATGCGCGACAGGGCGGTGTCACCTTGGTAAGCCCCGACGGAACGCGCGGTTTCCTTGAAGAGGGCCACGGTATCGCATTCATGCTTGGCGACAGGAGATCGTTTGTGACCTGCGCTCACGTAGTGAAGCACAGGGACCAGTCTGAGGTGGTCGTATACCCAGCATCCCGTGGTGAGCCAGCCTGTCGGCCATGCGACGTTCAGACCCTCATAAGAGGTCGGAACTTCGACATCGCTGTTCTTAGGCTCGTGGAACCCGTAGACGACCGAGAGCCATTGAAACCGAGCGAGAGCAATCCACACCTAGGAACTGAGCTCTTCTTCTATTCCCCCGTAGTGTCATGGCGCCGCGACGACAAGCTGAGGAGCGTAGCTTACTGCCTCCGCAGGAGCTTGGCATCTGGATACGAGGATATGCTGAGGCTGGTGCCGGATGCCATCATCCCTCGCGAGATGCTCATAGATGCAATGGTCCCGCGGGGTTCTTCCGGCAGTCCCCTGGTTCGACGCGATGGACGTCTTTGCGGGATGGTCTTTGCAGAGGAGATGCGTCCTTCTGTGGAGATTGCGATACCGACTGGGATAGGACGCGCGATACCCGTTGCGACGATACTAGCAGCAGTGAAGGAGATGGGCGAGATAGAGAAAGGTCGCGCCACAGACTCGTCACGCAACGCGGGCTGTCAGTAGCCGCAGACGACCGCAGTCACTCACATCAGCGCCGTGCTGAAATACCTCTCCGCCCGGTCCGGCAGCACCGTCGCGATGTTCCCCTCAGTCTCCTTCGCCAGCCGCTGCGCGGCCCACACATTCGCCCCGGATGAGATCCCCACCAGCATCCCATAATCCCGGCTCAGCTCTCGCGTTGTCTCGATCGCATCCTCATCGGTGACCTCCACCACCTTGTCCACCAGCGACACATCCAGCACTGCCGGCACGAATCCATCCCCAATCCCCTGAATCTGGTGCAGCCCCGGCTCGTGCCCCAGCAGCGCCGACACGTTCTTCGGCTCCACCGCAACGATCTTCGTGTCCGGCTTCCGCTCCTTCAGGAACCCTCCCACCCCCTGCAGAGTCCCCCCGCTCCCGACCCCGGCAACAAAGCACGCCACCTCTCCCCTCATCTGCCGCCACAGCTCGTGTGCCGTCTCCTCATAGTGCACCCGCGGATTCTCCGGGTTCTCAAACTGCTGCGGCACGAAGATCCTCCCATCCTCGGCCGCCATCTCCCTCACTCGCTCCACCGCCCCCGCGATCCCATCCTCATCCGGTGTCAACACCAGTTCCGCCCCAAGCGCCTTGATGAGCTTCTTTCGCTCCTCGCTCATCCCCTCTGGCATCACGATCCGCACCGGGTATCCCTTCAGCCGCCCCACCAGCGCCACCCCAATCCCCGTGTTCCCCGATGACGGCTCCACGATGATCGAACCCGGCTTCAGCCGGCCATCCCGCTCCCCGCCCTCGATCATCGCCAACGCTACGCGATCCTTGATGCTCCCGCCCGGATTCAGGAACTCCGCCTTCGCGTAGATCCTCCCGCCGCTCAATCGCACCACTGGAGTGTTCCCAATCAGGTCCAGAATACTGTCGGTCACCATGGCCTTGCCTCCCGTTACGCCGAGAAGGCCGGACCTAACAAACCCGGCCTTCCAGCCCCACGACCCCTAACCCGACAACAGACGGCCGTACAACGAGCAGTGCCGCCCCTTCTAGAGGATTCGGCGCTGGCCCGCTCTGCCCTCCCGATCACACCGCAAGCCCCAGCCGGGCTCGCAGCTACTCGATCATCTCCTCCTCTGCTTCCTCCTCCTGTCGGATGCTGATCTTCCCTTCCTCCGCCAGCGATCTCACCGAGTTGACCACCTTCTCTCGCGCCCCGTACACATCCCGCCTCCGCACCGCACCCAACGACTCCAGATCCTCCTTCAGCCCGGCCGCCGCATTCTCCGACAGGTTCTCGAACACCGTCTTCTTGGTCTCCTCCGAAGCCCCCTTCAATGCCACCGCCAGCTCCGACGGCTCCACCTCCCGCAGCGCAAGCTGCACCGCCCTGCTCTCCAGCCGCGGCAGATCCTCAAACACGAACATCGACTCCCGCACCTGCTCCCCCAGCTCCGGATCCCGCTCCGCAAGTGCCTCCAGCACCGCAGTCTCCACCTCCAGCTCCGACTGGCTCAGTATCTCCACCAGCGTGCGCGGCCCCGCCCGCGCGCTCTCCTCCTGTTCCCGCAGCTCCTCCGCCCCCGCCCCCATCCCCGCCGCCTTCCGCGCCAGCGCCGCCTCCATCTGCCTCAGCGCCTCCCCGAACGGCTCTCCCCCCTTCACCAACTGCATCACCACTTCCATCCGCAGCTCCTCTGGCAGTCCCGTCAGCACCTCCCCCGCCTTCTTCCTCGGCAGATACCTCAGCACCACCGCCGCCGCCGCCGGCTGCTCCTCCCGCAGCGCATCCGCGAGCTGTTCCGCCCCCACCTGCATCAGCGTCCCGAAAGGCCGCGCCGACCGCCGCGGCCGCACCCACGGCATCACCCTGGCCGCCTTCTCCTCCCCCAGCGTCCGCCGCAGCAGTTCCTCCGCCGCCGCCACACCGCCGCCCGCATCTCCCCCAGCCCTCTCCGCCTCCAGGTCCGCTCCCACCGCCCGCCGCGTCTCGTCGTCCAACCCGTCCAGCCGCGCCACCTCTCCCGCTAGCCGCTCCACCTGCGACTCATCCAGCCCCCCCTTCTCTATCGCCTCCGCTGCCTTCTCCGGCCCCAACATCACGGCCAGCGCAGCCGCCTTCCTCAGGCCGTTCATCTCCCTCTCCGTCACCTCGGTCATCTCTCTCAATCCTATCTGCCCGCCCCTCCGCTCGCGTCCCCACTCCGCCGCGCGGCCGCACCCGCCCACTGTCAACATCGGCACCCTCCGCCGCGCCTCTTAACCGTCCCACTCGCCTTCCGTGCCATCCACTCGGCAGGACCGCCCCGCGCCCCTGCCGAACAGAATCCCTGACGCCTCACCAAAGGTGACAAAGTGAGCCAATTCCGCTTCGTCCGCCTCCTCCGCACTCTGTCCTCCGAAATCTACGTGATCTGGCAGGGCGAACAGCGCACCGGCCAGGCCAGCATCCACTATGCCGACGCCTCCGTCCAGGCCAGCCTCTTCCTCGAATCCCCTCTCGACGACGCCCTGCGCGACGACCTCCTCCGTCAGCTCGACGACGATATCGTCCACTCCTACCTCCCCAGCTTCGAGCGTGACCAGTTCATCGTCACCATCTTCATCGGCGAGGAAGTCGACTCGTTCAACTACCCCGATACCTCCACCGACCTGGGAGAGAACTAGCCCCCCTCACCCCATGTCCTCACAAGCACCCACACCCATGCGATAGCGCACCCGAGCTCCCACCGTGGCGCCTCCCACAAACAGACAGGCAGCCCGCGTCGCCATCGCCATGGCGAGCGCCGCTCTCGGAGCCCTGCTGCTCCTGGCCTTCGTCGCCCTTGTTCGCAGCATCCTTCCCGTCCTGCTTCTGGTCGCCGCCGCGCTCCTCGTCGCCGGCGCGCGCGCCGCGGTCCCAACAGCACTCGACCGCAGCCGCCGCCCGGCCGGCACGGCCCTCGCGGTCGCACTGGCCATTGCTCTCGTGGCCGTGCTTCTGATCCTATGGGTGCTCTCGGGCATCGTCCCTCTTCTGCTCGCCCTCGCGGCGGCAGTGCTGCTCGCCGTCTCCTGCCGAACGCTCCCCGCTCTCTCCTTCCTCCTCCCCAACCTCCTCGGCTTCGTCCTCTTCACATTCCTCCCCGTCCTCGCGTGCTTCGCCCTCAGCCTCACCGACTACCGCCTCGCACCCATCACCGGCCTCAGCGATCTCCGCGACCACGTCCGCTTCGTCGGCCTCGGCAACTTCATCCGCCTCGCCACCGACGACGCTCTCTTCTGGCGCTACCTCGGCAACACTCTCTTCCTCATGATCGGCATCCCCCTCTCCATCGCCGGCTCCCTCCTCCTCGCCCTCCTCCTCAACCAGCGCCTCCGCGGCATCACCATCTTCCGCACCATCTACTTCCTCCCAACCGTCTCCTCCGCCGTCGCCGTCTGCATCGTCTGGAAGTGGATCTTCCACTCCCAGCCCAACGAGATCGGCCTCCTCAACAGCATGCTCATCACCCTCGGCATCCCCCACCCCCCCGACTGGCTCACCACGCCGGCCTTCGCCAAGCCCGCCTTCATCATCATGACCATCTGGGCATCCGTCGGCGGCTACAACTGCGTCCTCTATCTCGCCGGACTCCAGGGAATCCCCAAGGAGTTCTATGAGGCCGCCGACCTCGACGGAGCCGGCCCCTGGGCCCGCCTCCGCCACATCACCTGGCCCATGCTCTCCCCAACCACCTTCTTCGTCGTTACCATGAGCGTCATCGCCGGCATCCAGGGCTCCTTCCTCTTCACCGCTGCCTTCCTCATGACCGGCGGAGGCCCCGGCGGCGCCACCACCACCCTCATGCTCTACATCTACAACTACGCCATCTCCTGGCACCAGCTCGGCTACGCCTCCGCCATCGCCTGCGTCCTCTTCCTCCTCGTCTTCGGCTTCACCCTACTCAACTGGCGCTACGGCCAGCGCCTCGTGCACTACCAATGATCGCGGCAGCTTCCAGACGCCGTCACGCCGTACTCAGGGTCCTCGCCTACCTCGCCCTCAGCGCGATCGGCATCACCATGCTGCTCCCCTTCGCCTGGATGGTCTCCACCTCCATCAAACACCCGGCCCACGCCGTCGAGTTCCCGCCCCGCTGGATACCCTCCGAGCCCACCACCGTCACGATCGACGGCCTCGAATGTAAGGTCGCAACCGTAGGAGCGACATTCTTGTCGCGATCCCAGCCGGTGGGGCAGGCTCCCAGCCTGTCAGGGGACCAACCTGTGGGAGAGGCGTCCCCGCCCCGATCCTCCCTCCGCGTCGCCATCCTCCGCTACTCCCCCGACGGCGCGCACGTCCAGGTCCTCTCCCCCTCCGACCGCGCCGGCGAGGAGTTCACCCTCCCCCAATCCGACCTCCTCCCCGTCCGCCAGACAAAGCTCCACTGGGAGAACTACCTCGCCGCCTGGCGCGCCCACGGCATCCAGGTCCGCGAAGCCTTCTTCGGCCTCGCCCGCCGCGTCGACGGCTTTTTCGTCTTCTACCTCAACTCCATCATCGTCACCATCTGCATCACCATCGGCACAGTGTTCACCAGCTCCCTCGCCGCCTTCGCCTTCTCCCGCCTCCGCTTCCCCGGCCGCGACTCCATCTTCCTCGGCTACCTCGCCACCCTCATGGTCCCCGCCATCGTCATCATGCTCCCCGTCTACGCCCTCCTGTCCAACCTCCATATGACCAACACCTACTCCGCCCTCATCTTCCCGCCCATGTTCTCCGCCTACGGCACCTTCCTGCTCCGCCAGTTCTTCATGACCATCCCCCGCGACCTCGAAGACGCCGCCGTCATTGATGGCGCCTCCCCCTTCGCCGTCTACCGCCATATCATACTTCCCCTCTCCAAGCCGGCCCTTGCCACCCTCACCACCTTCGTCTTCCTCCACTCCTGGAACGACTTCCTCTGGCCCCTCATGGTCGTAGACCGCCTCGCCCTCAAGACCCTCCCCATCGGCCTCGCCCACTTCCAGGACTCCTACACCACCGAGTATCACCTCCTCATGGCCGCCTCCGTCATCGTCATGCTCCCCGTCCTCATCGTCTTCATCATCGGCCAGCGCTACTTCGTGAGAGGGATCGCCCTGAGCGGGATGAAGGGATAGTCTTACCGTTGGGCAGGAGCTTGCTCCTGCCACTGTGCGGTGTTGCGGTGTTTTTGCGGTGTTTCGGGAGCTTGCTCCCGAAACCTCCGCGAGAAGGGAACCGACTCCTTCCCAGTCCGTAGGGCAGGACCTTCGCGTCCTGCCCAGGAAAGGCCCTGCTACGCGTCACCGCCGCCTCCCCAGAATCGACCTCCCTCGTCATAGCTACTTCCTGACCTGCTGCACCCACCACCGGCGCCCTCTGCTCTGCACCGCCCACCTCCCCGAGATGCTGATCGGCCTCTACGCGGGCTATCGAGATCGCGGCGACATTCGCCTCCACGGCTACGTCGTCATGCCCGACCACTACCATGTACTGGTAACCCTGGTGACCGAACCATCGCTCAGCGAACTAGTTCGCAAGATCCACAGTGCCTTCGCTCGGCGATGTCGCGCGCCAATTGGCCTGCAAGGCCTCTTGTGGCAGCGCCGCTTCTACGACCACGTCATCCGCGACGAAGACGACTGGCGGACGAAGCTCGCGTATATGCACGGCAATCCCGTGCAGAGAGGTCTGGTGGATCAGGCTTCCCGCTACACATGGTCCAGCGCCCGCTTCTGGCTAACAGGCGCGGGACCGGTGCAGTGTGACGCTGTCATATGGTAAGAGGCAGGAGACACAGCTCCTGCCCTACGGACTGATCCTCGCATCTGTCGTTCTTCAGTTCGTACGGCAGGACCTACGCGTCCTGCCCCGTGTGCGCCCCCACAAGGAACCCAACCTCCTCCCACCCAACCTAACTCCCATGACCATCACCAACTGCACCCTTGACCACTTCAAGCAGATCTTCACCGACATCGCCGACTTCTGGGGACACGACCGCACCCTCTACCCTGCACCATCCCATGTACGTCCGCGAGTTCGGCAACACCGCCTACGTTATCAAGGACGGCGACACGGTCGCCGCGTACCTCTTCGGCTTTCTCTCCCAGACACACCCCGCTGCCTATGTGAAGTTCGCCGCCGTCCGTGCTGCCTACCGCAGGCGCGGCCTCGCCCGGCGTCTCTACGATCACTTCATCGCCTACGCCAAGACCCGCGGCTGCACCGAGATCCGGGCGATCACCACGCCCACCAACGCCGAATCCATCGCCTTCCACCGCGCCCTCGGCATGGGACTCCTCGGCGAGCCGAATGAAGATGGCGTCCCCGTCATCAAGGACTACGCCGGCCCCGGCCGCGACCGCGTCGTCTTCCGCAACTTCATTTGACCGCCCGCCACGGCCGCCCGTTCGGCAGGAGCTTGCTCCTGCCCCGTCGCTCCATCCCCAACATCGTCGCTCGGAACGCCGGCGACCCCTCCCCTCCCATTCACCCCCGATGCAGCACTGCCGACCTGCTGAACGGGATGCGCGGCTCATCATACACCTTCAGTCCGGCCTTCTCTGCGACACCCAGCATCTCTCGGAACGACTCATCCGAAACACGTCCCCTAGGTTCCACAACCAAGAACTTCGCACCAGGCGCTAGGCACGACCGGACTTCCTCCATGAGCCGCGCCGCGTCCGGCACCTCATGCACCACCCAGAAGGCCACCGCGAAGCCTACTTGGGTGTCGGTCCCAATCGACTCCGGCTGGGTCCGGCGTGTCTCGATCCTCTCCGCGACCCCGGCCCTCTCAGCACGCCTCCGCAGCACATCGAGCATCTTCTCCTGCACGTCAGTTGCGATGACGCGCCCCTGCTCCCCGACCATTCTGGCAAGGGCGATAGCGTTGAAGCCCATGCCACACCCAACATCCAACACCGTCATGCCCTCGCGAACATATGGGCCGAAGAGTCGTTGCGGCTTGTAGAGAATCCGCCGAAACCAGTTGTCGAAGAAGTAGGCATGCCACCAGGGACATATGTGGGCCATCTCTCCCCAGTTCCTTTCCTCACGAGTGCTAGCCCTACACCCCTTGCTGCTGTTCGGGCTCTCCCGTCGGGACCCCTCCCACATGTGGCGGCATCGCTCGCCCCCCTCTTCTCCTCCTGCCCCCGCCACTAGCTATCGATTGATAGCCATACTATCTATCATCATCTCTATAAACCAACATAGGCTTGATGCTGATGCGGGGATCGTCGTGCTCCGGCCGAGGCCGCACACATACGCAGAGACGAGCCCCACAACTGCTCCCAAACCGTGTGCAGAACCTCCAACAATGGACAAACTCGGACAGAAAGAATGACCGCTGAGTGTCCTGTCTTCGTCCGGACAATGACCGCCCGCTGTCCAGTGGTCAACCTCTTGTCGCGCCGTCTGGACAATTCGCGAAATCGCTAACTAGGCGACCAGACGTGCGCTTGCGGAGGAGGGGCCAAACCTGTGCATATCATCCACCATCCCTGTATCGCCCGCTGCACAATCGGGCTCCAGCCTACCCCCCTATGTGACCGCCGAATGTAACGTTCATCCGACACAAAGGGCCGCCTCGGCTCCCGCCTGTGCCCACCACCGCCATGGCCCGCCGACGCCACAAAGAAGATCCGGCCCCGGTGCTCAGCGTCTGATGGGCGCTGCACTCAGTCTGCTCAGCGCGATTCCCGGGGCCGGCTCACTGCAGTCTACCACGGCGTGGCATAGTGGGCAACGCCGTTTCGCTATGTGCAATGAGTGCGCGAGGCAGCCATCAGCCGCACTCCTGCCCCTGCAGAGCGCTCCCACAGCCATGCCGCGTCTCCCCGGTGCCCTGCGACAGGCCGCTTGGCCTCGGCGAGGCCGGGCGAGTACGGGCCGAACTGGCGGGAAACGAGAACAGGGAGGAAGGCAAAGCGCACGATGGAGGCGCTTGCGAGAGAACGCCCGCGTGGCGAGCCAAGCATAGGTCCTTCCAGGAGTAGATCAAGTCCGGCCTCGGCGCTCTTGGCGAGGGGGGAATCGACTCAGCACGGACCGCGAGGCCGGACGTGAGTACGTTACCATAGTGTGGGGCGTCGCCGCAACCCCGTTTCGCTATGCGGAAAGGAGGCTCACGGGAGTGGAGACCGCGCTGGCGGCGGTCTGTGACTGCTCGAGGCCGCGGAGTCGCTCGCGCCAGTCGGCCACGAACATCAGGGATAGCTTGCTTGCTGCAACGCGGAGGGCGGGCAGCCACTGCTTCACGTTGGCCCTGGTGAACTCTGAGACCATGGGCACGACCACGACGCTTGCCACCACCGAGTCATGCTGATCGGTGAGTGGCACGGCCACTGCGCCGGCTCCGGGATACACCTCCTCCTTTGCCAGCGCGTAGCCACGGTCTCGCACGACGGCGAGTTCGCGGAGGAGCTTCTCGGGCGAGGCGGTGGTGTTCTCTGTGACCGGGACGAGCCCCTCAGCCATATAGCCCTTCAGTGCGCGCTTGGGCAGACCAGCAAGAATGCACTTCCCCGCGGCTGTAGCGTGAAGGGGGGGAGCAGGCAGGTTCTCTGGGTGCCAGCAGATCGGCCGCGCCGGCAGCGCGCGGTCGTGCATGATGGCGTTGCGACCCTCTCGATCTGAGAACACCAGGCATGCGGTCGCGCCGGTGAGATCGGCGAGGCCCCCCAGGATCCTGTGGGTCCAGGAGGTGAGCATTTCGGCGGAACGCAAGACCGGTGACAGCCGGAGCCACAGCAGGGGCTCAACGCCGTAGCGGCCGGTGGCAGCGCTATGGCGCGCGAAGCCGACGGCGATGAGGCTTTGGAGGAGCCGGAATGCGCTGGTGGTGCGGAGCCCCCGTTCGCGGACGACCTCGGTGAGGAGCTTTCCGTTGGGCGAGCGCACGAGTGCCGCAAACAGACGGACGGCCCGCGCCACCGTCCTGACGAGGGGAACCGGGTCGTCCCCGAAGCCGGGATCAGTCTCATCCGGCCGGACAGGCGAGAGGCTGTTGGCATCCCTGGCCTTCAGGACACGGGCCGACCAGGCGCCGTCCTCGAAGAGGTCGGAGATCGCCTGCGAAGTGTCGCGGAGCAAGGCAACGTAGAGCGAGAGCTTCTCCCTGGGAGGGGAGGTGGTCCCCGGCGTGAGGGCAACAGCGCCGACAACCGAACTGCCGGCGCCGCGCAGAGGCACCGCAAGCCGATATGCCCCGGCGGCGGCCTCTCCGCGGCTGAAGGCGTAGCCCTGCTTGCGGACTGTCGCCAACTCCCGCCGGAGGCGGCCGGGAGACGTGATGGTGGTGTCGGTCAGTGGCTCGAGACCGCCTTTCAGGTAATCGCTCAGCTTGTCTTCGGGCAGTGCGGCCAGACAACATTTCCCTGCAGCAGTGGCGTGAAACGGCCAGCTGCCTGTGCCGCCCGAGTGAGCGTGTACCGGAGTGGAGGGGTCTGCCTCCATCGGGACAACGATGCCGCGCTCAAGCGCATTCACGAGGGTCAGGGATGCCGATAGGTTGGTGGCCTCGGCTAGCCGGCCGAGGAGCGCTCGAACATCGGAGGTCAGAGAGAAAGCAGGGGCCAGAAACGGCGCCACGCCCATCCAGAAGGCGGGGTCCTGGGCATACCGGCCGGTGTTCTCATCCTGGTGGACAAGGCCTTCGGCCTCGAGCGTGCGAAGGAGGCGGAACGTGGTGGACTTGTGGAGGCGGAGGGCGGAACTCAGCTCGGAGAGCGCCTTGCCCGACGTTGATCGGCCGAGCACACGGATGAGCCTGAACGCCCTAACGACCGACTGGAGAGGAGGCGTCCTCCCGGCGGTCTCTCGGTGTGTTTCCCTGGTGGCCATACGCTGCGCGGTCTTCCGACGTGACACACTACTGCGAGTTTCTCTGCCGCATGGGAGGTACCTGCCGCATACTTCGTGTGCCGAAACCCCCGACGGAGCGAGGAACGGAGGACGAGAAGCACGGGTCCCGGGCCAGTGGCGGACGGGTGGCCGGGCACCATCTCGGTCTGGAGGACTGGGGGTCTCACCAGGATGCTTGTTGTTATCGTCTAGACAGCTCGACCATCCGACCAATAGGTTCTGAATTCCTCTAGGGCGGAGCAGAGGGCGTCGACGTTCTCGGGCGGGGTGGGAGGGTAGATTCCGCCGGCGAACATGAAGCCGCCCTGGGGGGAGCCAAGCTTCATGACCTCTTCTCGAATGAGTTCCCGGATTTCTCTGCGCGTGCCGAACGGGACGATCTTCTGTCGGTCGATGTCCAGGGAGATGCAGACTCGGCCTTTCACTTCGCGGGCGAGGTTGTCAATGCCGTTGCAGAGGTCCTGGGGGTTGAGGATGGTGACGCCGCAGGCGATCAGGTCGTCCACGAGTTCAAGGATGTGGCCGTCGCTGTGGAGGTATACATGGGCTTCGGCCTCGCGGCAGGGCTGCATGAGCTGGTGGTAGGCGGGGGCGATCCACTTGCGGAACATGGCCGGGCTGATGATGGAGGCCTGCTGGGCGCCAAGGTCTTCGCCGAAGTTGACGAGTTCAACGTTGATGGAGAGCCATTCACGGACGATGCGCTGGTTGTGTGCGACCACCATCTGGATTAGCTTGCTGAGCTCGGGCGGCTCTTCGGCAAGGTCCATC
The DNA here is from genome assembly GCA_029821495.1 of Candidatus Hebobacteria bacterium. Lineage (GTDB taxonomy): Bacteria > Armatimonadota > Hebobacteria > Hebobacterales > Hebobacteraceae > JALGTG01. The sequence goes on from JALGTG010000047.1 coordinate 11,577, forward strand.
ATCAGATTATCGAAGCCGCGAAGATACCAGAGGCGCATGAGGAGAAAACCGTGGGGGAGGTAGCCGACGGTTAGGTGGCCGGCGGTGCGGGCGGCGGCGATGCGGTCGTGCTGTGCGGGCCAGTTGGCGGGGCCGCGGTCGGCGGTGACGAGCGGGTCAGGGACCTGGTAGGTTCGGAGTGCGGACCAGTGGGCGAGGGGATGCTCGACGGCCTGGCCCTCGAGGCCGCCCCAGGCGTTGTCCCAGACACATCCCCAGGCGTCGGTGAATCGTTCGCCCGGGCGGTGAGCGGGGCCGTACTCCCAGTGATCGTAGTCCTGGCGGCCGGGCTGGAAGCCGGGGAACAGGACAGGGTGGCGAGCGAGGACTTCTTCGAGGTCCTCGCGGAGGGAGGTCCAGGAGGCGGCCGAGATGTGGAGGTCACATGGAATCCACTCGCCGCCCTGGAAGGCGGCGGTGCGGAGGTAGTTCTGGCGTTCGGTCAGGGGCATGGGTTGAGTGATTCTCCGAGGAGGGCGGATGTCTTTCCGACGAAGCGTTCGACCGATGCGAGCACTTCGGGCGGAGACATGCTTCCGCCCTACGCGGTAGTAGGCAGGAGGGGACGTGGCGAGGGGATGTCCAAGGGCGGCGAGGCAGGTGCCGAGCTTCGAGGTGGAGTGAGAGTGAGGGGAGTGGCGCGGCAGCGGCGCAGCGGACACAGGCATGAGCCCCATGCCCTCAGAACGATCCTGGGCGGCGCTTGACTGGCCGGGTGGGGGCGCAATATGATTGGGCGAAGCGGGCAAGAATGCAGCTTGGGAGGGTGAGTCCATGACGGCAGTGATCGGTAAGGCGGTGCAGGCGATTGTCCTGATGCTGATGGTGGTGGTGAATGGCGAGCCGACGCAGGTGCCGGCGCTGGAGCACGAGGGGAAGGTATATGTGGAGGCGGTGGCGTTTGCGGAGGCTGTGGGCGCGCAAGCGGTGTACGATCAGCAGAGCAAGCGCCTAATAGTAGTGGCGCCGCAGGCCGCGGGCGCGACAATGGGCACGCAGCAGATGGCCGGGGAGTGGGCACTGCTCGGCCGGGAATACACGATAAACGAGGACGACCCGCTCAACTTCACGTTGAACAGCGCGGAGTTCACAGTTGAACGGGTGAATGTGGGAGATGAATCGGTGGTGGCGGAGGGAGATGAGAAGCTGCTGGTGTTGCACATGACAGTTCAGAATCCGCAGCCGAGCGAGCGGAGGGTGTACTGGGCGGACCTGGACTTCACCGCGGTGGATGCGATGAATGTGAACCGGGAGTGGTCGCAGGAGCTGGGGATCGAGAGCACGGGCAAGCCTGTTGACATGGACTTGAAGCCGGCGCAGAAGATGGACCTGTACACGGCGATCGTGGTGCCGGCGGAGGGCGTGGTTCCGAAGCTTATTGTGAAGTCGGGGAAGGGGAAGGTGCTGCGCTACGATCTGCGGGGGATGGTGCTGCCGCTGGTGGCGCCGTTTGCGGACCCGGAGGACGAGAGCGGGGCGACGGCGTTGACGACGATCGCAGCGGAGAAGGATGTGTGGTGTCCGATGGGGCTGTTCGACGTGAAGTTCGAGGGAGTGGAGTTCCCATCGGTTGATATGGACGATGATCCGCCGGATGAGGGGGAGGGGTTTGTGGTGATCAAGGTGAGGTTGAGGAACGGGAGTGCGGATGAGGAGCGGCTGTACTCCGATCCGTTCCGGGTGGTGCTGCAGACGATGGAGGGTGAGAAGGTGAAGTGGGGAGGCGAGATGGTGCACCCGAGCCGGGATGAGTCGGTGAGTGCGGATCTGGAGCCGGGCGATGAGATGGGGGCGCGGGTCTTCGTCCGGGCCCCGGCGGGCGTCCGGCTAAGCCGGTGCGAGTTCAGTGAGGGAGAGGAAGGCCGTGTCTATGTGCTCGGTCTCGGGGGCGCGAAGGTGCCGGGCCAAGCCGAGATCCCAGGGGTGTCGGTGGAGGACGTGATAGATAAGGTCACAGACAGCCCACTGGGAGGGCTGTTCTGAGAGGCGATCCCGCGCCGATATGTGACGCTGGAAGCAAGTAGGAGAGCCCGCGCAGGGGCTCTCCTACCTGCTCGACCAAGGGGGCAGCTCTAGGCTGGGGGGAAGCCTTCGGGCATCCAGATGGGGAGGTCGGAGATGGAGTCTCTGGCCTGGTCGGAGGTGGGGATACCCCAGGCCTGGAAGAATGGGCCGAGGTTCTTCCCGACGGCGCGTGAGAAGCGGACCAGCCACTGGTCGCGCTTCTCGTCGTCGTTCTTGGGGCGCTCGTCGTCGGGGAGGTTGCGGTACTCGGCGAAGACTGTCTTGTAGGCTTCCCATCCGAAGGCGTCCTTGAGCTGGACGTACATGATAAGGCCCAGGAACGGAGAGGCCTTCCACTTCTCGAAGTCGGCGCCGTCGGCGAGGTGTTTCCTGGTCTGCTCGAGCATCCATCGTGGGGTGAGCTGCTCTCTGGTCTGATGGGCGGGAGTGCCGCAGACAGTCTCGCAGACGTAGAGGGTGAAGAGGTTGACGGTGACCTCGCCGGTGCCGGAGAAGGTCCAGTCGGGGCTCTGGTGGTTGTGGCCGAGCTCGTGGAAGAAGCCCCAGCCGGCGCCGCCCCTGCGGTCGGCCATTATCTTACGCGCGTTGACCATCATGTCGGCGGCGTCGAGGTGGGTCATGATGGGGTAGCCGGAGTGCATGTAGCCGGCGCTTATCTGGACGTCGGCGCAGATTCGCTCGGGGCGGGAGCGCTGGCGAGGGATGGTCGCCAGGTCGGCGTCGGCGTCGAGGACATCGTCCCAGAACTTCATGACAGCTTCGGGGTCGTCGAGGTCGCGGACGACGCTGGCGGGGAGGGTCAGGATTAGGTTGTTCCCCTGGATCTCGGCCCAGGGGGCGGGGCGATAGCGGATGGTGGCTCGCCAGTCTCGGAGGTCGGTCTTGCCGCGCGCGTAGTAGGGGGCCTCGACGGCGTTGTGGATCGTGAGGGAGATGATGCCGAGGTCACAGCTGTCGGGGACCTGGATGTAGATGAGGCCGCCGAAGGGGCTGGCGGCGGCGGTGAAGAGGCTGGCGAGGGGGAAGGTGCGAGTTATCTCGGGGACGCGCCGCCACTTGGAGTGATGCCAGAGGGTGTCGGAGTGTGCGCCGATGCGGAGATGTAGGTCCTTGCCGTCGAGCCGGGGGCTGACCTCGGTCTCGACGATCTCGCCGGGGGCGGCGTAGAGGCCGGTGCTGTGCCAGCCGGGGATGGCCGTGTCTACGGTGAGAGTGCGGGAGACTCTGGGCGCGTTGGGCGGGACGTAGCCGGGAAAGGCGCGGGCGGCGGGGTGGGGGGCGATCTGTTGGGGAGATGCTTGCTTCAGCTCCTCGAGCTGGCGGGCGAGGACGATGCGGGAGAAGGGCTGATTGGCGGCGACCGGCCGCTCCTTCATGTTGGAGAAGTCGCGGTCAGGGGTCAGGAGCAAGCGGTCCAGGCCGGGCAGCGCTGTGATGTCAGCGGGGTAGAGGGCCGCGATCGCGCGCATCAGGGTCTGGGTCGCCTGCGCGACATCCTCGGGCGAGCGCTCGGCGGTGCCATCGGCGTGGGCCGCCAGGACCTGAACGGCAGTGTCGGCGTGGCATAGCTGGGCTGAGTCGGAGGTGGCGAAGTAGGTGTCGTCGGCGGGACGGCCGAGGTCGCCGTCGGCCCAGAAGATGCCGGCTTTGCCGAGGAGGAGGTTGGGGCCGTAGTCGGCGAGGTCGCTGCCGGGGTTATTCTCGAGCCAGTCGCCGGCTTTCTCGGCGACGAGAAGACCAACACCGCCGTTGACATGCTCGGCGAGGGCGGCTATGTCGTGAGGGGAGAGGTCCGAGAGCGGGGAGCAGAGGACGTCGAGGGAGGAGATTCGGTCGAGCCAGTCTTCGCCATCGAGGGGCTCGGCCTGGATGTCGTGGTCGCGGAGGAAGGGGGGCAGGTCGGGGTATTCGCGGATGCCGACGCGAAGGACCGCGTCCGCGGGCCCTGCCGCGGCCCAGCGGAGGGCGTTGATGACTAGCCTGCCGCCGTCCGGAGCACCGAGCGCGTCTGTGCCGAAGTAGCCCGGGTGACCGAAGGCAACGGCGCGGCCCTTGCCGAGGGTGGTGGCCGCAACGACGGGTTCGCGTAGGTCGTGGGCTTTGCCGAGGACGATGGGGGAGGCGCGGTCTCCGAAGACGGCGAGGGGCCCGATGCAACAGGGGGTGTCGATCTTGGTGACGCCGTCGAGGAGGGCTGCCTGATCGCTGTGCGCTAGTGCGAAGGCGGGGTGAGACGCGGGGATCAGCAGGAGCAAGGCGATCAGGAGGGGCGGGGTGCGCAGACTGGTGTTCACCTGTTTCCTCCAGTGCGAGGTGTCGAGTCCGGGGAGTGGGTTCGGTTGCGTGTGACGGCTGTCCTGCAAGCGCCCGGGCACTCAGCGTGCGCCTAGATCGGGCATTCGGCGAGCCGGGCCTCGAACCACTGGTAGAAGTCAGTGTTGGGGACGTCCTCGGAGGCGATTTCCTGGGGGGAGTAGGGTCGGCCCTGGAGGTAGGCGAGGTGGGATTCGAGGGCGGTCTGGTCGGTGCCGCGGTCGATCTGGAGGAGGTGGCGGAGGGAGGAGTCGGGGACGTGGGGCTTGTGCTCCGGGGGGACGGCGCAGAGCCAGGTCATGCGGGCGAGGTCGTCGATGTCGAGGTTGAGGTCGGGGAAGCTGCGCTCGATGTGGCGGGCGAGGTCGTCGTCCTGGTCGGCGTACTCGTTGACGAACTTCTCGAGGGTGTCTATTGCGTCGGCGAGGAAGGCGCCGAGGGCGGAGCTAAGGTTGAGGAGCTTGCCGGCGGCGAGGATGGCGGCGTCGTCGGAGCTGCCTCCGCCCTGCCGTTCGCGGAGGTACATGTAGCGGATGTGGTCGTCGGGGCGGGTGGGGCCGGGGTCTTCGACGATAAGGCCCTCTCGTTTGTAGGCGTCGATGTTGTCGGCGTGCTCGCCGACGGCGAGTCGCTCGCCGTCGAGGCCCATTTCCTGCATGATGTCGAGGTCTATGAAGCGCATTCGGCCGCCGCCGATGTGGAGATCGGTGCGCTTCTCGACCTGGAGGCGGAGCTCGGAGTCGTCGCGGAGGGCGCCGAGGTAGATGCCGCGAAGAACGTCGGGCGGATCGACTTGAATATGGCGCAGGAGGCCGCACCCAATGAGGCCTTCGCCGTCGTCGGTGACGAGGGTGGAGGGGGCCTCACCGGCAATGGCGCGGTCGCACCAGGAGAAGACCTCGTCGATGAGGCGCTGGCGCTGTTCGGCGACGACGCGCGGATTGCGGCCGAGAGCATCGACGATGTCGGCCATGCCGGTGTTGGGGAAACGGCGGCCGGCAAATGCGCCGTGGCCCATCTGGGCGTGGCCTTCGCAGGACTGCATGAGGATGTTCTCGGCTGCTTGCTCGGTGGTGCGGAGGCGCATGGTGTAGAGCATGCGCTGGAAGTCCTCGCGGATGAGGTCGAAGGGGGAGATGTGGGGGCGGCGCCGACGGCGGCGCGACTTGCCGCCTTTCTTTCGCTGGTGGTGCTGTTTGTGTTGGCGGGACACGAGGAGGCCTCCTAATAGGCGACGATAAGAGTGTTCTGATGGGAAGGGTTTGCTCCTGCCATCAAGGGGAATAGAACTGCTGTCGTCGGGGGGCCATAGGTGGCTGGGCTTCAGCCATGCTGAGGGCGCCGTGGCGGTCGCCAAGTACGGCCTGGGCACAGGCCCGCCCCACAGTGGCAGGGCGGAGGCGCGACGCGGATGGGGGCGAGGGTGTCGAAGATTGTGGAAGAAGTGTGCGGTGTTTCGATGAAAGTGCCGTGGTCGCTGATAGGGTTGATGGTGGTCGGGCTGGCCTGCAGGCCGGAGGCCGCGCTGGGGCAGGATGATCTGGCGCGTGCGCTGGCGGGGCTGGCGCCGGTGTTCGGGGAGGCGACGGTCTACTCGCGGAAGGGGCAGGAGGACATCTACGAGATCGCGCGGCGCTACGGGGTGAGCGCATCGGATCTGTTCAACGCGAACTTGGGGGATCTGCAGCTCGGAGATGAGTTGCTGCTGATCCCGACGGAGCGGATTGCGCCGCTGGCGGGGGGGGAGGGGGTGGTTGTGAACCTGGCTGAGCGGGCGGCCTACCTCTACGAGAATGGTCAGCCTGTGGAGCGGTACCCGGTGGCAACCGGGATGAGGGGGTGGGAAACTCCGACGGGGGATTATACGATTGCGAACAAGGCGAAGAATCCAACATGGTTCCCGCCGGAATGGGCGGTGGAGGAGGAGCCGGTGCCGCCGGGGCCCAGTAATCCGCTCGGGGATCGGTGGCTGGGGCTTTCGATAAAAGGGTATGGGATTCACGCGACAAACGCGCCGTGGACGGTGGGGAGGTACCTTTCGCACGGGTGCATTCGGATGTACCCGGAGCAGGTGCAGGAGCTGTACGAGACGGTGAAGGTGGGGACTCCAGTAAAGATCGTCTACGCGCGGGTCGTGCTGGGATATCGGCCGGAGGAGGGGGCGGTGTACATGGGGTACTACCCGGACCCGTACCGGATCGGTAGGGCGGGGCCGGACTCGGTCGGGGCGCAACTGGCGGGGTGCGGGCTGGAGTGGGCCGCGGGACTGGCGACTGTGGCGAAGGCACTGGAGAGTCCGAGGGGGGTGCCGATGCGGATTCTCGGGTCGAGGACGAGGGTTACGGTGAATGGGAAGCCGGTGGAGTTTGCGCTGGGACCGACGCGGGTCGGCGGGGATTGGCTGGTGCCGGCGGGCCCGCTGGTGGAGGCGATGGGGGCGAAGATGGAGATGGGGCCGGACTATGTGTTGATCACGCGAGACCGACAGCGGGTGTTCTTGTCGCCGGGGGATCCGGATGTGATAGCAAACGGGGAGCTGGTGCGGGTGGGCGCCGCGCCGCGAATGGCGGCGGGGCACCCGCTGGTGCCGCTGAAGGCGACGGCGATGGGATTGGGGAGCTCGGTGGGATGGGATGAGTGGGCGGACACGGCGCTAGTCTGGGACCCGTGGGAGCTGGGAGGGCTGGGTCGGCCCCAGGGAGTGCCTGGCGGGATGCGCTAGGGGCCGAGCAGCAGAAGAAGGGCAGACAGGGTGAAGAAGCTGGCGAGGGTGGAGGTGAAGACGGCGGTGGCGACGCGGCGGGGCTGGAGACCGAACTCGGTGCAGTAGACCGCGATGTTGACGGCGGTGGGCATGGCGGCGAGGAGGAGGGCGACTTTGGCAGTGAGGCCGCCGATTCCCAGCAGGGAGATGAGAGCGAAGGTGACGGCGGGGCCGATGATCAGGCGGGTGAAGTTGGGCGCGATAACTGCCGCCAGGTGGGAGCCGACCTGGGAGCGTGCCTTGGCGAGCTGGATGCCGAGCAGAAGCTGGACGATGGGGATGAGGGAGCGGCCGATGAGATAGAGGGCAGGCATGAGGAAGTCCGGGATGGTGAGGTGGAGGCCGCGCATGGCGAGGGCGGCGGCAGCGGCGTAGATGGAGGGGAGGCTGAAGACGGTGCGGATAGCCTGGCGTGCGCCGCCGCGGTGGCGGGAGGCGTAATAGACGCCGACGGTGTTCATGAGGATGTTGAGGCCGAGGATCCAGATGATGGCCAGGTCGAGACCGCGATCGCCGAAGGCATAGAGGGCCACGGGCATTCCCATGTTGCCGGCGTTCATGAAGATAGCGGTGAGGAAGAAGACACTCTCGTCATCGCGTGGGAGGCGGCGAAGCCGGGAGTAGGCTTTGGTAAAGAGCCAGAGGGCCAGCGTGGTGAGGAATAGCAGGGCGATGAGGGGGAGCGCCTCGCGTAGGGTGAGTTCGGTGGTCAGCAGGGAGTGGAAGATGAGGGAGGGGAGCAAGATGTAGATGGATATGGATGAGATGGCGCGGACATCCATGGTACGGCGGCATTCGAGGAGGAAGCCGAGGCCGACGGTGAGGATGATGGGGATGATGGCGGTGATCACGATAGGTTGATTTCGACGTGGGGGGTAGGGGATGCCTGCCCGGGGACGGGCTGGATGGAGGAGAAGGTGGAGGCGGCGCGCGCTCGTGAGGGATGGCGCGCGCCGCCTTCTATGCTGGCTCGGCGCGGGTCTACCTTCGGATCAAGGCCTGGTAAGCGTAGGTGATCTCGCGGCGCTGGCCGGGCTTGAGGTCGAGGGTCCAGGTGAGCAGGTGGACCGGGTTCATACGGGCGAGGCCGCGGGCGAGGACGATGTCTTCGGCCTCGGGTGTTGTGGACTTGAGCTCGCCGGAAAGGGTCTTGGCGATCTCGAGGGAGATCGCCTCGCCCTTGAAGTTGGTGACACTGAGTGTGCCCTTGATGTTGACGCGGTCGTAGTGGTATCCGTAGAGCCGAACCGCGTCGCGCTCACGGTCGACCTCCACCTCGGTCTGCTCGGCCTTGACGCTGACGGCCTGGGTGATCTTGACCTTGGCTTTGGCCTTGGGAGGGTTGTAGTTGAGGGTGTCCTGGCCGATGATGTTGCCGTCCTTCACGATCTGCGCGGGCGCGGTGGTCCAGGGGACGTTGGTGGTATTGGTGAGGCGGATGCTATGCCAAACTTCCTCGGGCTTGTCGCGCTCCTCGCGGCGCCTCTGTCCGTAGCGGTCCTCTTCTGACACGTAGTCGGGGATCTCCCAGTGGTAGAACTCCGTGTAGGGGACGGTCTCCGTGAAGAGGGGGTAGTAGCCAGTCTCGCCCTTGGCGAGGGTGATGTCCTCGAGGGGATAGAAGAAGAGGTCCTCAGCGACGTGGCCGGCGGCCGCGGCGCCGTAGTCGGGGACGACGGAGGGCTGGCCTGGGGCTCTGTCACCTAATCCGAACTCCGCCCGCTGCATCATGACGTTGGACATGACGGCTGCCCCGGCCCCAGCGGAGCGACCTTGGGTCAGAGAACGAAGGAACCCGGCGAGGTCTTCCTTCCTTCCTACCGGGCTGAGGATGTCGGCGAACTGGAGGTTGGGGAAGCCGGTGATGAGGTCAACGTGGGCGGAGTCGAGGTCCTCGGCCTCGTTGATGATGAGGGCCTTGGCGGAGAGGCGGGCCTGCTTGGGGTCGGAGATGTCGATGAGGTAGCTGGGGGCCCAGGTGATGCCTTTGGCGAGGTAGGAGACGGAAAGCCAGTCACCTCGACTGGGAGTGGCCAGGTTGGCCACTAGTTGGACCTGCTCGATCTCGCGTAGGAAGCTCTGGGCGACTTCGGCATCTGCGAACTGGACGGACCACACCCGGTAGGGGTCGAGGGCGAGCGTCCCGTCGTCGGTTTGGAGGAGGATGAACTGGCCACGGCCGTGGGGCAGTGTCTGCCTGGCATCTGACGGCTGGCCCGTAGCGTAGGGATCGACAGGCCGCGGGGTGCGGTCCGGGGCAAAGGCAATTACCTCTCCCGTGATGGCCGATTCGGGGTCGGCGCTGGTGTAGAGGGTCACGCTCTTGCCGACGTTGGCGCGGAGGAGATCGGCCATTTCGCGCGCCTGGATCTCCTCGGATGCCGCGACTTCGCGGGCGACGACGCTGCTGAGCGCGGCGCGCCCGGGGCAGGTCACCCAGAAGGCCCCGTGAGACGGGGCCGAGAACGGGCCGAGAAGGGCGGTGCTCCTGTCGTCGGTCAGCGTGCCCTCGCGGACGAAGAAGCCGAGGCCGTTCTTGAAGAGGGCGACGCGCTTGAGGCGCGTCTGGACGGGGGCGGGCCCGGCCGGGTGGCCGGCGAGGGACGTTAACGAGACAGCAAGAAGGCAGACGGCGGACAGGAAGTGCGTGCAAGCTGACTTCATGGTGGACTCCCCTTTCGCTGGGTTTCACTGTTAGACACCCGGAGTGACTCAAGGGTTCCCGCCGCTTGCTCCCCTGGGGCGAGCCCTCGGGCCAGCCTACCTGTTACCTAATGTATGGTAACTCAAGAAGCTGCCCTGCAGGAGCGCGTTGGCGGTGAGGGCAGCGGCGTGCTATACTGAGGCCGTCTCAACGCCAAGCATGGAATCGGGATGAAGCTCAGTTTCTGGGGAGCAGTCACGGCG
>JALGTG010000048.1 GCA_029821495.1 Candidatus Hebobacteria bacterium
CGGAAAGGGGGGAGACTGGGGCAGGAGCAAGCTCCTGCCCTACGGATGAGGGGGTGGTGGTGGGCGTCCTGGGAGACCGCGGGTTCCCCGATTGTTGCGGATAGCGAACATTTGTGCTACACTCCCATGCCACCGAAGGTGAGGATGGAGTGAGTACAGACTTCTCACGGTTCCTCAAAGAGATCACTACCGCGACTGGCTACGCCGGGCAGGTGGTGCATGTGGAGGAGATTCCGGCGCGGGAGGCGGCGTACGGGAGGCTGTCGCCGGGTCTTCCTCAACCGATCCGGGAGGCGCTGAAGGAACGCGGGATTGGCCGCCTTTACTCACACCAGGCGGCGGCGATCAGGCGGCTGAGGAAGGGCCAGCACACCGCGATCGTCACCAGCACGGCCAGCGGGAAGACGCTCTGCTACAACCTCCCGGTGCTGGAGACGCTGCTGGAACAGCCGCAGGCGAAGGCGTTCTACCTGTTTCCCACGAAGGCGCTGGCGCAGGACCAGATGAAGGGGCTGCGGCGGCTGGCGGACGCGCATCCCGCGCTGGCGGAGCTGGTGCGCTGCGGGACGTACGACGGTGACACTCCTGTCTCGACCCGGCGGAAGCTGCGACGGGAGGCGAACGTCATCCTCACCAACCCCGATATGCTCCACCAGGGCATTCTGCCATACCACAGCAGGTGGGGCAGCTTCTTCTCGGACCTCCGTTACGTCGTCGTGGACGAGATTCACACCTATCGCGGTATCTTCGGCTCGAACGTCGCCAACGTGCTCCGGCGCCTGAACCGGATATGCCGACACTACGGCGCGTCGCCGACGTATGTGTGCTGCTCCGCCACCATCGCCAATCCGAAGGAGCTGGCCGAGAGGCTGGTCGGGATGCCGGTCGGGCTGGTGGACAACGACGGCTCGCCGCGAGGGCCGAAGCGCTTCGCGCTCTGGAACCCGCGACATCTCGACAGCGCACGGATGGAGCGCCAGTCCAGCAACGAAGAGGCACATCGGTTGATGGTATCGCTGCTGCGGCGGGGGGTGCAGACCATAGCGTTCGCGCGCACCCGCATCGTGGCCGAACTACTCTATCGCTATACCGCAGAGGCACTGGAGAAGGTGAACCCGTCGCTGGCGGAGGCCGTGAAGCCCTATCGGGCGGGCTACCTGCCGGAGGAGAGGCGCGCGATAGAGAGGCGGCTGTTCTCCGGGGAACTGCTCGGAGTGACGAGCACCAACGCCCTGGAACTGGGCATCGACGTCGGCAGCCTCGACGCCTCGCTGATAGTCGGGTATCCGGGGACCATTGCCTCTACGTGGCAGCAGGCGGGGCGGGCGGGCCGCGGGCAGGAGGAGTCGCTGGCGATCCTGGTCGCCTACAACGACCCGCTCGACCAGTACCTGATGTGGCGGCCGGAGTACCTGTTCGGCCGCTCTCCCGAGCACGCGGTGATCGACCCCGAGAATCCCTACCTGCTGGCCGGCCACTTGCGGTGTGCGGCGTTCGAGCTGCCGCTGCGGAGCGGGGACGTCGAGTTCTTCGGGGAACAGACAGTGCCCATACTCGACATACTCGAGGACCTCGGGCAGTTGAAGCGGATAGATGAGGCGTGGTACTGGTCGACCACGGACTATCCGGCGGCGCAGATCACGCTCCGCACCCAGTCGGACGACACCTACACGATCATGGATACTTCGCGGGGCAATCAGGTCATCGGGGTGGTTGACTCGATCAGCGCGCCGGAGACGGTGTATCCGGGCGGGGTCTATCTACAGGAGGGGGACACGTATCTGGTCCGCGACCTGGACCTCGAGGCACGCGCCGCCTATGTGGAGCGCGCGGAGGTAGACTACTACACACAGGCGGTTCTGGATTCCAGCATCCTGGCCGGGGAGGTGCAGGCCGAGAGGGAGTGGGCGAAGGGCCGTCTGCGGTTCGGCGATGCGACCGTGACCTGGCGGACGAGTGCTTTCAAGAAGATCAAGTTCTACACCCAGGAGAGCATCGGCTACTCTCGGCTGGAGCTGCCCGCACAGCATCTCGAAACCAACGCAGCGTGGTTCGTGCCGCCGGAGGAGGCACTGAGGGCTGCGGCCAGGTACGGCCTGAAGGCGATCGAAGGGCTTGCGGGACTGCGGAACGTCGCCGTGAACATGCTTCCTCTCATCGCAATGTGCGACCGGCTCGACGTGGGCGGCATTGTGGACTCGAGCAACACTGGGACGCCCACGCTGTTCCTCTACGACCGCTATCCGGGCGGGCTGGGGTTTGCGGAGAAGGGATATGAGCTGTTCGAGTCGTTGATGGAGCAGTGCCTCGCGACCATCGAGAGGTGCCGCTGCGAGGATGGCTGTCCGTCCTGCGTAGGGCTGGCGGTGACGCAACCCGCCCAGCAGATGGATCCCGATCTCGGCAGAGGGTATCCGATTCCGAGCAAGGAGGCGGCGCTGGTGCTGCTGTCGCACCTGCTGGGGCGAAAGGCCCGTGTGCCCGCCAAGCGGAGAAAGAGGCGCGCTGCCCGCCGTTCTGAGCGAACTCCTGAGTCTGCGGCGGAGGCGGAGACAGCCCAAGCCGCGCACAAGCGCTCGATCTCCGAGCAGGTGGCACACCGGCTGAAGAAGGGCAGGGGGCCGCGGGTGGGGCTGTGAGGGCCGAGCCTTGACGCCGAAAGTGCTCAAGTATAAACTTGGCTGCGTGAGGCCGGCCGGATGGTTTCAGAAGAGCTGAAACTCCGCATTTCCTCGCTGCGCAGAGCAGGCGCCGGCTCGCGCGCCTCTGGCCGTGCGGTCAGGCGAAGGGGCCGGCGAGAGCACGCCGACCTTCGGGAGTGCTTCCCGGAGGGTTGCGTGCTCAACACCGACCAGGGCGACGCATTCGTCTGCGAGGCGAGCCTTCGGGAGATGCACTCCGACGCGCAGCGCTTGATCGAGAGCTACTGCGGCGCGTTCGACGCGGCGGCGCGCCTGGCCGGCGCGGATGCACTCCCTCGCTACTTGGAGCCGCTCGTCGGTGCCGACCCGGCGCGCGCGGCCCTCATCGATACCGAGACGGCCGGGCTGCATGGGCGGCCGCTGTTCATGATAGGGATTGCCGTCTACGGGGACGAGGATCTGGTAGTCACCCAGTATTTCGCGCGCGATTATGCCGAGGAGGCGGCCATCCTCCAGCGGTTCGCGGACCTTCTGCCGGAACTCGATCTGCTGATCTCGTTCAACGGCAAGGCCTTTGACTGGCCGTTCGTGCGCGACCGGATGGTCTACCACCGAGTGTCGTGCCGGCCGGGCTTCGCACATCTCGATCTGCTCCATCCCTCCCGGCGGCGGTGGCGGCGGCGGCTTCCCAACTGCAAGCTCAGCACTCTGGAGCGCTACCTGTGCGGCCGTTGGCGGACGGACGACATACCTGGGGAGCAGATTCCGGGCCGGTATCACGAGTTCGTGCGCGAGCAGGACGCGCGTCTCGTGGCACCCATCTTCCACCATAACCGGCTGGACCTGATCACTATGATCGAGCTTCTCGCCGCGCTCGTTGGCGGCGAAGACGAGACTGCATCCCCCTCCGGCGGCGCGGCGGTGCGGCCGACTGCGCGCGGCGGAACTGCCGGCGGCCGAGGGGCGAGAGAACGGAGCAGGTGATGTCAGAGCAGCAACCAGAAGGAAAGCGGCCCATGACGTACTACGACGTGCTGGACCTGGACCGCGACGCAACGCCGGAGGAGATCAAGGAGTCCTACTACAAGCTCGCCCGCGAGCACCACCCCGATGTCGCCTCCGAAGAACCAGAACTCGCCCAGAGGTTTGCACTCATCAACGAGGCATACCGAGCGTTGAGCGACACGCAGAGGCGGCACCAGTACGACCGTACGCTGCCACAGAAGAGCTATCCGCTGCGGCGTCCGACGCCGGAGAAGATCTGGCGGGAGGCCACGGACGTCGTGCTGATACGGTCCGACCGGTTCGGGCCGCTCAACCAGGCGATGCAGGCCGCGGTGGCGATTACGCTCGACGGGGACCTACTGGTGATCACCATGCCAGGCAGCGAGCGACATCTCGCCGGGCATATGGAGACCGCTGCCAACCGCAATTCCATCGTCAACGCGCTGGAGTTGGTGGCCGGCCGGCGGCTCTCCTTCCGCATCATCGACGGGTCCACGGTCGAGGATTGGGAGAGCCTGAAGGAAGGCGAGAGCAAGGCCAGGGCAACTGCCGCGCAGGCGCAGGATCGGCCGAGGGGTAAGGCCGGTCCCGCGGTGCGGGTCGGCGAGGGGCCGTGGGACGAGGTTATCCAGCGGATACACCGGCAGTACCAGCAGTGGGAGAAGCGGCAGTATCCGCAGTCGAAGGCGCGATACTTGCGGGAGGCGCTGGGGTGGATCGCGCGCGCCGATGAGGATCTGCGGCACGAAACGGACGAGGACGTTCACGAGCGGGCCCTCGCTCGCGCCCTCGAACGACTGTCCGCCGTTCTGGACTTGCCGCCCGTTCTGGTTGCGGTGGAGTATGGCCGCATGAAGCGAGCCGGGGAGGTATAGCGCCCATGGGGGGAGTGCTGCTGGGGCTGCTGTCGGAGGGGCCGCGGCTTATCGCCAGCCTCCCGCGGAACTCCCCCGAGCTCGCGCGGGCCGCCGCCGACGGTGGCGCCGAGGCGCTAAAGGTCCATCTCAATGTGACGCACCAGGCTTCCGGGACGCACTTCGGGAGCCTGTGCGAAGAGCGGGAAGCGCTCGAGGCGATCCTCGCGGTGGGGCTGCCGACGGGGATTGTGCCCGGCACGGGGGAGCGACTCCCGTCACGGGAGGAAATGTGTGAGCTGTCGGCGATGGGGTTTGACTTCTTCGACCTCTTCGCGCGCGACATGCCGGCGTGGATGGCGTCGTTCGACGGCATGACGCGAACGGCGGCGGTGGATCCCGGATTCCCCCTCGACTCCGTCCCAGAGCTTGCCGCCCTCGGGCTCGAGATCATCGAGGCCGCGGTCGTGCGCCCGGAGGGCTACGGCCGGCCGGTTTCCATTGGCGACATCGCGGTCTACCGCCGGCTCCGGCGAGTGACGGAGCTGCCGATAATCGTGCCGACAGAGCGCGCCATTCAGCCGGAAGACGTGCCGGCCCTCATCGAGGACGTCGGCGTCAACGCGATCATGATCGGCGCGGTGGTGACCGGCCGCGAGGCGCAGCCTCTGCGCGCCTCCACGAAGCGGTTTGCAGCGGCAATCTCGGCGATCCGGGATTGACGCCGGGCGGACAATCCACTATCCTTCAACTCGACACTCCGAGCCGGGCCCGGCTCGCACTTGCCTATGCACGTCCTGACACTCCTGCGCCAATTGCTGAGGCCACAACGCCGGCGCGTCGCGCTTCTGCTGGGCGTGATCGTGGCCGCGACATTCGTCGAGGTTATGCTGCTGCCGGGACTGGTTGCGAGCCTGTTCAGGGTGCTCGCTCCTCAGGAGGGCGGCCTGACGGCGGGAGGCGGGCTCTACACGAAGGTGCCGCTCCTGAGCGCGGTCGCCGAGAGGCTGGACCGCTTCTTCGCGCCCACGCCGGAGGCGAGGCTGCGCGCGCTGTTTGTGATCTTCGCGGCGACGGTCGTCGTCGCCCTGCTCAGGGGTGTGTTCGGCTACTCGCGCCTCTACCTCGGGCAGTACGTGGGCGGCCGGGTACTGATTGACCTGCGGACGAGGCTCTTTCGGCGGCTCCAGCGTCTGTCTCTCTCGTTCTACGAGTCACAGCGAGTGGGCGACTTGATGTCGCGGCTAACCAACGACGTCGCCCTGGTGCAGCAGCTCGTAACCGCTGATATGACGAACTACGTCACGGCCCCGCTGATCGTCACCGCCGGCCTGGCTGTGATGTTCGTCATCAACTGGAAGCTGACGCTGCTGGTCATCGTCTTCTCCCCGCTGACGGCGTATCTGGTCTCTCGAATGGGAGCGCGCATCAGGCGGCTTACGACAACGCAGCAGGAGCGTATCGCAGACCTGAACGCTCGGCTGCACGAACGCCTCGCGTCGATACGCGTCATCCAGTCGTTTGCGCGGGAGGACTACGAGGTCGAGCAGTTCGAGAAGGTGAACGAGAGCACGTTCCAGGCGCTGATCCGGGTGGCCCGGGTCGGCGCACTCGCGCCGCAGGCCATCCTCTTCCTGTCGACCACCGCGTTTGTCGTCGTTGTCGCGTATGCCGGCACTCTGATAATAAGAGGAGAGTTCCGCCTCGATGAGCTGGCATTCTACTTCACGCTCACGCAGCGGATCGGCGTGTACTTCGTCAAATTTGGGTCGCTTCATCTACGCGTGCAGCAGTCGCTCGCGGCCCTCGCCCGTCTCGGCGAGATTATGGAGCGGGAGCCCGACATAGTGGAGAAGCCTGGTGCGACGCCCCTTCCGGCGGTGGAGGGGCGCATCGCGCTCCGCGACGTGTCGTTTCGGTATCCGGACGGGGAAGCCGTGCTGAGCGACGTCAACCTTGAGATCGCGCCGGGGCAGGTTTGTGCGCTGGTGGGACCGTCGGGCGCGGGGAAGACCAGCCTCGCCAGCTTGCTCCTCCGATTCTATGATGCGACCGAAGGGCGCGTCGAGATCGACGGGCGCGATGTGCGCGAGGTGACCCTCGCATCGCTGCGGTCTCAGATCGGGTTGGTTCCGCAGGAGACGATTCTGTTCGGGGGCAGCGTGAAGGAGAACATCCTGTACGGCCGGCCCGGGGCCGACGACGGAGAAGTGGTGGCCGCGGCGAAGGCGGCCAATGCGCACGAGTTCATCCTCGATCTCGCCAACGGCTACGATACTGAAGTGGGGGAGCGGGGTGCGAAGCTGTCCGGCGGGCAGAGGCAGAGGATAGCGATTGCGCGCGCCCTGCTCAAGGACCCCCGGATACTCATTCTGGACGAGGCCACCAGCTCTCTGGATACGGAATCGGAGGCCCTGGTGCAGGAGGCGCTGGAGCGCTTGATGAAGGGCCGGACCACACTGGTGATTGCGCACCGGCTCTCTACGATCCGGGACGCGGAGCGTATCCTGGTGCTGTCCGATGGCCGGATTGTTGAGGAAGGAGCCCACGGCGAGCTGCTGGCCCGCGGCGGAACGTACGCGAGCCTGTTCCGCGCCGCAGAGCGCGGACACGAGCCAAGGCGGGCCGCTGGCGCGCAGGAGGAGCCGTGACCGGTGGGCGCTGCCGCGCGAGGCAGCATCTCCTGCGAGCCGGGGCCGCTCGGCGACTCGGCGGAGATACGGGGAGTCGACAATGGCTCCCGGGAAAGCGACTGTGCCGTCGGTGATGAGATGTAACAGAGCGGGCCGGTACCATCGCTCGGCCGGAAGGACCTCGCACATCGCGCGCGCGGGGGACTCCCTCGGCCGCGGTATGACGCGACGGGCATTCCTGTTGGGGTCGGCCGGTATCGCGGCCGGGTTCCTGCTGGGGTGCGGCCGGCGGAGCCCGGTAGTGGGGAATCGCCGGAACTTGATCTTGATCGTCTCGGACACTCTCCGGGCGGATCATCTGGGATGCTATCGCTCGTCTCTTCGGCTCAGCCCGTGCATCGACGCGCTGGCCGAGAGGGGCACCGTGTTCGAGAACGTCCTCAGTTGTGCGCCGCTGACGGCTGCGTCACATGCCTCCCTGATGACGGGGTGCTATCAGACGCGGCACGGGGTCGCGGGGAACAGCGGGGCCATACCGAAGGAGCTGATGACCCTGGCGCAGGTCTGCCGAGCGGCCGGGTACGAGACCGCAGCGGTGGTCAGCAACCCGGTACTCAGCCGGCGCAACCTGTCGGGGATCGAGCGGGGCTTCGATGCGTACGATGCGACATTCCCCGCCGTGGAGCGCAACCGCGACAGTCTGTATCGGGATGCTGCGGACACGACTGCGGCGGCGCTGGAGTGGCTCAGGTCCGGGGTTCGCAGCCCCTTCTTTCTGTGGCTGCACTATCAGGAGCCGCACGGCCCATACGAGGTGCCTGACCGATCATTGCTGGAGAGAGTCACAGAGCAACCCCGGTGCGAGGGAGAGCCCGCCGCTCTGCCCGTGCTCCGCGGGAACTTCGGGAGGGAGGGGATACCTGCCTACCAGGTCCTCGGGGGGGAGCGAGACCCGGCACACTACCGCGCTCGGTATGCGGCGCGGACGGCCTATGTGGATCAGCACATCTGCCCCGTACTCGAGGAAGTGCGCCGCCTCGGCATGGAGGATGACACCGTAGTGGCGCTCACCTCCGATCACGGGGAACTCCTCGGCGAGCACGGCTACTACTTCCAGCACGGCATAACGGTCCTCCAGGCCGTTCTTCAGGTTCCTCTCATCCTCGCCGGACCCGGCCTCTCTGCCGGCCTTAGAGCTGGAGCGCGAGTCAGCAACACGAGCATCATGCCGACTCTGCTCTCGCTCCTCGATCTAGACACTGAAGAACTCGCGGATCAGATGCACGGGCGCAGCCTCGTGCCCGTGCTGCAGGGCGCAGCGGAGAGCGAAGAGGACTACATATACGCGATGTGCGAGCAGACACACGAGTGGTCCTTGCTCGCCGGGAGGCACAAGTTCACGCTCAGTGAGTCACTCGCCGGCAACGCGGGAAGATTGGTCGACCTGGAAGAGGATCCCGGCGAGGAGCACGATCGGTCGGACCGGGACCCGGACGCGGCGGCAAGGCTCGAGGATGCTCTGGTTCGGTTCATGTCGGCTGCGCCCGGCCTTCTGCACGGCGATGATCGGCACCGCCCCCGGCTGACAGATGAGGAAAGGCGCCGGTTTCGGGCGCTGGGGTACCTGGACTAGGGCAGCGGGATTCGAGGTGGAAGCGGCGTGCAGCGAGTCTCGAAGTGCGCGCGCCTGCGATCGTCAGGTGGAGCGCAGCGCTCTTTCCCGGTCCCGCCGTGCGGCCCGCCTCTCTTTCACCTGGGACATGAAGGAAACGATCTTCGCGTCGCGACTAGCATCGACGAAGCCGTCGTAGTCGAGGTTGAGAAACGGGATATTGCCGTGGTGACGGCGGAAAGTGTGCGAGAGCATGGCAACAGCGTTTCCGGGCATGCAGTTGAACGGTATCACGTTGACGATTCCGTCCACCTGTCGCTTGACGAAGTCGAGAGCCTTGCCCACGCTGCAGATTGGCTCTCCGCCGAAGGACGGGTGGATGTAGCGCGAGCCCTCGGCGATGATCTCGTCCGGGCCAATGTCTTCCATGCCCTCCAGGTAAGGGATGGTGGCGGCGAAGAGATGGTGCTCATCTCGCATGGCGACACGGGTCAGCAGCGAGCGGTGGACTGCGAGGCGCAAGTCGGCCCAGTCACGCGTGTCTCTCCACCGGTCGGCGGCAAGGACGCCCCCGATGCGAAGCGAGTAGCTGAAGAACTCGCTCGGCGGCGCGAGCCATACCTCCGCGCCGGCATCCTCCAGCTTACGGATGACCTGCTGGTTAGCGCCATCGTGGATCCGGACGAACCACTCACCGACAAGGCCGATAAGCGGACGCCTTCCATCGCCGTCGCGACTGGGAAGTGCGGCGAACTCGCGCTGAGCCCGGCGCAGCAAATCCGCGAAGACGTCGGTGTGGTGGCCGGCCAGGAAGCGAAGGGGAGTGGACCAGGACCCCAGTATCTTCCGCTGCGCCGGTATTGCCTCGTCGCAAAGCTCCTGGAGGTAGCGCTGGTAGAGGCCGTCGCTCTGACCGGGGTCAAGCTCATAGGCACGGGCGTGTGAGCGCATCTTGCCGAGCATGTCGTGGGCGATCATGCCGGCCCATACGGCGAGGAGGAAGCCGACGCCGAGACCACCGTCGGCGCTGCGACTGCCCAGAGTGACGACGCCGACATCACCCAGCCCCGCCTTGTCCAGGATGCGCTTCTGCATCATGTAGTACATGCCGAACCGGCACGGCCCCTCCGACTGCCCCTGGAAGAAGGCCTCTCGCTCGGGGTCGAAGTCGGGGGCGGACACCCGCTCCATGATGTCCTGCGTCGTGACGAGCATGGGGAGGCACACGTCTTCGGAGATCACCTTCCGGGCCAGATTGAGGCCGGGATCGGCGGACCGCGGGAGGGCGGCTGCGTTGATCCCCCACGCGCGCAGCCCCGCCGAGAGCACATCCGCGGCGTCGCAGGCGCGCGGAATCCACAGGAGACGATCACCCAGCTCGGTCACTGGCGTATCACCGGTCCGTATCACGATGTCGGGGTCGGCCCCGTCGCGGCCGACTGCGGTGTCGGCGAAGGCCTCCATACGCGTGATGACGCCGGCATCGGCGGTGTGCTCGTCTATCTGCATGACGTAGCACGGCTTGCCGATCTCATCCTTGAAGAAGGGGTTGGCGAACGAGTCGGGCCCGCATGCGAAGTAGGTGAGGACGACGGCTCGCAGCCGCGGGTCGCGGCGAATCATGCGGGCGGCCGCCAGCTTCTTCTGTATCTGCCGCGCGTATGCATTGGGCCACGCGTCGGATACATCCTCGCCGTCGACCGGCAGAAGTTCCAGCGGTATCGCGAGTATGCCGAGGTCCTGGATCTTCTTGCCGATGTCCATGTTGACCGCGGCATCGTAGGTGGTGTAAGGCCGGCCGACCACTATGAAGGCGCGGTCGTCTTTCCCCAAGCTGTCCATGATCTCCCGGCCGCGCTCGCTCACTCGTCGGCGGAACTCGCGCAGGGCGTCCATGCCTGCGTCTAGGGCTCGGTCCGCCTGCGAGGGGCTCTTGCCGAGCGTGCGGCCGATGTCGCGGAAGACGCGGCGCAGGTGACGCTCTCCGCGTCGGAAGAACAGACGGGGGCGGAGGAAGATCGGTTTGTCCCGCTCATCGAGCCGAAGCGCCGACCCGATCAGCTCGGGCGCGGACATCACGTAGGGGCAGGTGTGGCTCTGGCGGAAGTTCGGGTTCGGCTGCTCGGTATCGCACACGCCGGGGAGGAAGAGATAGTCCACACCCCGTTCGACGAGCTGCGCTGTGTGCCCATGGGCCACCTTGATGGGGAAGCACGGCTCGCCGGCGACGGAATTGAGGCCCTTGGTGATGATGTCCTTGTTGGTGGGATCGGAGGGCACAGCCCGCATTCCCAGGTGCTGGAAGAAGGCGCGGAAGAGGGGGTAGTAGTCGGCGAACATGAGTCCCCTGGGAATGCCCACCGTCGGCGCTTCGTCGGGCAGCTCGACATCCGTACCCTCCATCAACATCTGCTCGCATTCGGCGAACAGGTTCGGCAGATCTTCTCCCATGCCGCGCTTGTGGGCGCCGCTGTAGCGCTCGCAGCGGTCGTTGTAGTAGTACTTGCGACCGCCGTCCATCTGGAAGACGTTAACATCGCACCGATTCGGGCAGCGGTTGCACTCGAAGGATGAGACGCTATACTCTCCCTCGGCGATCCGCTCGAACCCGCGGAAGCTGGTCTCGGCCGGTCGGTCGTGGTAGGCGATGACGGCCGCGCCGATTGCGCCGGTTAGATGGGGGTGCGGCGGCACGATGATGGGGCGCTTCAGGATGGTCTCGAACGCGGCAACCATCCCCTGATTGAAGGCGACCGCTCCCTGAAAGGCGATCTTGTTTCCGATGTCGCGGCTGGCGACATTCTTGTTGAGGTAGTTCTTTGCGCTCGCCAGGCAGAGCCCGGCGCAGAGGTCCTCAATGGGCACGTTGTTCTGCTGGTAATACACGGCGGCGGACTCGGAGAAAACGGTGCAAGTCCAGTCGAGGTCGGGCGGCCGGCCGGCCTTGAGCGCAGTCGGGCCGAACTCGTTGATGTCGAGGCCGAGGCGCGCGGCCTGTTTCTCGAGGAAGGCCCCCGTGCCGGCCGCGCAGGCCTTGTTCATCTCGAAGTCGACGATCACGTCGCCGTCGAGGCGTATGTACTTCGAGTCCTGGCCGCCGATCTCCAGTATTGACTCAATGTCGGGCATGAAGGCACGCGCGCCGCGGGCTTGCGCGGTTATCTCGTTCTTGATCACGTCCGCGCCCACATAGTCGCCGGTCAGATAGCGGCCGGAGCCGGTCGTGCCAGCAAACACCTCGCCGATCTTCAGTCCTGCGTCCTCGACCTGCCGCTGGATCTGTCCGACCGTATCGCGGACGGCGGCCAGGGGATCACCGTCGGTTCGCCGATAGTGGCTTGCCAGGATGCGCACCCGCCCGTCGATCTCGGTCACGAGCGCCGCCTTGGTGCTGACGGAGCCGATGTCCACGCCCAGGGCAGCGACGGGAATCTCCCGCGGCAGGTCGTCGATGTCCTCCTCCGCGGAGAGCACTCGCGACTGAGTGAGGGTCAGGGGCTCGATCCCCTCATACTGGAGCGGACGGCCGATTTGGGCTTCGAGTGCCGGGAGACTCGACGCCATGTCGATCTCGGTGGGCGCCCGCACAGCGGCCCCGATCGCGCCCAGCATGAGCGCGCGCGCCGGGACGACGATCCTGTCCTCGGCGACGTTGAGCTCTCGGGCGAGATACTTGCGCACGGTGGGGTTGAGAGCGACGCCGCCGATGAGGAGGATCTGGTCCTCGAAGTCCTTGCCGCGTGCGATGGCGGAGCGGTAGTTGCGGCAGACGGCCTGGTGGACCCCGGCTGCGATGCGCTCCCGCGGGGTTCCCTTCTGGTAGAGATGGACGATGTCGGACTCGGTGAATACGGCGCACCGGCCGGAGAGGGAGGCAGGGTTGTCGGTCTCGCCCGCGACTCTGGCGAACTCCTCGATGGCGCCGAAGTTGAGGCGGTGCGCCATGTGGTCCAAGAACGACCCGCTGCCCGCGGCGCACTTGCTGCTCAGCCCGGCCTCGTCCAGCAGCAGTCTGCCCGCCACCTCGTCCCACTGGAAGCGAAGGTACTTCTGAGTCTCGCGGCCCATCTCGATGATGGTGCGGGCATCCGGGTACAGAAGGTTGCACGCCGCGGCAATGGCGTTCGGCTCGTCTACGGGCTCGACGCCCAGCAGTTCGGCGACCTGTCCCGCGCCCGTCCCTGTGAGGCCGAGGTGGACCCGTGTCAGTCCGCTCGAATGGACGCGCTTCAGGATATCGCGCACGCACTCGAAGGGCCTTCCCCCGACCGGCACGCGGCCTAGTTCCTCGACATCGTCGCCCCGGATCAACACGGCCTTGATGGTCTCCGCGCCGATGTCTATGCCGAGGCGGGCGGGTTCGGCCTCGCGGGGTGCTGGAGCATGCCGGGAGCGCTGCCGAGGCGATGCCGCGTCAGCCGATGCCGCCTTGCCGGCGGACTCGTCTACAGGGTTTGGGGTCTTGCGCTCACTCATGGTGCATTCCGAGCTGCAAACCGTGCTTCAGTAGACCGTGTAGAGAGGCCCGACAGCCCGGGCCTCGCCGCCAAGATGATAGTCACGCACGCACCGCGTGTCAACACAAGGCCCGACCCACAAGGCGATTCCTGGAGCGGGCAGCCGGAGGATCAGACCAGCTTCATCGCCACGGGCTTCCCGGTCGCCGCCGACTCGTTGGCTCCGAGTGTGACTTCGGTCGTCTTGAGGGCGTCGGCGTAGTCGGATCGGATGACCGACCGGTCGCCGGTGCGGATGGCGTGGATGAACGCCTGCTGGATGTTCATCCCGGGCTCGGGGAGTCCGATCTCAGCGGCCCCTTCGGGCGCGACCTTGATATCCTCGAAGCTGACGCGGAGCATGAGGTCCCGGAGAATGATGTCCGTCGAGCTCCAGCCTCCGCCCTTCGTGAGGGCGCAGGTCGCCGAGAAGTAGCCCGTGGCGCCGTTCTTGAACTCCATCACGATCACCTGTGAGTCCGGCACGGTCAGGTTCTCGGCATCGCCGAGCACGTTCAGGGAGTATCGGGCGCAGACAGTTGCGACGTCTCCGACAAGGTAACGGATGAAGTCCATGTTGTGGGTGGCCATCTCGTGGAACATGCCCCCCGAGCGCGCCATCACCCGCCACCAGTGATCGGCGCCGCCCGGCACTCCGCCCCATCGGTTCCCGGCCACCATCGCGATCTTCTTGCCTGCGAGGAAGCCGCGCGCCGCGTCCGCCACCGGGAAGTAGCGCAACTGGTAGCCCACACAGGAGATCACGTCTGCCTTCTCGATGGCCTCCGCGATCTCGAGGCCCTTGTCCATGCTGAGGGCGACCGGCTTCTCGACGAGGAGATGGACCCCCTTCGCCGCGGCCAGCAGCTCCGCGTCAGTATGTGCATCCGGGGGCAGGCAGACGAACAGAGCGTCCAGCTCCTCGCGGTCCAGCATCTCGCGGTGGTCCGCGTAGACGCGTCCTCCGAAGCGCTGGGCCGCGGCCTCGGCCGTCTCCTTCCTCGCGTCGCACAGCGCCGCGATCTCAACCCCCTCTATCTCTTTCAGCGCCGGAAGATGGGCCTCTGTGGCGATTCCTCCGGTCCCGACGAATCCGACTCTGATCTCCTGTGCCATCTCCCTCGCTCCTGAAGGTCGGCTGTCTTGGCAGTGGTTGCTCACGGCTGCATGCCCGGCAGCCACTCAGATTGGTTCGTTCGCCCTGCGCGCTGCGCCTCCTCTCCGCGTCCTTCTCCCGGCGTTGGGTCCGCTGGGCCGGTGGCTTGGCGAATGGCAGCAGTGGAGATGCCCTTCCCGCCAGAGGTGGGAGGTCGGACGCTCCTGCTCGCGGACAGGTTGCCGCCCTGCAGCGTCGAAGACGAGGAAAGCAGGCAACCACGTTCCGTCGGTGCGGGTGAAGGCCGGGGCCCATGATATCTCTGGCGATCTGGCTGGCCATCCTGGTGGCATGCTTCGGCGTCGGCGCTCGCGCGCTGCGTCTGCTTCGGGCCGACACCGATGGCTGGGCCGA
>JALGTG010000049.1 GCA_029821495.1 Candidatus Hebobacteria bacterium
GGCTCGGTTGGCAGACGTGATGGCCGGCGAGCCCAGCATCTGCGAGTACCTCGACCTGCCCTTTCAGCACGCCGATCGCAGCGTGCTGCGCCGGATGGGGCGGCCCGGTGACGGAGACGCATACCTCCGGACGATCGCGCGGCTGCGGGAGGCGATGCCCGATGTGGCCATTCGCAGCACTTTCCTGGTCGGATTTCCGGGAGAGGGGGAGCAGGAGTTCCGGCAGCTGCTCGGTTTCATGGAGGCGGCAGAACTGGACCGGGTTGGGGCTTTCTGCTTCTCGCCCGAGATCGGAACGCCTGCCGCCGACATGCCGAATCAGGTCCCGGGAGAGGTGGCTCAGGCGCGATTCCACGAGCTGATGGTGCTGCAGCAGAGGATCTCGCTCGCGCGGAACCGGCGGTGGATCGGGAGGAAGATCGAGGTGTTGGTCGAGGTGCCCACCGAGTCGGCCGGGGAGTATGTGGGACGCAGCTTCCGAGATGCACCTGAGATAGACGGCACCGTCAAGGTGCGGGCCGGACGAACAGCGCTCAAACCGGGCCAGTTCGTATGGGCCAAGGTAACGGCGGCCGAACCCTACGACGTGACAGCGGAACTGAGCGAGGTCTAGGGCGCGGGCGATATAGCGGCTAGCCCTCCTGACCGGACTGCATGCGTTCGAGATAGGCGACAGTGAAGAGGTGGCCGCCTCCGTGTGTGCGGTCCTCTTCCGTGCGGTGGACTTTGCACCAGAGCAGTTCGTCCTTGTCGTCGCGGCCCACTTCGAGGGAAACCGGCTCCGCCGCGGGCCACTGCTCTCTCACGAACTTGAGCATGTGCAGCGCGAACTTCTCGGCCTGATCTCTGTCCAAGGTGGTCCCTCCTCTCGCTCCCGCCCATTGGCGGCACTGGCCTTCCGGCAGTGCAGCAAGCTTCTCTCCCGGAGCGGTCACTTCCTGCGGGGCGAGCCCTGCCCCGCAGGCTTGGGATAATGGAGGCATATCGGCTTCATTGTGAGGCCTTCGCGCGATGTGGTATACTCAAGGGCCTGCTAGCGTATTGGAGGTATTCCGGCGATGTCAGAGGCTGTAGGAAAGGTCGATGTCGCCGGAAATCTGGCCCGAATTCGCGGCCGCATCGCGGGCGCGGCGGAACGCTCGGGCCGCGAACCGGACGAGATCAGGCTAGTCGCGGTGGCAAAGACAGTGGACGCGGCGCGGGTGAGGGAGGCCCTCGCCGCGGGCGTGAAGGACGTGGGCGAGAACTACGTTCAGGAGGCCGCGGCGAAGCGGGATGAGCTGGGGGACTGCGCGAGATGGCATTTGATCGGACATCTGCAGCGCAACAAGGCTGGCAAGGCAGTAACGGTCTTTGACATGATTCAGACGGTGGACAGCCTTCGGATCGCAGAGGCGATCGGAAGACGGGCGCAGGCCCTGGGCAAGACGACGGAGGTCCTGCTCCAGGTGAACACTTCGGGCGAGGAGAGCAAGTTCGGGGTGGGGCCGGAGCAGGCCGAGGGAGTGGTTGAGGCGATTGCCGGGGTGTCGGGCGTGAGGCTAAACGGGTTGATGACCATCGGGCGGTGGGACCCCGATCCAGAGCGAGCGAGATCCGAGTTTCGACTGCTGGCCAAGCTCGCGAGGCGACTGGGGGAACGGACTGGATTCGAGATGGAGTGGCTGTCGATGGGTATGAGCCACGATTTCGAGGTTGCGATTGAAGAGGGAGCGAACCTGGTCCGGGTAGGAACGGGCATTTTTGGCCCCCGGTCCCTATAGCGACAGCGGCTGGAGAAACGCTCGCAGTTGAACCGCAGCAGTAGGCTACAGCAAGGATCGATGGGAGGACTACCGCATGTTTGGTCTGCTTGACAGGGTCAGGGCTTGGTTGTTTGCGGAGGAAGACTACGGCCTGGTGCCGGACGGCGAAGGCGATGAGGTCCCGGCAGCGCCGCGACGGCGAGGCGGCCTTATCCAGCTCCACTCGCGGGGCGAGATCTTCATTCGCCGCCCGCGAGATCAGGAGGAAGCCAGAATCTGCGTAGACTGCTTGCGGGGACGGCGAGCGGTAGTGGTGAATCTGAAGGAAGTGCAGCCGGAGAACGCCCTCCGCGTATTCGATTTCCTGGCCGGTGCGACATACGCGCTCGGGGGACAGGTGGAGCAGGCCGGAGACGGCGTCTATCTGGTTACGCCGCAGAACATCGGCATAATGGCGGAAGAGGAGGGGGCGGGGGCCGCGTCGGGCTCGAGCTTCTGGCAAGAGATCTAGTCGGTCGCCCTTGCGGCCGAGGAACTTGAGCCTCCCGCGCGCGGGAGGTCATGAGGAATGCCAACGCCGGAGGTGACCCCTCCGGTCGTTGGCCTATGGGAGGGGCCGTGATGGCGCGGACATGCACCCTAGGTATGATCGGCGTAGGCAACATGGGCGGGGCGCTGGTGCGCGGGATGGTGGCTGCCGGCGCGGTGTCGCCCGAGAAGGTGATCGTGTCGGACGCGGACGACTCGCGGACGGCGGCGCTGTCCGACGATCTGGGTGTGCGCGCAGCCAGGAGCAACGAAGAGTTGGCGAGAGAGAGCGAGTATGTGGTACTGGCGGTGAAGCCGGGGGCAGTGGGAGCCGTCACCAGGGAGATTGCGGGCGCGCTGGGGGAAGATCAGACACTTGTCTCCATCGCGGCCGGGGTGCCGCTGTCGCGCTTGCGCGAAGCGCTGGGGCAGGCTGTCCCCACGCTGGTGAGAGTAATGCCGAACACGCCGGCGCTGGTCAGAGCAGGTGTCTTCGCGGTGGCCGCTCCGGGGGCGCCTGATGAGCGAGTGGCGAGACTCAAGCAGCTGCTTGGCGCAATGGGCGATGTAGTGGACGTAGGAGAGGGTATGATGGATGCAGTAACGGCGCTGTCGGGGAGCGGCCCGGCGTTCGTCTTCGTGATGATCGAGGCGCTTGCGGAGGGCGGGGTGGCGGCGGGGCTGCCTCCGGCCGTCGCGCAGCGCCTGGCCACGCAGACCGTCGAGGGCGCGGCGCGGATGGTGCGAGAAACGGGAGAGCACCCGGGGGCGCTGAAGGATGCAGTGGCATCTCCCGGGGGAACGACCGTCGCGGGGCTGGCCGAACTCCAGCGAGCTGACTTCCGCGGGGCGGTGTCGGCGGCGGTGCGCGCTGCCGCGCGCCGGGCGCAGGAGCTGTCCACAGGGAGTTGACCGGTATGTTTCCAGTGCGGATGTTAGTGCACTACGCTATCTTGGCGATGATGCTGGCGATCATCGGCAGCGTCATCATATCATGGCTGCGCGTGTTCCGCGTACATGTCCCCTACGGCAACCCGCTGGTCCGCGCAATCGAGGACACGTCCGAGATGATGCTCAGGCCGATCCGGCGGGCGGTGCCGACTGCGGGCGGCGGACTGGACTTCGCGCCGTTCATAGCGCTCATCATCCTCAGCATCTTGCAGCGGATAGTCGCGCGGCTGCCGTTCTAGGAGCAACTCGGTGGAGAGCAGCACCAAGTCTCGTCCGGCTTCTCTGCTGCGCACCATCGTCTTCGCCTCGCTGGCGGCGACGACGTTGCTGAGCCTGGCCCTCGGCCTGTCTCTGCCCGGAAAGGGAAGCTACAAGAGGCAGAAGGCGGAGATGTACCGGAGAAGCGGGGACACCTACGTCCGGATGTTCTACCTGGCGCGTGCGGGCGGCTGGGAGCAGGGAGGAACGCGATTCCTCCATCACAGCAAGTACCACTACCAAGTCAGCGCGGCGGCCGACGCCTCGGATGTGAGATCCGCCGTTTCACTGGCTCTCGTGCTCGACGCGCTCGGCGAGGAACGGGATGCCGAGACGCTCCTCGCCGCCCTCCGCAGGCCCTCCACATCGCGGCCCGGGGGCAGTGACGTCGCTTATACCTATGCGATTCTCCGCTCGACCCAGCCGCGGCGCGAGTATATCGAGGCGGCGGCGGACTTCCTCCGCGGCCTGCCTCCGGGCAGGATGACGCTGGCCGAAGCGTATCAAAGGATCGGCGAGCAGGAGCGTGCGGACGAAGAGTGGCGGGCCGCGGAGGCGGAGGGGCTCTCTCTGCTGAGCCGAATCATGCCGATGCTGGCAGTGTGTGGTGCAATGCTGGCGCTGGGGCTGATCGGCGCGCTGGTCGCGATCATCCTTCGGCTGCTGAGATGGGCGGCCGGGCCGGCAGCGGCCGAAGAGCGGGCATCTGCGCCGGCTGGATGGGGGATGAGGGAGGCGGTGGAGGCGCTCATTCTATGGCTGTTTGTGCTGCTGATGGGAGGTGCGGCCGCCTCCGCCATGCTGCCGGCCGACGGCCAGCATGCGGTGCTCTATCAGCTGGCGCCGCCGATAGTGGCCGGTGTGGCGGCCATCGCCTGGGTGCTGGTGGCCTCTCCCGCCGGGACCCGTCTCGGTTGGCGGGGCGCGTGCTGGTGGCGGCGAGTTGCGGTGGGCGTCTCCGCCGCGGGACTGGCAGCGCTGCCGGTGCTCGCGATCTACCAGTTCTTGCAGGATATGCAGTTGCGGCAGTTCTATGCGCACGCGCAGAACCTGCCGGTGAGACTGCCAGAAGAGCACCCCTTGCTGCCGATGTTCGTGGCCGAGCAGGGGCTGTGGGCGCGCGTGGCATTCATCGTCGCCGCGTGCGTCGTCGTGCCGATTATCGAGGAGACCCTGTTCCGAGGCGTCCTGTACCGCGCGCTCCGACGCCAGTGGTCATTTGCGCCGGCCGCCTTCGCCAGCGCCGCAATCTTCGCTGTAGCACACCTGCTCTGGATTGGCCTGGTCCCGTACCTGCTCCTGGGTCTGTTGTTTGCCTACCTGTACGAGCGATCGGGTTCGCTGCTGGCGCCCTGGGCGGCGCACGGCGCCTTCAACGGCTTCAACCTGGCCATCCTGCTGGCGCTGTGTGGCTGAGGGTGAGACGTGAAGCCACAGGGTGAGCAGATATCGATACGGGTGCGCCCCCGCTCTTCGCGGCGAGGGCTGAGGATCGGTAGCGAAGGAGAGGTCGTTGTGTGTGTGCACGCGCCCGCGTCCGAAGGCAACGCCAACCGAGAGTGCGCCGCGGTGCTGGCCGAGGCGGTCGGCGTGGCCAAGTCTCGGGTGCGCATTGTGCGGGGTCAGAAGAGCCGCTCCAAGTGGATCGCCGTCGAGGGCATGAGTGGGAGCCAGGTGCGGGCGCTGCTGGAGCAATCTGCCGAGGCAGAAGAGCGAGCGCGATGACCGAAGACCGGCACCCCTTCCTCTCGGTCGTGATTCCTGCGTATAATGAAGAGCATCGTCTCGGTCCCACCCTCACCCGGGTAGCGGAGTACCTCGCGGGTCAGAGCTACGAGTGGGAGATCGTGGTGGTGGATAACGGGAGCAAGGATCGGACGTCCGAGGTAGCGCGAGGTGCGGGGGTGAAGGTGATCGCCGAGCCGCGGCGGGGAAAGGGCGCGGCGGTGCGAACGGGGATGCTGGCGGCGCGGGGCGAATATGTGCTGTTCTCGGACGCGGATCTGTCCACGCCGATCGAGGAGGTCGACAAGCTAATGGGGGAACTGCAGGCGGGCGCGGACGTCGCCATCGCCTCTCGTGGCCTGCCGGAGTCGAACCTCGTGAAGCGACAGCCGTGGTATCGAGAGCTGGTGGGAAGGGCGGGGAACGTGCTGGTGCGGCTGACGGCGGTGCGAGGGATTGCGGATACCCAGTGCGGGTTCAAGCTGTTCCCAAACAGGATCGTCCACCGAGTCTTCCCCGCCCAGCGACTGACGGGAGCCGCCTTCGATGTGGAGGTGCTGTTCATCGTGCAGCACGCGGGCTGGAAGATCGCGGAGGTGCCGGTGACGTGGATCGACTCGCCGGACACGCGCTTCAGCCGAGTCAGGGATTCGCTGGACGCGCTCAAGGACTTGGTGCGGATCCGGATAAACTGGCTGCGGGGACGATATCGAGTCTAGGCGGGGAAATGCGGCGTTCCAGCGCTGTGAGTCGAGTTCGGCATGGCTAACGAGAAGCAATTCAGACTGAGGACCAAGTTCATCGCCACGCGGAATGTGACGGAGTATCGACAGACCATTCCGGAGTGGGTCAATGAGGACGACACTGTGCTGGAGATAGGCTGCGAATGGGGCACTACGACGGTGTTGATAGCGCCCCATTGCAGAGAGGTCGTGGGGACCGATGTGAGCCTCGAGTGCATCGAGAGGGCTCGGCGGAAGCACCCACACCTTACGTTCGAGGTGCTGGACGCTTTCGACGTGCGGGCCGCGCTCGACCTCGGCCGGCGATTCACCAAGGTCTACATAGACATCTCGGGGCTTTCGGGCTATCGTTCACTGCTCGACGTGATCGCCCTCTCGACCATGTACGCGACGGTGCTGCGGCCGGAGGCGATCATCGTGAAGAGCGGCGCGCTGAAGCACTTCGCCTCCTGCTGCACTCCTTGGCGGGCGACTCGCGCTCGCGAGGCGCGCCGGAAGGGAACCGCGAATGACGCTTGACGAGCCATCGCCTCAGGGGAAGCGCAAGAGGGTGCTGGTCACGGGCGCCCGCGGGATGCTGGGCGCCGACCTCTGCGAGGTCCTGTCCGCGGAGCACGAAGTGCGCGGAGTGGATGTCGAGGACTTCGACGTGACGCACGTCGCTGCTGTCGGAGAGGCGATGGCTGCCGACAGGCCCGACATGGTCGTGCACTGCGCGGCGTGGACGGATGTCGACGGCTGCGAGCGCGATCCGGAGCGGGCATTCCTGCACAACGGATGGGGAACATGGAACGTGGCTCAGGCGGCTGCGGGCATAGGGGCGAGCTTCGTCTACCTGAGCACCGACTTCGTGTTCGATGGCGAGAAGGGAGAGGCCTACACCGAGTTCGATGCGCCGAACCCGTTGAGCGTCTACGGGGCCTCGAAGCTGGCCGGCGAGGAGGCGGTGCGGAGCCTTGTGCCACGGCACTACGTGGTCCGGAGCGCGTGGCTCTACGGTGCGCGCGGGCCCAGCTTCGTGCGGACGATTCTGGAGAAGTCAGTCGAGCGAGAGGAGGTCGAGGTGGTGGCCGATCAGCTCGGCTCTCCCACCTACACACGCGACCTCGCCCGGGCGCTGGCCGAGGTCATCGTGGGTGGGCGAGTGGTGCCCGGGACCTACCATATTGTGAACTCCGGGGCATGTTCCTGGGCGGACCTGGCGGAGGAGGCGCTCAGGCTGGCTGGGCGACGAACGCGTGTGAAGCGGATCTCAGCCGCGGAGTGGGATACGCCAACACGCCGGCCGGCCTGCTCGCCGCTTCGCTCCCGGAGACTGGAGTTGCAGGGCGTGCCGGGACTCCGGGATTGGCAGAAAGCACTTGTTAGCTATCTAGAGGAAGTTGGCTGATGGTAAAGCGGAACGACTATCGAGATACCCTCAATCTGCCGCGAACCGAGTTTCCCATGCGCGCGAATCTCGGCGAGATGGAGCCCCGCATCCAGCGCTTCTGGGAGGATATCCGGCTGTACGAAACGGTGAAGGAGCACGCCCACGGTCGGCCCCAGTACATCCTGCACGACGGCCCGCCATTCTCGAATGGTGACATCCACCTGGGGCAGGCGCTCAACAAGATCCTGAAGGACGTAGTAGTGAAGTACAAGACGATGCGGGGGTTCGATGCACCCTTCGTCCCCGGGTGGGACAATCACGGCCTGCCGACCGAGATCGCGGCTATTCGCGCCTTCGACATTGACCGCCATGCCATCGATCCCATGGAGCTGCGGGCACGCTCGGCGGAGACGGCGCGGCGCTACATAGACGTACAGAGAGATCAGTTTCGGCGGCTGGGCGTCCGAGGCGACTGGGAGCATCCGTACCTCACGATGGACAGGGAGTACGAGGCGTCGGTGCTGGAGGCATTCCAGGAGTTCGTGGCGAGGAAATGCGTATACCGGGGTCTGAAGCCGGTGCACTGGTGCCCAGAGTGCGAAACCGCGCTGGCGGACGCCGAGCTTGAGTACAAGGAAGCATCTTCGCTCTCGGTGTACTTGCGGTTCCCAGTTGTGTCCCTGCCCGAAAGAGCGCTGGCTGGAGTCCCGGTGGTCGGTCCCGTGTCGTTCGCGGTCTGGACCACGACGCCCTGGACGCTGCCGGCGAACGTCGCAGTCGCGGTGCATCCGAAGCTTGAGTACGTGCTCGTGCGAGCGGGTGAGGAGCACCTGGTGATGGCGCGAGGGCTGCTCGAAGAGACCATGAAGGAGCTGGGCATCGCAGACTGCGAAGTGGTATCGGCCACCCCCGGATCGACGCTGGAGGGCGGGAAGCTCAAGCATCCATTTGTGGACCGCGAGGTGCCGGTCGTGCTCGCCGAATACGTCTCCCTGGAGCAGGGAACGGGTTGCGTGCACACCGCGCCGGGCCACGGCAGAGAAGACTTCGATACGGGACAGAAATACGACCTGCCTACGCTCCAGCCGTTGGACCCGCGGGGCATCTTCACAGAGGAAGCGGGCAAGTTCACCGGCCTCTCGCACACAGATGCCGATCCGCAGATAGTGGAGGAGCTGGAACGACAGGGGATGCTGATGAAGGCGGGCGAGCTTCGGCATCAGTATCCGCACTGCTGGCGCTGCGACTCGCCGGTGGTCTTCCGCGCCACAAAGCAATGGTTTGTTGACCTGGAACCATTCACTGCCGACGCGCTGGAAGCTGTAGACAGCGTGACGTGGGTGCCGCCATGGGGCCTGCCGCGCATTCGGGGCATGATGGAGGAGCGCCCCGACTGGTGCATATCCCGCCAGCGCGCGTGGGGGATCCCGATTCCGGTCCTCTACTGCGAGGACTGCGGGCACGAGTTGCTGGCACCCGAGGTGGTCGGGCAAGCGATAGAGCTGGTCCGGGAGAACGGGGCGGATGCCTGGTTCAAGGCTGCGGTTGCGGACCTGGTGCCCGACGGAACGGTCTGCAAGCAGTGCGGTAGCAAGCGGTTCCATAGGGGAGAGGACATCTTCGACGTCTGGTTCGAGTCCGGCTCCAGCCACGCCGCGGTGCTGAAGACGCGGCGCGGGCTGCGCTGGCCGTCAGACCTCTACCTGGAGGGCCACGACCAGTACCGGGGGTGGTTTCAGCTTTCGCTCTGGAACGGGCTCATATCCCAAGGGGGCGCTCCATATCGGACGGTGCTGACCACCGGTTTCGTGTTGGACGAGAACGGCCGGAAGATGTCGAAGCGCCTGGGCAACGCGATCGATCCCCAGGAGGTGGTGCGAGACCTGGGAGCAGAGATCTTGCGGCTCTGGGTGTCCTATGTGGACTTCAAGGAGGATATGCCCACCGGCGAGGACATCTTCCACCAGGTGGTGGACGGCTATCGGCGGCTGCGGAACACGCTGCGGTTCATGTTGGCGAACCTGTACGATTTCGACCCCGCCCGGGATGCAGTCCCCAGGGAGGATATGGGCGAGCCTGACCGGTGGGTCCTGCACCGGCTGGCCGGGCTGGCGGACCGCGTGACCCAGGCGTACGAGAGCTTTGAGTTTCACCAGGTCTACCATCGAACGCACGAATTCTGCGCCGTGGAGCTCAGCCAGATCTATCTTGACCTGCTGAAGGACAGGCTATATACTTACCCGCCGACCAGCCAGGCCCGGCGGTCGGCCCAGACGGCTCTGTGGGTGCTGACGACGACGCTGGCGAAGCTGGTTGCCCCCATTCTGAGCCATACTGCGGAGGAGGTCTGGCAGCACCTTCCCGAATGGGAGGGGAAGGAGCAGACAATCCAGCTCTGCGCGTGGCCGGAGGCCGACGAGTGGCGGGATAGAGAGCTTGGTGAGCGATGGGAGCGAGACATTGTCCCGTACTTCCAGGATGCCGACCTGGCGGTGGAGCACCTTCGCGAGCATGGGGCGGTGCGCCAGCCGCTGGAGGCCGAACTGGCGCTGTATTGCCCGGAGGAGGTCTGGCAGCGGTTGGTCGAGGCGCTGGGCGAAGACGAACTGGCCGCGGCCAGTGGGGTATCGAAGGTGACGTACGGAGGTGAAGTGGACGCTGCCCCGCCGGACGCCTATGTTGCGCAGGGCGATCGAGCGCTGCGGATCGCCGGCCGGAGGTCCGAGGCTGCGAAGTGCGAGCGGTGCTGGCGAAGACAAGAGTCCGTGGGCGAGGATTCGGATCACCCTGGGCTATGTGCCCGTTGTGTGGAATATGTGACTCGATAGGCTGGCCGGAGGTTTGAGCGTCCGCGTCAAGGCCTAAGAGATAGGCGTCGATAATCAGTACGAGCACAGCGTCCCCGTGGCTAGTGGACAAAGGAAGATGAGACAATGGCCGTAAGGACTCCGGTCAGGGCAAAGACGAAGAAGAGAACCAAGGCGAAGGCGCAGACCGCGACGAAGAGCAGGCGTAGGACGAGCAGGAAGCTCTCCGCGGATGTCGCCAAGCTGCGCGACTGGCTCCTGCAGGAGCGGGAGCGGCTCAGCGTAGAACTGCAGGAGATCGAGCGGCGGAGCGCCCGCCTCGACGAATCGGATCGGGCGACGGAGCTCTCCGCGTATGAAGACCACCCGGCCGACTTGGCCTCCGAGACTTTTGAGCGGGAGAAGGACCTCGCCATCGGCGAGAGTGTGCAGGGCATGCTCAACAAGGTCAACACGGCCCTGGAGAAGACCGAGTTGGGCACATATGGCACCTGTGACGCCTGTGGCCGCCCCATCAAGAAGGCGCGCCTGAAGGC
The DNA here is from genome assembly GCA_029821495.1 of Candidatus Hebobacteria bacterium. Classification (GTDB taxonomy): domain Bacteria; phylum Armatimonadota; class Hebobacteria; order Hebobacterales; family Hebobacteraceae; genus JALGTG01. The sequence goes on from JALGTG010000049.1 coordinate 10,666, forward strand.
ACTGCCATTCGCCACTCTCTGTCTCAATTGCCAGGACCGCCTGGAGCGGTAGCCGTGCGGGCGTCCGCCATCGGGAGGCGCCCGCGCATGCTTCTATTCGGAATGGCGGCGGCTACCCTGGCGCTCGATCAGCTCGCAAAGGTGGCCGCCAGAGCAGTCCTGGGGCCGGGGACTTCAGTCTCCTTGCTCGGGAGCTGGTTCCAGCTAACACTGGTCCATAACACTGGATCGGCGTTCGGACTGATCCAGACACGGTGGGCCTTAATCGCTGTGGGGGGAGCAGTCTGCGTGGCCGTGCTGGCGTATGTGATGGCCGGGCGGGTAGAAGCGTCGCCGGGGCAAGCTCTGCCCCTGGGGCTGGTGCTGGGCGGATCGCTGGGGAATCTGTTGGATAGGATCCGAACCGGCGGGGTCACGGACTTCTTCGACTTGCGGGTCTGGCCGGTATTCAACCTTGCCGACGCGGGCATCACGATCGGAATCGTGCTGCTCGCCCTGGGGCTGGTCCGACGACACCCACCTGACGGTAGGTAGACTAGTGTTCCCGACGCTGTTTCGCATCGGTCCGGTGGAGGTCCACGGCTACGGCACACTGCTCATGGTGGGCTTCGTAGCCGGGATTCTGCTCGCCCGGAGGGAAGCGCGCCGGATGAGGTTGTCGCCGGATCTGCCGATCGACCTCGGGGTGTGGGTCCTGGTGGCGGGAGTGCTCTTCGCGCGAGGCGTGTTCGTCGCTGTCAACTGGCGAGACTACGCGCCTTACCCAGCGGAGGCGCTGTACGTCTGGCGACAGGGGGGGCTCTCGTTCCACGGCGCCCTGCTCGGGGGCGTGCTGGCGGCGATCCTCTTCGCGCGGCGGCGCGATATCTCTTTCTGGACGCTGGGCGACATGGTGGCCCCGAGCATTGCGCTGGGCTATGGGATTGCCCGCTTCGGATGCCTGCTGAACGGCTGCTGCTACGGCGTCCCGACCAGCCTCCCCTGGGGTATCTCGTTCCCCCAATACCACTTCCCGAACCAGCCGCTCCACCCCACCCAGATCTATGCCGCGCTGGCGAGCTTCATCATCATGGGGTTGCTGCTCTGCGCGCGGCGCCGGCTCGGCGTCCCGGGCCAGCTCTTCCTTCTCTACCTGATGCTCTACTCACTCGCGCGGTCGGGCGTCGAAGTGCTGCGCCGAGGGGCATCCGCTACGCCCATCGTATCGGGCTCTGCGGTGACGCAGGCACAGGTGGCCAGCGCCGTCATATTCGTGGTGGCACTGGTCTGGTTCATGTGCCTCGCTCGGGCCGGCAGGAAACGCACCGGCCACCGCGAAAACGAAGCCGCGAAGTGAAGGAAAAGCGCGAATCGCTCACGGTGCAGTCGGAGGAGGATGGGCTCCGGCTCGATGCTCTCATTGCGCAGCGCGGGCTGGGGATCACTCGCTCACAAGCGGAGAGGCTGGCGAAGTCGGGGCACGTGTCCGTGAATGGGCGGACAGGGCGCGCGGGCCAGCGACTGGCGGCGGGGGAGACGGTGGAGGTGCGACTGCCCGTAGCCGAGACCGACGGGGGACCAGTGCCGGAAGCGATGCCAGTCGACATCCTCTTCGAAGACGACCACGTTGTGGTGGTCTACAAGCCGCAGGGAATGGTGGTCCACCCCAGCGCCGGACGAGATAGCGGCACACTGGTCAACGCACTGCTCGCCGGGGCCAGATCACTCGCCTCCGGAGCCGGCCCTCACCGGCCCGGGATAGTGCACCGACTGGACCGCGATACCTCTGGGCTCATGGTTGTGGCGAAGAGCGACGAGGCCTATGTGGAGCTATCGCGGCAGGTGCGTCGACGCGAGCTGGAACGACGGTATCTGGCCCTGGTGTGGGGGGGCCTGCGCGAGGATCGAGTGTTGATAGACGTCCCGATAGGCCGGCATCTTGGCGACTGGAAGCGGATGGCGGCTGTTCCGCAGCCGGTGAGCGGCCGGCGTACGAGATCGGCGATGACCGATGTCCGGGTGGTGGAGCGGCTCGGGCCCATCACGCTCGTGGAGGCCCGACTCGGAACCGGACGGACCCATCAGATACGCGTGCACCTGGCCCATCAGGGCCATCCCGTGGTCGGCGATCGCGTCTACGGGCGCCGTCGAGCGCGCCGGGATATGGCCGCGCTCGAGGAGGGAGTCCTGAGATCGGTGAAGGCGCTCCGGGGCCACGCTCTGCACGCGCAGACACTCAGCTTCCACCATCCAGTCAGCGGCCAGGAACTGCGGTTCTCGGCGCCGCCTCCCCGGGCCATGTTGGGTCTCCTGATCCACCTCCGGGAGAGGGCCGAGCAGAAACTCGGCGCGGGCTGACGTCCGCAGTATGGGTTGGCTGCAGAAGGGAAGCACTGACCGCCAAGCGGAAGGAGGTAGGTTGGGGAGGCGCGCCGTAACAGGGCTCAGAGAACCGACGCAGGAGAGCGTAGTCGGCCTTGGTTGGACCATCCGCGCACTGAGCGAGAGATGCTCAGTGCGACATAGGCTAGGGAGGAGGACAGACGTGTATCCCGGGGATCTCTATTACAGCGAAAGCCACCAGTGGGCGCGGGTGGAGGAGGGGATGGCGACGGTCGGCGTCAGCCATTATGCGCAGGACCAGCTGGGAGATATCGTCTACGTCGAGCTGCCTCGCCCGGACGAGGACGCCAGGCGCGGCGAGCCATTGGGCAGCGTGGAATCGGTGAAGGCGGTGGCCGACGTCAGCTCACCGGTGAGCGGCCGTGTGGTCGAGGCCAACACGACCCTCGACGACGAACCCGAGAAGATCAACCAGGACTGCTACGGTGCGGGCTGGCTGGCGAAGATAGACATGTCGGACCCGGCCGAGGTGCGCTCGTTGATGAACGCGCAGGAGTACGTCCAGTTCATACAGCGGCTCAGCGAGGAGACAGGCGGATAGCTGTCGCCACAAGGGGCGAGGGCGAGGCCCGAAGGCCTCGCCCGTAGCAGGCGAGCATTCGCCGGTCGGCACTAGTCGATCTTGATTCTCCTGGGCGTAGCCGCCTTCGCCTGTTCAGTCTTCGGCAGCCGAACCTCCAGCAGCCCATCCTTGAACGTGGCCTTCACCTGATCGGTGATCACCTCGGCCGGAAGAGGGATGCTCCGCTCGAACCGTCCCCAAACGCGCTCCCGCCGGTGATAGGCTTCTTCCTGCTTCTCATCCTCACGCGAGACCTCGGCCCTCAGTGTAAGCGACTCGGGCAACGCCTCTACCTCCAGGTCCTTCTGGTGTACCCCGGGCAGCTCCGCTGTCACGATGACTTCCTTCTCTGCCTCGGCTACGTCAACGGGCGGAACGCGGACTCCCTCCTCCTCCCAGCCCAACATCGGGCGGCCGAAGAAGCCCTCGAACAGGCGGTCTAGATCACGCTGTGCCCGCATCAAGCCCTGAAACGGCTCCCAACGCTGCAGAGACGACATATCACTCACCTCCGTGTGTGTTGTTCTCCCCAGAACTGCCCCTATCATACCCCATGAGCGCTATATTGTCAAGGTTATTGAGCATTTCCATTGTATAGGGTGTGGGACAAGGCCCGGGACGCAGGCGCGCAGGAGGGCGACTGTGGGAGGCGGAAGACACTCCTAACATTGCGGCGGGGAGGGCTGTGACCATGGCGAGCGAGGCGAGGGCGCCCCTCATCACGCTACTGACCGATCTGGGAACGAAGGACACCTACGTCGGCGTTATGAAGGCGGTACTTCTGGGGCTGTGTCCGCAGGCTCGGATTGTCGACCTCTGTCACGACATAGCGCCCCAGGACATCCAACAAGCCGCTTACCTGCTGGACACAGCGTGGCAGTATTGTCCCGAGGGGACGGTACACGTCGTCGTCGTGGATCCGGGGGTAGGGAGCCAGCGGCGGGTGCTCGCAGTGGATGCCCACGGCCAGCAGTTTGTCGCCCCCGACAACGGCGTGCTGACCTACGTGTTGATGGGTGCGAGGGACTGCCGGGCGTTCGCCATCCAGAAGGAGCAGTACTTGCTGCCGGAGGTGAGCCCCACTTTTCACGGTCGAGACATCTTGGCGCCGGTCGCCGCGCGC
>JALGTG010000050.1 GCA_029821495.1 Candidatus Hebobacteria bacterium
CAACGCTACTGCTTCTCTCCTTCGATTCCTCACGATCTGTCCTCTCAAGTATGGTCCTCTGCCTGTAGCACTCTGGAGTTACAGATTCGACCCGTCTTGAGAGTTACACGACACGCAGCTTCGAGCGAGCGGCGATCGGAGAGGGCGGGTAGTCGGAGAGCGCTGCGCGTTTCTGCTATAATCGGTGAAACTGTCGAAGGGACACCGAGTTATGGCTTACACTGTTACTCTCATCCCCGGCGACGGCGTCGGGCCGGAGCTCAGCGATAGCGCGCGACGCGTGATCGATGCCAGTGGGGCGGCCATCGAATGGGACGTCCAGCAGGCAGGCCTGAACGTCATGGACGAGGAGGGCACGCCGCTGCCGGAGCGGGTGCTCGATTCGATCCGCCGCAACAAGACCGCTCTCAAGGGGCCGCTGACCACTCCGCGGGGAGGAGGAATCCGTTCCGTGAACGTCGCGCTCCGGAAGGAGCTGGACCTGTACGCCTGCCTTCGGCCGTGTAAGCACTACCCAGGTGTGCGGAGCCGGTTCGAGGGTGTGGATCTAGTCGTCGTGCGCGAGAACACGGAGGATCTGTACGCGGGGGTCGAGTTCGAGGAGGGGAGCGCGGAGGCAAAGGAGATCGTCTCGCTCGCGGGGGGGAAGATACGCGGGGATGCGGCGATCTCGATCAAGCCGATCTCGGGCTTCGCGTCCGAGCGCATTGTGGAGTTCGCTTTTCGGTACGCGCAGGAGAATGGCCGGCGGAAAGTGACCGCGGTCGCCAAGGATAACATCATGAAGGCGACGGACGGTCTGTTCTATCGGTCGGCGCGGGAGGTGGCGAAGCGTTACGAAGGGCAGGTGGAGTACGACGAGTGGCTGGTGGACGCGATGTGCATGCAGTTGGTGCAGAAGCCCGAGCTGTATGACGTGCTGGTGATGCCGAATCTGTACGGCGACATTCTGTCCGATCTGTGCGCGGGGCTTGTCGGGGGGCTGGGCGTAGCGCCAGGGGCCAACATTGGAGAGGAGATTGCGGTCTTCGAAGCCATCCACGGCTCCGCGCCCAAGTACGCGGGGCAGAACAAGGTCAATCCGACCGCGCTGATCCTGTCGGGGGCGCTGATGCTGCGGCACCTGGGCGAGCGGGAGGCCGCCGACCGGGTGGAGCGCGCGGTGGCCGCCGTGATCGCCGAGGGCGAGTCGGTCACCTATGATATGAAGCCGAACCGCGATGATCCGACGGCCGTGGGGACGAGGGAGATGGGAGAGGCGATAGTCGCGGCGATGGGGTGACTGGCAGGAGGCAAGCTCCTGCCGAACATACAGGACGGGTGATCCGTGGCCACTAGCCAGAGCGACAAGACCGTAGTGCACGCGCTTGAGGAACTCACCGGGCTCGCCTTGGAGCTACTGAAGGCACTCGGCCAACCGGAGATCAAGGAGACGAAGCAGCGGTATCTGTTCTACGTCGCTGCCATCTTCAAGGCAGTCTGCCTGAACGCGGACTCGGTCCTGAGGCTGCATCCGTTGAGCGTCTTCCACGCGGACCCGTGCAAACCCGTGTTTAACCCGGCAGCGATGGCAGTTCTCGCCCGGATGTTGATGGAAGGCTACGTCAACCTACACTACTTTGGCGGGAGTGACGTGAGCGAGGAGAGACGGGAAGACGGGCGCGAGTTCCGCTGCATAGTCGGCGATATCCAGCGGGTGCGGGCGCGTCTGCAGGCCGCTGACTCGATGGATGCAGAAAGGGCAGCAGGGAGAGCGCCCCCCTTGCCCCCGGCCGACACGCCGGAGGCGCGCTATTGGAATTGGCGTCTTGAGCGGGCCCCTAGTGCTCTCGCGGATGAGTTAGCCTTCTGGCTGCGGGCGCTTGAGGATAACAGCCACTTCAAGGGGCTCGGTGCTAAGGAGCAGGATGCGTGGCGTAGCGGACGGTTGAGCGGAGACCGGCGCTACGGATTCAGTCTCGGGCGGAAACAGAGGTCAGACAACGCGGGCGTCCCTGAGTTGGCACACAAGAGGGTGTACGGCCTTCTGTCGGCGTACGGTCATACCAGCCCTCAGGCCCTTGACAGGATCTACTGGTTCCAGGCGTTCGATTGGGTTGCCATCCAGGATCAGATCAGTATGCCGACGACGTTATGCTCTGGCTTTGTCGCGCTCGCGATCCGCGAGTTTCTACACACCTTCCCTCAGTACAAGTGCAACCTGAGCCCGGAGCTCTGGGCCTTGGTCGCGAGCTGTGCCAGCTTCATCATGGGTCCAAGCCCAGACAACGGCTCCGCCCAGCAGACCGGGGATGAGTAGTTGTCCAAGCGCGCTGACGAAGCCTCCCCCGTTCGGCAGGAGCTTGCCTCCTGCCACAAGAGATAGCTCAATGCTCTATCGTCGCTTGCCGCGAGTTGACATTCCCGGTGCAACGTACTTCATCACGTGCTGCATTGAGAGGCAACGGCCCTTCTTCAAGCGCGGGAAGCTCGCGGATCTCATCGTGGAACTCTATGCGGAGGCCCGCGACGCGGGTCGGATTACACTTCATGCGTATGTGGTGATGCCGGATCACTACCACGTTATCTTGACATTGCGGGAGGAGACTTCTATAAGCGCGCTTGTGCGGAGGGCCCACAGTCTGTTCTGGCGACGGGGCGTGCAGTGGCTGCCCAGAAACGTTGGGCGGGTCTGGCAGAGGCGCTTCTACGATCACGTGATAAGAGATGAGAAGGACTGGCAGGAGCGCGTGGCTTACGTGCACGCGAACCCGCTCACGGCAGGGCTGGTGGAGGACCCCGTCGCGTACGCGTGGTCGAGCTGCAGGTACTGGGAGACGGGTGAGGGGCCCGTGCAGTGCGATGCTCTATGGGAGGGTTAGGCCATGAGACTGGCAGGAGGCAAGCTCCTGCCGAACAGGGGGAGCGAGATGGGTGTCTCTCCTACGAGTTGGGTGGAGGAAGCATGAGTAGGGTGTCAGTAGCCCGCATTGAGTTCCCTCCCGCGCCGGGCGAGATTCGCGCGGCCGTCGCGGAGGCGGTGTCCTCTGTCTGCGACCTGCCCGCGATGGTCGCTGGGAAGAGCGTGGTGCTGAAGCCGAATGTGTTTGCGCCGCTGCCGCCGCCGGTGACGACGGACCCGAGGGTGGTGGTGGCGGTGGGGGAGCTGTGTAGGGAGGCGGGGGCGGGGCGGGTGGTGGTGGCCGAGGGCCGCAGCATTTCGACGGCGCAGTTTCGCGCGGGCGGGAAGAGCACCAGAGAGTGCTTCCAGATGCTCGGGATGTCGCAAGCAGTTGAGGGGGCCGGCTTCAATATCGTCTATCTGGAGGAGGACGAGTTCCACGAGGTCGAGGTGCCGGGCGCGCAGGTGCTGCGGAAGGCGCATGTGCCGCGCACGATCCTGGAAGCCGACGTGCTGGTCAACCTGCCGGTGATGAAGATACACAGCTTGACGCTGGTCACCTTGGCGATCAAGAATCTGCACGGTGTTGTATCGGACTACGATAAGCTGTATCAGCACTGCTACCGGGAGCTGGCGCTGGCGCGCAAGCTGACGGACCTGCTGCGGATACGCCCGCCGGACCTGAATGTGCTCGACGGGTTGGTGGCGCAGGAGGCCGATCACGCTGGTGACGGCCGGCCCGTGGAGATGGGGCTGATCATGGCCGGCCGCGACGCGGTGGCGCTGGATGCGGTGGCGGGGGCCGTGATGGGGTTCGAGCCGGGCGAGGTAGATACGACGCGGATCGCGGGGGAGGCGGGACTGGGGGAGGCGGACCTGTCGAAGATCGAGGTGGTGGGGGAGGAGGTCGAGTCGGTGCGGCGGGCATTCGCGCGGCCGGACATCGAGCTGTCCGAAGCGAAGTTCCCGGGGCTGCGACTGCACGCGGGGGATTACTGCCGGTCGTGTGCGTACTACGTGCGGCGGGGGCTGGATCGGTTGAAGCGGGAGGGACTGCTGGATGAGGCGCATCCGCTGGCGGTTGTGGTCGGAAGGGACCCGGAGGCGCCGGAGGATCTTGCGTGTCCGACAGCGATTCTTGGTGATTGCGCGCTGGAATCGGCCAGCGTGAAGCCGCTGAGAAATCGCCTGCTGCTGCGGGGGAAGGTCAACACGGTGTACGCGTGTCCGCCGATGGAGTTCCGGATACGCGCGGCGGGGATGCTCGATTGAGCGGCCGGGATAGGCAGGGACGAGCGATCGTGCCGGCAGACGGGCGCGCCACCTGATCGGGAAGCGAGGCGGGCACCGTTCTGCACGGCATGTGTATCCGGAGGTCCACAGCACGGGGCGAGGTGGGGGTTTGGGGGATGCCGAACAGTAGGGATGATGGCGGGGGGGCCGACGGCGGGCAGAGCCGGGCGTCGGGCCCCCTGAGTTGGCGCTGAGTTGGAAACACAGACGGGAGGCTGTAATGAGTCGGACCCTTGGCTGGCTTGTTGGGGTGCTTGTTGTGTTGGCTGTGGGCTACGGCGTAGTGTTGGTGGTGCTCTCCGATGGCCGCGCCGGACCTGTCCGCTCGCCGGAGGGGCAGCATGCGAGTGTCGAGCGCGCGGCGGCGGTCGCGACACCTGATCCGGGGGAGTACGAAACGGTAGCCGTTACGATTGAGATACCGGCCGCCGCTGACGTCTCGAGTGGCGGTTCGCACCGCGGTCCCTGCCCACAAGACCGGTTATGTAACATCCTGCGTGTTAGGCTGGACAGACCGCATGGTCTGGTTGTCGGCAGGGTCGTGCCCGACGGTCCGGCGGGCAAGGCCGGCATCATGCCGGGCGACCGGCTCGGAGACTCCTCGGCGTGCCCGAGCACCGTGCTGTCCATGTTCCAGCCCGGTGCTGAGCCGCGCCAGATGGAGCTGACCATCCGCCGGCCGGTGGATGGTGCGGAGGGGCCAGGAGAGCCCGAGGACACGCAAGCAGAGGATGCTGCACCCGAGTAGGGACGTGCCCAGGCCGTGCAAGATGGTGGGGGCTTCGGGATGTGGTGAAGGCAGAAGAACGGAGGAGAGGGCATGGAGAGACGCACTCTGGGGCGGACCGGCGAGAAGATCTCAATCCTCGGCTTCGGCGGCATAGTGGTCTCGGACATGCCGCAGGAGGAGGCCGACCGGATTGTGGCGGAGGCGGTGGACCGGGGGGTCAACTACTTCGACGTAGCGCCCACCTATGGTAACGCGCAGGAGCGGTTGGGGCCTGCCCTAGAGCGGTACCGAGACCAGGTATTCCTGGCCTGCAAGACAAGTGATCGAACGGCGGACGGGTCGGCTGGCGAGCTCGAGGATTCGCTGCGACTGCTGCGCACTGACCACGTTGACCTGTATCAGCTCCACGGCCTCGGCTCGATGGAGGACATTGAGACGGCGTTTGGGCCGGGCGGCGCGGTGGAGACGCTGGAAGCGGCGCGGCGTGACGGGAAGGCCCGGTTCCTGGGGTTCAGCGCCCACTCTGAGGAGGCAGGAGTGGCGGCGCTGGAGAGGTTCGGCTTCGACAGCGCGCTCTTCCCGATCAACTTCGTCTGCTGGCTCGGAGGATTCGGGCCCCGGCTGCTGAGCGCGGCGAAGGAGCGAGGTGCGGGCAGACTGGCGCTGAAGTCCGTGGCGCGGACTAACTGGCCGGAAGGTCAGAAGAAGTACGCCAAGTGCTGGTATGAGCCGTACGACGATCCGGAGAAGGCGACCCTCGCCTTCCGCTGGACGCTGTCGCAGGACATTACGGCCGCGGTTTCGCCGGGACAGCAAGATCTGTTTCCGATGATGCTCGACATAGCGGAGGGCTTCCGGCCGATCACGCCCGAGGAGGAGGAGCGACTCCGGGAGATGGCAGAGGGCCTGACGCCGATATTCCCCTAGACGGGGCAGCTTGCTTCCTCTGACGGTCGGTTCGAGGTTGCGGGACGGGCAGTGCCCGTCCCGTGCCGCGTTACAGAGGAGTGTCTCCTGTTTGGGAGAATGGCATGGGAGGCTCGTTCAGCCCAAGACAGCACTCGGAAGGAATCCCGTGACAGAACGCGATCTCAAGCAGCGTTTTCGAAACCCGACCAGTGAATGGCGCGGCGCTCCATTCTGGTCGTGGAACGATGACCTCGACCCCGAGGAACTGCGCTGGCAGGTGCGCGAGATGGCGCGTGCCGGCCTGGGCGGGTTCTTCATGCACAACCGGATCGGTCTGGTAACCCCGTACATGGGCGCGCGGTGGATGGACTGCATAGCAGCGGCCGTCGACGAGGCGCGCAGGCAGGGCATGCAGGCGTGGCTGTATGACGAGGATCGCTGGCCGAGTGGGTTCGGCGGCGGCATGGTTGTGGGGCGGAACTCAGAGTTCGGGCTCAGGTATCTGGAGTTGGCGTCGTCCGGGTCGGGAGGAGAGCATCGCTTCGCGGTGCGGCGGGAGGCCGGGAGCGTCTGCTCCTACCGTAAGCTGGAGGAGGAGGAGGAGCCGGGGCCGAGCGAGGAGCTCCAGGAGTTCCACGTCGAGGCGGCTCCCCCGTCTGCATGGTTCAACGACTTCCCATATGCGGACAATATGAACCCGGAATCGGTGAAGGCATTCATCCAGATCGGGTACGAGCCGTATCGGAAGCGCTTCGCGAGCGAGTTCGGCAAGACGATACCGGGGATCTTCACCGATGAGCCGAACATCTTCAGCCTTCACGGTGTGCCCCCTGGGGAGCGAGTGCCGTGGACCGGGCGGCTGCCCGAGGAGTTCCAGAGGCGGAGAGGCTATGACTTGCTGGAGCGCCTGCCGGAGCTGTTCTCAGGCAGCACGGACTTCTTCAAGACCAGGCACGACTTCTGGCGGACCGTTACCGAGCTGTTCAGCGAAGCCTACTGCAAGCAACTCGGCGAGTGGTGTGGGCGAAACGGGCTGGAGCTGACGGGCCACATGCTCTGCGAGCAGGAGTTCGAGCAAGAGATCCCGGTGGGCGGGGCGGCAATGCCGAGTCTGGAGTACATGCAGCGACCGGGGATCGACATTCTGACGGAGCAGACTCGCGAGACTCTGACCTGCAAGCAGGCCTCCAGCATCGCGCGCCAGATGGGGCGACAGCGGACGCTGAGCGAGACGTACGGCACCTCGGGATGGCACTTCACATTCGAGGCACAGAAGTGGTCCGGGGACTGGCAGACCGTGCTGGGGATCAACACGCGGTGCCAACACCTTACGCCCTACTCGATCCGGGGGATGCGGAAGCGAGACTACCCCCCCACTTTCTTCTGCCAGCAGCCGTGGTGGGAGTACTTCCGCGTGGTCGAGGACTACTTCGCGCGGGCATGCTTCTTCACCAGCCTGGGGCGACCCGTGCGCGAGGTGCTCCTGCTTCACAGCATTTCGACCGGCTGGGGCGATGCCCCCGACCCAGGAACGCGAAAGCGCCACGGTGACCACCTCAATCGCCTGGCAGAGGACCTCCTCGCTCTTCACCATGATTTCGACCTCGGTGACGAGATCGTTCTCTCCCGCCACGGCGATGTCCGGGGGCGGCGCCTTGTGGTCGGTAGGGCCTCCTACAAAGTCGCCGTCATACCCGAGTGCGACACCATATTCCGCTCGACCGCAGACCTGCTTCGGCGGTTCCTCGACGCGGGTGGGAAGGTGATCGCAATGCGCCGCCGCCCGACACGGCTCGACGGCGCGCCAGCGTCCGAGCTGGAGGAGCTCTTCGCTCATCAGCACGTCATCCAGATACCGGCCGAGCGCGATGAGCTGCGGGACGCGCTGGAAGCGGTGCTGCCGCGGCGGGTCTCGATCACAGCGGGGGCGGGCCGGGAAGTGGGGTCGGTGATCTACCAGGAGCGCATCTACCAGGGCCGCAGGTACATCATGCTGGCGAATCGGGATCGAGATGCCGGCTATCGGCTGACAGTCGGGCTCTGCGGAACGGGGGCTGTGGAGCAGTGGGACCTGGAGACCGGTAGAACGCGAGTGCCGCCGGCGCGGCATGCTGCTGACAAGATGCTCGTTGACATCGAGTTGCCTCCCACGGGATCGGCCGCGCTCGTGCTCGACCCGAAGAAGAAGGCATCGGGGAGGCGGCAGGCTCCCGGGGGAGTCGCGCGGGAAGTCGTTCTCGGCCAGGAGTGGCGCGTGCGTCGCTCGACCGAGAACAGCCTGATGCTGGACCGCTGCCAGTGGCGCTTCCCGGACCGGAAGTGGTCGAACCCCATGCCGGTCTTCCTGGCGCAGAAGCAGATACGCGCAGAGATGGGTCTCACGGACATCTCGCACGCCGACATCCCCCAGCCCTGGGTGAGGTATGCGGAGCCCAGCACTGTGTCGCCGCGCACCGTCGAGCTTCGGTTCGAGTTTCGCGTCGGGAAGATCCCGGCGGAGGGAATCGAGCTCGTACTGGAGTCGGCCGAGCTGTTCGATGTCGAGGTGAACGGCAAGCCATCGCCAGTTCGCACGCGGGGGTGGTGGCTGGACAAGAGCATGGATCGCCTGGCGCTGGGCAATGTGAAGCGCGGCAAGAACGAGGTGGTCCTCCGCTGCGAGTACCGGGACGCGCCGGAGTACGAGCTCGAAGAGTGCTACGTCATTGGTGAGTTTGGCGTGGATCGGGCTACGGACGCGATCACTCGGGAGCCTGAGATCATCTCGCCTGGCGATTGGTGCGACCAAGGCTACCCATACTACGCTGGCAATCTGGTCTACGGCCAGGATGTGAACCTGCGCCTTGGCAAGGGGCAGCGCGCAACGCTGAGGATTGGCCCCCACTTCGGAGCCTGCATCGCCGTACACGTCAACGGAGAACTCGCCGGCGTACGCGGCTGGGCGCCGTATGAGGTGGACATCACGCGATACGCTAGATCGGGGCGCAATCGTATCGAGATCGAAGTCTGCGGCAGCCCGCGCAATCTGCTCGGCCCGAATCACCTGCCGGAGAAGCGGCCCGCGTGGACGGGCCCCGGCGAGTTCATCCGCCTGGACCAGTGGGTGGCGGAGCGGAACCTGGTTCCCTACGGCCTATTTGGGGAAGTCACCGTGCAGGTTCTGCGCTAGCCTGGCGCGGCCGCACACTTGCCGGTCATGCTGTAGTAGACGTTGGCGGGCTGAGTTCAGGCGTGAGTTCCGCAAGGAAATCGGAGATCGGCTGCGCGCCCTGGTCTCCCTCGCCGCGCTGGCGGACGGCCACAGTGCCGGCTTTCTGCTCGCGGTCACCGATGATGAGTAGGTAGGGGATCTTCTCGGTTTCGCCATCGCGAATCTTGGCGCCGGTAGTGGCTTTGCGGTCATCCACTTCAACTCGCACGCCGGTTTCGCGGAGCTGGTCTGCGACCTGGTTCGCGTATTCGTGGTGCCGGTCGGCGATGGGGAGGATGCGTACTTGCACTGGAGCCAGCCAGACGGGGAAGGCTCCTGCGGTGTGCTCGATGAGACCGCCGAAGAAGCGCTCTATCGAGCCGAACAGAGCGCGGTGGACCATGAGGGGAGTGTGGCGCGCACCGTCGGGGCCGACGTACTCCATGTTGAACCTGCTGGTGAGGTTGAAGTCGAACTGGATGGTGGGGCCCTGCCACAGCCGGCCCATGGAGTCCTTGAGCTTGATGTCGATCTTGGGACCGTAGAATACGGCCTCGCCGGGCATGCGCTTGTAGTCGAGGCCCTTACTGTCGAGGGCGCTCGCGAGGGATTGCTCCGCGATGGACCACTCATCATCCGAGCCCATGTACTTGTCGTGATCGGCCTCCCCGCGCACGCTCAGATCAACCTCCAGCTCCTCGTATCCGAAAGCGCGCATCAGGAAAAGCCCGAAGTCGAGGCATCCTTTGATTTCGTCGTCGATCTGGTCGCGTGTGCAGATGATGTGGGCGTCATCCTGGGTGATTCCTCGCACCCGCAGCAGGCCGTGCAGAACCCCGGAGCGCTCGTAGCGATAGACGGTTCCGAGTTCGGCGTAGCGGATCGGCAGCTCGCGATAGCTGCGGAGCTGGCTCTTGTAGATGAGCACGTGGAACGGGCAGTTCATGGGCTTGATGCGGTACTCCTCGTCCTCGATCATCATGGGCCCATACATGCCTTCGCGGTAGAAGCTGAGGTGGCCGCTGGTCTCCCAGAGGTGGGCGCGTGCGATGTGGGGGGAGAATACGAGCTGGTAGCCGCGTTTGAGGTGCTCCTGTCGCCAGAACTCCTCTATGAGGTAGCGCATGAGGGCGCCCTTCGGATGCCAGAGCGCGAGCCCGCCGCCCAGCGCGTCGGGTAGAGAGAACAGGTCTAGCTCCCGCCCGAGGCGGCGATGGTCTCGCCGCGCGGCCTCTTCGCGCAGGTGGAGATACTCGTCGAGCTGCGCCTGACTCGGGAAAGCCGTGCCGTAGATGCGCTGGAGCATGGGGTTGCGTTCATCTCCTCGCCAGTAGGCCCCCGCGGTGTTGAGGAGCTTGAGCGCCGCCACCCGACCGGTGGACGGGAGATGGGGTCCGCGGCAGAGGTCCGCGAAGTCCCCCTGCGAGTACACAGTGACAGTCTCGTCCGGCATCTCAGCCAGTAGCTCGACCTTGTACTTCTCGCCGCGGTCGCGGAAGAACGCGATGGCCTCCTCGCGGCTCATCTCCTTGCGCTGGAGCGGGTTGTCGGCCGCTCTTATCTCGGCCATGCGCGCTTCGATCTTCTCGAGATCCTCGGGGCCGAATGTCGCAGAAGTGTCGAAGTCGTAGTAGAAGCCGTCTTCAATGGCGGGGCCGATGGCCAGTAGGGTCCCTGGATAGAGATCCTGAACTGCCTGGGCCATCACGTGGGAGGCAGTGTGGCGAAGCACTTCCCGACCGGCCTCATCATCGAAGGTAAGCACCTCGATCCTATCGGCCTGAGGAAGGGGGGCCGTCAGGTCGAGCAGGCGGCCATCCGCGCGGGCGGCCACCGCGCGCTGGGCCAGCTCCGGATCGCGAGCTTTCAGCCAAGCCAGGACGCTGTCAGCACTTCGGTCTGCGGATGTCAAGTCGAAAGCGTGTGCCATGGGTTCACCTCTGCCCTGAGTTGTGCGAGCGCCTCCCGGAGCGGTTGCACCGGGAGGCGGTAGACGAACGCGGGCACTCCCGGGGGGAGTTAGGTCGTCTCCGTAGTGGTTGTGCCCGCGAGTATCTCGATCATGGCGAAGCTGGTGGGCGGTACTGGACTTGAACCAGTGACCTCTTGCATGTCAAGCAAGCACTCTAACCAACTGAGCTAACCGCCCGGACCCAGGCTGGGATTATAGCAGGCGGCAATCAGCTTGTAAACGTGCTGAGCCGCGTGATCATCCAACAGGAGCGCCAGGTGCCACTGAGGCAGACCGTCTCTCGGCAAGGGCAGGGCAAGTCGGCTCCAGCGTGGAAGCGGCGAGGTGCTGCGGCCTTCTACAGGGGGATAACCGTGCACTACGGACACTTCTCGGACGACGGCAGAGAGTATGTTATCACTCGCGTCCCTACCCCGCGGCCGTGGGAGAACTACATCAGCAATCGGCAGTACGGGCTCCGCATCGACGCCACCGGCGCGGGATACAGTCTGCTACCGGTCACGCCCGGAAACCGCGTCACCTACGCCTCTCCCGGCGAGCCATACAGCAAGGCGTTCTACCTCCGCGAGGCCGATTCCGGCGAGCACTGGAGCCTGACCTGGCAGCCCACCGGTGCCCCCTATGACCGCTTCCTCTGCCGCCACGGTCTGGGCTACACGGTCTTCGAGATGGCCGCCAGTGGCATCGAGACAGAGCTGCGCGTGTCTGTGCCGCTGGAAGGGCCGGTGGAGATCTGGACGGCGACGGTTCGCAATGGGGGCAGCGCGCACCGCAGCCTTACGCTCTTCCCCTACGTGGAGTGGCACTTGGCGCCGTACATGAAGCCGTGGGACAACTACCGGAACTACATAGAGGCCCATTGGTCGGCAGAGGAGGGGAGCATTGTCGCGACGCTGTTTGAACCTGCCTCCCCCGGTGAGACTTACACGGCATTCGCGGCAGTTGACCCGAAGTGCCAGGGGTACGATACAGAGCACGCCGTGTTCATGGGCTCCGGCTCTATCGCAGCCCCCGCGGCCGTGACAGAAGGGCGCTGCCGCGATAGCGACATGGCCGGCGACGGAAGGGCGGTCGCGGCCTTTGCCGTCGGTCTTGAGCTCGCGCCAGGCGAAGAGAAGACGGTGACGCTGCTCGTCGGTATCTCGGCCGATCCGGAAGAACGTCAGAGCCTGCGCGAGTCGTATCTAGGCGCAGACCGGGGCGAGCGGGCCTTCGCGGAGCTGCGCGAGCACTGGGAGGGCATCTTCCAGCAGCCCAGCATCGAGACGCCCGATCCGCGGCTGGACCGAATGGTCAACGTCTGGCTTAAGGCCAACATCACACAGCTAACCGGCGTCATCCGGGAGGGCATGCGGGGGTACCGCGACACACTCCAGGATACGATGGGCGTGGTGTCGTTCGACGCGCACCGCGCGCGGGAGATGCTCCTGACGGCCGCCGGCTATCAGTACGCTGACGGCCATGCGGTGCGCCAGTTCTCCTACAACCGCGGCCCACACGACCTCCGAGTCTACAACGACAGCGCCCTCTGGCTGGTGCTGGCCCTGGCCCGCTACCTGAAAGAGACGGGCGACTTAGATCTACTCGGGGAGCAGGTCCCGTTCTTCGAGAGCGAAGAGTGCGGGAGTGTTCTCGAGCACGCGCGGCGAGCGATCGAGTGGCTTGATGGCAGGAGGGGCTGGCACGACCTGATCAGGATAGACCGCGGGGACTGGTGCGACGCTTTCGACCAGATCGGGCCCGGCGGCAAGGGTGTGAGTGTGTGGCTGTCGCAGGCCTTTCACCTTGCCCTGCTGGAGTTCGCCGACATCTGCGCGCTGCGGGGAGAAGACGAATCGGCGGCCTGGGCCCGTGAGCGGTCGGGAGAGCTTCGGGCGAGCATCGAGGAACACGCCTGGGATGGGCAATGGTATCTGTGCGCGGTCTCAGACAGCGGCCGTCGGCTCGGGGCCAAAGGGGAGCCCGCGATGGAGATCTACCTGAACGCGCAATCCTGGGCGGTGATTGGCCGGTGCGGCGACCCGGCGCGGGTGGCGGAGGCGTTCGAGGCGGTGGACCGGAAGCTCGATACGCCATTCGGCCCGCTGGTGCTGGACCCGCCGTTCCTCGGGTACGATCCCGACGTCGGCCGGCTCTCGGTGCTGCGGCCGGGGTGTGGGGAGAACGGGACTGTCTACGTCCATGCCGCGGTCTTCTACTTCCTCGCCAATCTGATGGCGCGCCGTCCCGACCGCGCGATGGAGATCCTCCGCCGGATCGCGCCCATGCTGGAGGCGCACGATCCGGACATCACCCAGGCGGCCCCGTACGCCTACGTTAACTCCTACGTGGGTCCGTGTCTTCCATCTCACCAGGGACGCACGCTGGCCAACTGGTACACCTCCTCTGCCTCGTGGACGCTCCTCGCCATCACGGACTGGCTGCTCGGCGTGCGTCCCACCTACCAGGGATTGCTGATCGACCCCTGTCTGCCGGCGGCCTGGGAGCGGGCGGCGCTCCGGCGTGTCTGGCGCGGGGCCGAGTACGAAGTGGTGATCGCGAAGCCGAAGGGCGTAGTGGCGGGACAGATTTCAGTGAGCGTGGACGGGGAAGAGCAAGCTGGCGCTCTGGTGCGGCCGCACGGCGACGGGCGACGGCACCGTGTTGACGTGCAGATTCTGCGGCGCTAGCAGATCGCGTTTGGCGCCCCAAGAGGAGTCGCGGGGCTGGCCGCCGAAATCGTCCTGTTCGCAGAGCGCTGACTCCGCGATACGGCATGGCGGAAGGAGGTTGGATACAGCGTGAACCACCAAGATCGAAGTTGGGCCCCAAGACATGGCCTCGAGCACCACGGATTCCAAAACATCGGTCGCGTCTACTGGACACTAACCACACCTGCCCTCTACGAGCGCATCGTGCGCCGGCGAGAGGGGCTCGTCTCCCACCTCGGCCCCCTCGTCGTCCGCACCGGAGACCATACGGGGCGCTCCCCAAATGACAAGTTCACCGTACATGAGCCGACCTCTGCCGATCACATCTGGTGGGGAAGGGTCAATCGTCCATTCGACGAGGAGCACTACAAGCGACTCTACAGCCGCCTGCTCGCCTACATTCAGGGCAAGGACATATTTGTCCAAGACTGCTGCGTGGGCGCCCACCCCGAGTACCGGCTGCCCATCCGTGTTATCACGGAGGACGCCTGGCAGAGCCTTTTCGCGCGCAACATGTTCATCCAGATCAGGGAACGGGAGAAGCGGGTGGACCATGTTCCCGAATTCCGCGTCCTCTGCTTCCCTCGCTTCCACGCTATTCCCGAGATCGACAACACCAACTCTGAGACCTTCATCGTCGTCAACTTCGGCGAGAAGACGATTCTCATCGGCGGGTCCGCCTACGGCGGAGAGATCAAGAAGTCGGTCTTCACCATCCTCAACTACCTGCTGCCGCGGACCGCGGTGCTGAGCATGCACTGCTCCGCCAACGTCGGCGCCCAGGGAGACGTCGCCCTCTTCTTCGGCCTCTCCGGCACCGGTAAGACCAGCCTCTCCGCCGACCCCGAGCGCATGCTCATCGGCGACGACGAGCACGGCTGGGGCGATGACGGCATCTTCAACTTCGAGGGGGGCTGCTACGCCAAGGTCATTCGCCTCTCCTCGGAGGCCGAGCCTTACATCTACGAGTGCACGCGCCGCTTCGGCACCGTGTTGGAGAACGTCGCCATTGACACCGACACGCGCCGCCTCGACCTCGACGACGATTCCCTGACCGAGAA
>JALGTG010000236.1 GCA_029821495.1 Candidatus Hebobacteria bacterium
AGATGAGGCATGCTGGCGAGGCCGCGGTGGACGTCCATTATATGTCCATGTCTGTCCATTGTCCAAGTGGTCATTCTCAGGGGTGGTTTGGACATGTTGGTCATGTGTGGTCATTCGCGCTCCGGAGGGGGTGTCAGGCGCAGAACTTCGGCCCGGCAGGTGCCTGCCGGGCAGCGCGCCACCTGGGGGGACTGGCCAGCGATCAGTCCCCCCAGACCCCCCTCACTCGCGTTTGGGGTTTGCTGGCGATAGACGAAACGGGAGTTGTGGGCGCGGTCGGAGTTCTCCATTGCTGCTCTGTGGAGTGCGCTAAGAAGCACGAGCCGCCGCCGCTTGCCGTCACCGTCATAGGTCATGGCGTTGATGCTGCCGCCGGACAGCGCCAGTTCCTCCACCGCTGCATCCAGCCTCTCCACCCCGGGCTCTCCATACTAACTCAACAGCATTCCTCGCCGCAAACCATACAAGCAATGCAACAGCTAGTCATTCGAGCGTGGAGCCACTGATATCTCGCCTTTGGCCAGGTCGCCGATGTCAGGATAGAGAACAGATGCAACTCGTCCGTTCTGGTCCAGTATCACCCACAGATCGTCGGGCACTCTGCTCGAACTCCCGTAGATTAGCACCTCGCTCTCCCCTTCGATGGACTCGTTGTTCTTGTCGACCCAATTGGGTTCCCCGAGCCTTGCGATAACCGCGCTGCGAGACATCCCAAGGGAGACCGCTTGAAGGCGGTGGAGTCTCTCGCTGATAATCGCGAACCGGCGCTGGAGCACAACGCCTCCTATGACGGTCGCGTACAGGAACAGCAATACTAGGACTAGGATCAGCGGCAAGCGGCCCTTGGACACGGCGCTCCTCCGTAAGCGAGAGACTACACCTGAAGTGGTCCCGTTAGATGTGGCAGGGGATGTCATACGTTGCCTCCGCACAGCTTCGGTTGCTTCTGGTTGCCTCGGCAGCGTGTGGCTAGGCCCGAAGGGCCGCCACCCCGGCACGTGAGTGCCTAGGGGCTGCGGAAGCGTGATCTGTCGTTCTCTCGCCCCGTCAAATCGGGGTCGGTCCAGGTAGCTCAGCGGGAGGGTGGGTTGGTGTGTATTGTAGTGGGTGGGTGGGGGTTGTCAAGGTGGGGGGGGGCGGCGAGGCCATCCGCCGATGAACGCGGATGAGCGCGGATGGGAGGGCGCGTCGCCGGGAGGACCTGGCTCCCACAGCGGGCAGGAGCAAGCTCCTGCCGAACGGGGAGGGCGGCGGGGTGCGGCGACCCCGGAGAGCAGGAGGGGGCCATTTCGAATGGATCCCTCGCGGGGCTCGGGATGACACCTTGAAGGCGAGATTCTTCGCTTCGCTCAGAATGACAGGAAGGGGCAGGAGGCAAGACGCCGGAGGCGTCCAAGGCTCCTGCGGAACGGGAGGGGGTGGGGCGGCTTGCCGCGGAATGACACAGGCGAGACGCCGCCCTACAGAACGGCAACGGCCGGCGGGTCAGGGATGGGGTCGCGACAGGAATGTCGCTCCTACGGGGGTGGATGGCAGCGCTGGGGTCGCGACGGGAGTGTGCCGGAGGCACATGAATGTCGCTGGTACGGGGGTGGAGGGCTGGGTGGGGAGAGTCTGGAAGTGTAGGATGAGGAATGGGAGTCGGAAAGGGAGGCGGAGGTGAAGCGGGATACTGCGAGCCGGATGCTGGCGCGGGCGAGGCGGCTGAGGGCGAAGCTGGTTGGGTGGCGGCGACATCTGCACATGTACCCGGAGCCGAGCATGGAGGAGCACGAGACGGCGGCGTTCGTGGTCGAGCGGCTGCGGGAGATCGGGGTCGAGAAGGTGATGCCGGGTGTGGGGAAGACGGGGGTGGTGGGTCTGGTGCGAGGGCAACGGTCGAAGACGGTGGGGCTGCGGGCGGATATGGATGCGCTGGAGCTGGAAGAGGAGAGCAACGTGCCGTACCGGTCGCGGCGGGCGGGGTTGATGCACGGGTGCGGGCACGACGCGCATGTGGCGTGCTTGCTGGGGGCGGCGGCGATTCTGCATGAGATGAGGGACCGGCTGCCCGGCGGGGTGAAGCTGGTGTTCCAGCCCGGCGAGGAGGGGGCTGGGGGCGCGCGCTACATGATAGAGGATGGGGTGCTGGCGCGGCCGAAGCTGCGTGCGATAGCGGCGCTGCACGTGGCGATGGATACGGAGGCGGGGAAGATCGGGATTCGGCGGGGATACGACACCGCGCAGACGGAGGATGTTCGGATGGTCGTTCGGGGGAAGGCGGCGCATGCGGCGCGGCCGGATCAGGGGGTGGACTCGATCGCGGTGGCGAGCCAGGCGCTGGTTGCGGTCCAGCAGTTCATCGCGCGGCACACGAATCTGGTGGACCGGAAGTTGGTGACGTTCGGGGTGATCCGCGGGGGAACGCGGGCGAATGTGCTGGCCGACAAGGTGGAAGTGGTGGGGACGATCCGGAGCCTGGAGCCGGAGGGGCGGGCGGCGATCACGAAGTTCCTGACGAGGGATCTGCGGAAGCTGGTGGGGGCGATGGGGGCGCGCTTGTGGGTGCGGATAGAGAAGGACGGGTACCCGCCGCTGGTCAATGATGACCGGGTGGTGGATGTAGTCGAGGAGACTGCGAGGGCGATGGTTGGGGGTGGCAACGTGGCGGAGGTGGCGCAGCCGAACTTGGGAGGGGAGGACTTCGCGTACTTCGGGCTGGCGGGGGTCCCGGCGGCGATGTTCCGGCTGGGGATTCGGGATGAGAGGAAGGGGTTCACGTCGGCCGGGCACAGCTCGACGTTCGACATGGATGACAGGCGAGTGCTGCCGATCGGGGCCGCGATGCTGGCGGCGGTGGCGGTGCGGATGCTGGAAGGGGTCTAGAAGCTGTTTCACGACCTCAGACTGAGGTTGTGAAACAGCAGCACAAGCCGCCAGACTCCAGTAGGCGCATTTCATGCCAGCTTCTCTAGCGGAGAGCCAGGCCAGTGGGGCCTATGAAATGCGCTCTAGCGCCAGGGGCAGGGGGTTCCGCGCGATCAAGCCCCGGCGGAGCCGTGCGGCGGGGCCGGCCGGACGGGCTAGGCGGCGAGCTCGCCTCTTCTAGTGAGCCGACGGCCGCCGATGAGGAGGATGGCGGTAGCGGCGGCCCAGAGGGTGAGGGTGACCAGGAAGACGTTGCGCTCACCCATGATGGCGGCGAGGGCCGCGCCGATGAATGGGGCTGGTATTCCGCGGACGGCCTGCAAGAAGGCGAACGTAGCGGCGTAGGAGCCGGCCGCGTCGCGCGGGCCGAAGCGCAGGGCGGCGTTGATGAAGCCGAGTTCACCGCCGGCCATGGCGAGGCCCTGAGCGGCGGCTGCGATGAGTAGGATGGGGGCGTTGTGGGCCAGGAAGTAGGTCAGGGGGGCGATGGCCGCGGCCGCCATGACGAGCAGGAGGAGCCGGAAGGGCCCTCGTTGGTCTAGGACTCGACCCCAGTAGACAAAGCCGACCATGCTGAGCGCAGAGCCGGCGGTGGCGAGGTAGGCGACCCACTGGGAGGTGATGTGAAGCTCGTCGACCTGGAAGACGGGGATGACGGGGACGAGGATCAGGTTGCCGAGCCCGTAGAGGAAGAAGCCGGCAGCGTAGACGGTGAAGGGTCGGTCTGAGGTGAGGATGGCGAAGGCATCCCAGACGCGGGCGCGTGCGGGCTGGTGGGGGCCGGGCTCGGCGGAGACGCCGATGCGAGCGAACAGGGCGGTGCCGGCGACGCCGATGAGAGCCGCTGCGGGGAAGACCCAGCGGAAGCTGATGTTGTCGAGGGCGAGCCCGGCCGCGAGCGCCCCGACGATAGAGCCCCCGACGGCGAGGACTCGGACCAGGCCCATCAGTAGTCCGCGGCGCTCGACGGG
>JALGTG010000237.1 GCA_029821495.1 Candidatus Hebobacteria bacterium
ACCTGTCCTTCATCGAGACCAGAGAAAGGCGTCGCCAGACCCGCGACGGCATCATCGTCACCAGCACCCGGCCCGGTGGCCCCGCCGACGGCGCAAAACCCAAGATCGTCTGGGGCGACATCATCGTCGGTGTCGCGGGTGCCCCCGTCAACCGCGTGGCCGAACTCGTCGAAGCCACTGCCCGGGCCCTCGAAGGCCGCACCGAACGCGTCCCCGTCCTGGTCTCCTACGATCGGCGCGGCACCAACTACCTGACCGCCGTCAAGCTCGGGCATCAGCCCTTGCCCGACCCCGCTCGCGAAGCGCGCAAAGCCTGGCTCGGCGTTGCCGTCCAGGTGCTGACCCGTGACCTCGCAGACGCCCTCGATCTCGCCGGCAAGACCGGCGTCCGCATCACCCAGGTCTTCCCCGATGCCCCGGCCCACCGGGCCGCCCTCCAGGTCGGTGACATCCTCATCGCCCTCGACGGCCAGTCCATCCCCGCCTTCCGGCCGGAGCACTCCGAGATCTTCCTCACCATGATCAGGCAGTACAAGATCGGCGCCGAGGTCGAGTTCACACTCATCCGCGCCGGCGAAACACACAAGCTCATAGCCCAGCTCGGCGAATCCCCCAAGGCCCCTCGCGAGATGGCCAAGTACCGCGACGACAGCTTCGAGTTCACCGTCCGAGACGTCACCCTCGCCGACCTCGCCCGACAGCGCTGGCAGGAGCGGCAGCAGGGCCCCCTTATCCAAGCCGTCAGCGAAGGTAGCTGGGCCGCACTTGGCCACCTCTCGGTCGGCGACTACCTCCTTGCCGTAGACGGCCGCCCCACCCCCGACGTAGCAGCCGTCGAGGAAGCCATGGCCCGCATCGTCGACCACAGGCCCGCCGCCGTCGTCTTCCGCGTCCGGCGGGGCATCCACATCCTCTTCATCGAGCTCAGACCCAAATGGCCCGACCTCGACTGACCGCCTCGGCCCAACCGGCGAGGAGTCTTGCCCGCCTCTCCAGAACCCTAACTCACCACGAAAGGGGAACCACCATGAGACGGCTGCTCGACTGGAGGCCCTGCCTCCTCGCGCTCTTCTGCCTCGCCCAACCCTTCGCACCCCGGGCGCTCGCCGCCCAAGACAGCGAAACCGCCGCACGTCAGATCAGCAGCGACCTCGGCGACGCCGTCATCGCTGTCCGCGTCGTCATCAAGACGCGCGTGGTCGTCGAGGGCCGTCAGATGAATGAAGGAGAAGCCGTCGATCAACTGCGCGCAACCATCATTGACCCCTCCGGCCTCGCCGTCTGCTCCCTCTCCGAAGTCGACCCCTCCCAGTCTCTCGGTATGGGCATGGAGGAAGACCCCGGCTACAAGTTCGAGGCCGAACTCGCCGACCTCAAGATACTCCAGCCTGACGGCTCCGAGATCCCGGCCGAAGTCGTCCTCCGCGACAGGGACCTCGACCTCGCCTTCATCCGTCCCTCCGAGCCCCCCGCAGAGCCAATGCCCGCAATCGACCTCACCAACGGCGCCAAGCCCCAGGTCCTCGACCGCGTCATCGTCCTCGGTCGCCTCGGCGAAGTCGGCAACCGCGTCCCCTCCGTTGCCCTCGACCACGTCCAGGCCGTTGTCGAGAAGCCGAGGACCCTCTACATAACGGGCCTCAATACCTGGATGGCCGGACTCGGTTGCCCCGTGCTCTCGCTCGACGGACAGGCCGTAGGTGTGCTCGTCGTTCGCTCCCTCCCGGGCGTCAGTTCCGGCGCGGGACAGCCCCGCGGCGACTCCATGCCTGTCGTCCTTCCTGCCGAAGACATCCTCCACGCCGCCCAACAGGTGCCCGCACAGTAGCCGGCCCCATGATCCCCGTAGGAGCGACATTCCTGTCGCGACCCCCACCGCCGCCCCACACCCTCCCCGTTCGGCAGGAGCTTGCTCCTGCCCCTTTAGGCCGACCATTCTTCCCCATCCCCGTAGGAGCGACATTCCTGTCGCGACCCCACCGCCGCCCCACACCCTCCCCGTTCGGCAGCAGCCCTGGGCGCCTCCGGCGTCTTGCTCCTGCCACTGTAGGGCGCGGTCTCCTGACCGCGCCGTGTCTTCGCTGTCTCGGGCCCTCAACCCCAAAACCGTCACTCCTGGCACACGCTGCCAGCCCCGCCCCTTGCCCCAACCACCATGCCGCGCTATCATGGAACGCTCGCCTGCCCCTCGGGCAAACAGGAGACAGACCCATGAGAGGCGCTCGTTCGTCAGCAGAGATGGAGCGCAAGCTCCTCGCCATCCTTCGCATACTCGCCACCGCCGATGAACCCATCGGCGCACGCGCAATCGCCAGACAGCTCGAGGCCGACGGCATCGACCTTAGCGAGCGTACCGTCCGCTACCACCTGCGCTTGATGGACGAGCGCGGCCTCACCCAGAACCTCGGCGAGCCCGGCCGCCTCATCACCGACCGCGGCCGCGAGGAAATCGCCCACGCTGGCGTCAGCGACAAGCTCGGATTCGTCATCTCCAGAATCGACACCCTCGCCTACCGCGCCACCTTCGACATGGACTCCAAGCGCGGCCAGATCATCCTCAACGTCTCCTTCATCCCCCAGAAGCACTTCCGCCAATCCCTCGACATCATGCGAGATGTCTTTCGCGCTGGCTACTGCATGTCCGAGCTCGTCGTCACCAGGCGCGCCGGCGAGCGCATCGGCTCCGTCATAGTCCCCGACGGCATGGTCGGATTCGGCACCG
Organism: Candidatus Hebobacteria bacterium; assembly: GCA_029821495.1. Lineage (GTDB taxonomy): Bacteria > Armatimonadota > Hebobacteria > Hebobacterales > Hebobacteraceae > JALGTG01. Next base: position 2,723 of record JALGTG010000237.1, read on the forward strand.
TCTGCACCGTCACCGTCAACAGCGTCCTCCTCAGCCGCCGCATCCCCGTCGAGTCTAAGTACGCCGGTGTCCTCGAGATCTACCGCGACGAGCCCCTCCGCTTCACCCACCTCGTCGCCTACGCCGGCACCACTGTTGACCCCACCGAAGTGTTCATCGCAGCTCAGATGACCAGCGTCAAGGAGGCCAGCCTCACCGGCCGAGGTCAGATCATCGCCAGCTTCCGCGAGGTCCCCGCCGTCGCCGAGGCCGACCTCCGCCAGGTCCTCGAGCAGTACCGCGACAACAACCTCGGTGGCATCCTCGCCGTCGGCAAGCCCAGCCAGCCCCTCCTCCAGGTCCCCGTCCCCCACGACCGCATCGGCCTCGCCATCGTCGCCGGCCTCACCCCCATCGCCGCCCTCGCCGAAGCCGGCATTCCCGTCCAGAGCAAAGCCATGAGCACCCTCATCGACTTCTCTGAGCTGGCCCCGGTCGCCGACCTCTAGTCCGCCGCCTCGCCGGGCGCGCGCGGAAATGCGGTGCCTGCCTGCCCTGGAGCATCTTGGGGCCCTGCGGAACGAGCTGCATCCAGGAAACGCGCGCGGGCCAGCGCCTCATCCGCCGCCGCGCTCTCACCTGTCGCCTCCAGCACCCGCGCCAGGATGAGCCACGCGCGAGCGCTCTGAGCATCCAGCGTGACCGCTCGCCGCGCGTACCCAATCGCCGAATCACCCAACCCGAGTTCGCTCGACACAGCCGCTGCCGCCAGCAGCGCTGTCACATCGCTCGGCCGCAATTGCGCGGCTTCATCGAACGCTGCCCGCGCGCCGGCTAGATCGCGTGACTGCCAGCGCGCCCACCCAAGCACCAGCCGAGCAGAGTGCATCCGCGGCGACAGCGCAACCGCCTCCTCCGCCGCCCGCAGCCCCGCCTCCGCCGACCCGATCTCCATCAAGCAGTGTGACAGGCCGACGTACGCGAGCCCACTCCTCGGATCCCGTTTCACGGCCTCTCGCGACCATTGAACTGCCCCCTCTTCATCACCCATCAAGGAGAGCAGGGCCGCCAGCTCCCGCGCCGCGCCCGAGTCTTCTCCCTGCTCCGTCGCGATCCGCCTCAGCTCCTCCGCTGCCGCCTTGTAGTCCCCCTTCGCTATTACGTGCATCGCC
>JALGTG010000238.1 GCA_029821495.1 Candidatus Hebobacteria bacterium
ACGAGATTGTGGAGCAGGCGCGGCGGTATGGGCCCGAGCTGGTGGCGGTGATGGAGCCGAAGGCCGCGGAACGGGCGGCGGAGGGGCTGGTAGGCGCGGGGGTGGAGGTGGCGTCGGGGGTGGAGGGGATGGTGGCGTGTGCGGTGCATGCGGGGGCGGATGTTGTGGTGGGCGCGGTGAGCGGGATGGCGGGTCTGAGGCCGGTGTGGGAGGCGGTGCGGGCGGGCAAGCGGGTGGCGCTTGCGAACAAGGAGCCGTTGGTGGCGGCGGGGCATGTGATCATGTGGGAGGCGGCGCGGTCGGGGGCCGAGATCGTTCCGGTGGACAGCGAGCACTCGGCGATCTTCCAGTCGCTGCTGGGGCAAGAGAAGGGTGCGGTGGCGCGGGTGGTGCTGACGGCGTCGGGGGGCGCGTTCCGCGACATGGCGCGGGAGGACCTGGATGGGGTGACCCCGGAGCAGGCGCTGGCCCATCCCACCTGGAAGATGGGGCCGAAGGTGACGGTGGACTCCGCGACCCTGTTCAACAAGGGGCTGGAGATCATCGAGGCGAGGTGGCTGTTCGGGTTTGCGCCGGAGCAGATCGAGGTGGTGCTGCACCGGGAGAGCATAGTCCACAGTCTGGTGGAGTTCGTGGATGGGTCGGTCTTGGCCCATCTGGCGAGGCCGGACATGCGGGTCCCCATTCAGTTTGCGCTGAGCTATCCGGAGCGGCTGCCGCGGAGCGATCCGCCGCCGGACCTGGCGGAGCTGGGCGCGCTGCACTTCGAGGCGCTGTCGCTGGAGCGGTGGCCGTGCGTGCGGCTGGCGCGGGAGGCGCTGGCTGCGGGGGGCGCGGCGCCGGCCGTTCTGAACGCGGCGGACGAGGTGGCGGTGTCGTGGTTCTTGGAGGGGCGGGTAGGGTTCACGCAGATACCGCGCATCATTGAGGAGGCGCTGGCGGGTCATCCTGGGGAGCAGGGAGATTGCATCGAAGAGGTGGTGGCGGTGGACGGGCGGGTGAGGTCTTTCCTGGAGAGGAAGAGGGACGAGTGGACTTCGGGCATCTAGCGGCGATAGCCGGTCGGGTAGCGCTGATCGCGCTGGGGTTCGGGACAGTGGTCTTCGTGCACGAGGCCGGCCACTTCGCGTCGGCGCGCCTGATGGGGATGGCCGTTCACGAATTCTCGATCGGGTTCGGCCGGCCGCTGTTGCTGTGGTTCCGGCGGGGGGATACACAGTATTCGCTGCGGCTGTGGCCGTTCTTCAGCTACGTGAGGGTGGCCGGGATGGAGCCGGGGGACGAGCATCCGCAGGGATTCGGGACGAAGTCCCGGCTGGCGCAGGCCTTCGTTCTGGTGGCGGGCTGCGTGATGAATTTCCTGCTGGGGGCGGCGATCTTCATCGTGATCGGGGCGGTCATCGGGGTGCCGGTTGCGGAGCACGGGGTCCAGCAGGTGATCGTCGGGACTCCGGCGGAGAAGGCGGGGCTGCTGGAGGGGGATCGTCTGATAGGGGTGGATGGCCGCGTGGGGATGACGGTGGCGGAGATTCGAGAGACCATCCAGGAGCACGCGGCGCGCCCGCTGGTGCTCGAGCTGGAGAGGGCGGGGGAGCGGCTGAGCATCAGAATCACGCCGGAGGCGGAGAAGGTCCTGGACATCAAGGGGATACGGCTGATCGAGGTGACGATCGGGCGGATTGGGGTCTATTTCGAAGCGCCGCGGAGGCGCATGGGTATCGGCAGGTCGGTGGTGGCGGGGTTCCTCGGGATCCACGACTTGATGCGCCTGCAGGTGGCCGGGTTGGTGGCGGCGGTGATGGGGACGATGCCGGTTGACGTGGTGGGGCCGGTGGGGGTGGCGCAGGCGATGTACCGGGAGGCGCAGACGGGGTGGCTTCCGTTCGTGCAGATGTGTGCGATGCTGACGGTGGTGATCGGGTTTCTGAATCTGATGCCGATCCCGCCGCTGGACGGGAGCCGGCTGGTGATCGTGGGGCTGGAGGCGATTCGAAGGAAGCCGTTCGACAAGCGGAAAGAGATCATTGTGCACCTGGTTGGGTTCGTGCTGCTGCTGGGGCTGGTGGTGGTGCTGACTTTCCGAGACATCGCCCGCATCGTCGGCGGGGGAGGCATGATACCGTAGGGGTGAGGCCGGGCAGGGGGCGTGGGGGGCGTCAGACGGTATCGGTGGGGATCTCGACCCAGGCTCGGGTTTCGCTGGATTCGTCGAGGGCGTCGATGACCTTGAGCACTTCGAGTCCGTCCCGGAAGGTGGCGATGGAGTCGGGCTTGTCGGCGCCCCTGAGGTAGGCGGCGATCTCTCCGAACATGTAGCCGAGAGCGTGGTCGGGCTGCGCGAACTGCTCCTTGCCGGGAAGGGGGAGGGGGGAGGTGCGGCCGAGGCCGGTGAGGGTGAGCTCTGCGACGGGGTCGAAGCGGTCCGCTCCGTCGAGCCACTGGAGGAGGGAGCGGGACTCGTAGGCGAGGTGGCCGCGGTCGCCCTCGATCTCGACTTGCTGGTTGCGGGTGGCGTTCCAGCTCAGGGCGAGGGAGCCGACGCCGGCCTGGGCGAACTCGAGCAGGGCCCAACATTCGTCGGGCACGTCCACCGGTCGCGTGCGGCCGCCGACTTCGGCCGGCCGCTGGGGGACGAGGGTCTTGCAGTTGCCGAGGACGCGGCGGATGGGGCCGACCCACCAGAGGAGCAGGTCGAGGACGTGGGCGCCGAGGTCGGCGAGGACGCCGGGGCCGGAGAGCTTGCGCTGGAAGCGCCAGCGGAGGGGCTCGTCACGGAGGTCCACTCCCCAGCTTGCGCGGATGTTGACGAGGCGGCCGATCTGGGCATCGGACATGGCCTGCTTCATGGCGGCGGCGGCCGGGGAGAAGCGGTAGGGGACGAAGGTGAGGTGGCGGACTCCGGCCTGGTCGGCGAGGCGGAGGAGGTCGGCGGCCTGGTAGGCGTTGAGGGCGAGGGGCTTGTCGCAGATGACGTGCTTGCCGGCGGCGAGGGCGGTCCTGACGAACCCCGCGTGGGTGTTGTTGGGGGTGACGATGGCGATTGCGTCGAGGTTGGGGATGCGGAGGAGGTCGTCGAAGTGGCGGGTGGCGAAGGCGATGCCGAACTTGTCGGCCATGGCGACGGCGCGCTCGGGGCGGCGGCTGAAGACTCCCGCTACCTGGACATCGGGGCTGGCCAAGAGGCCTGCTGCGTATTTCTCGCCGAAGCCGGTGCCGGCGATGGCGACTCTGAGCTTGCCTTGCACTAGACTGCTCCTGCCGGGTGACGGACACGCGCCGCGTACGACTGCTTGCGACGGCCTGCGACTGGTTGCGAGGGGCATTATAGCATAGGTGGAGGGCGGGGAGGGGGCGACTTGGGGAGTGGGCGTGGGGCGGTGGGGAAGGTGAATGAGGAGTCCTCCGGTATTGCGAAAGCAGCTTCGCAGGAGGTTCTTGGCTCATGCCGGCAGAGAGTGAAGAGAGGCCTGAAAGCGCGCGGCGTGCGGATACGCTGATCCGGGGCGGGGTGGTTGTGGATGGGACGGGGGCGGCGGCGCGGCGGGCGGATGTGGGGGTGAGGGAGGGACGGATAGCGGCGGTGGGGGAGCTGTCGGGTTGGAGCGCGGAGGTGACGCTGGAGGCGGCGGGGCTGGTGGTGGCGCCGGGGTTCATAGATATGCACACGCACTCGGACTTGGCGCTGCTGATCAATCCGCGGGCGGAGAGCAAGGTGCGTCAGGGGGTGACGACGGAGGTGATCGGGCAGTGCGGGTTCTCACCCGCGCCGGCGCTGCGCGGGGCGAAGGACGCGATTCGCGTTCTGTTCGGGGAGTGGGCGGAGGAGGTCGACTGGACGTGGGGAGGGTTCGGGGATTACCTGGAGGCGGTGC
>JALGTG010000051.1 GCA_029821495.1 Candidatus Hebobacteria bacterium
TCGAGCCAGACGTCGCCAAGCTCAATGGCGCCGGCTGGAACGCTGGGAACACCGGGGAGCATGTTCGGCACGTCGAGGTTGACGATGGAGCCCGTAATGGTGCCCTGGTTGCTGACAGCCGATTCGGGAGGGGTCGCGCCCACGCCGACGCTGACGTCGCCGTGCACCTCCCCCTGGGGCAGGATCTTGACGGAATTGGCATTGGCGGAGTTGGTGGCGATGTTGGCCTTATCCGTCTTGTTGGCGCCACCGTAGGCACCGTCGTCGGAGCTGTAGCTGTCGGCCATGACGGTGACGGTGCCGTTGCCAACGATGACCTCCTGATCGCCGAAGACGGCATAGGCGAAGTAGCGGGGGTCCTTGTGGGCGATGACGCGGATTGTGCGGGGGTAGCGCATGGCGCCGTCGGGGCCGGGGAGGTATCCGGTTGCCATGACAGTGAGGTGATCGGTGAAGACACCTCTGGCTGAGGGCGCGGGGGTAATGGTGACGTCCGCGAAGCCGCGCGGGAGCTGGACGCTGGTTTCGCCTGCGTAGGTGAGCCAGCCGTTGGGCTCATTGAGCTCCCAGAGGGCCTTCTGGACGCCGGCCTCGGCGAAGTGGAAGGCCATTCCGGAGCGATTCTCGACGCTGGTGCGGTAGACGGCATTCTGTGCCTTCTGGATAAGGGAGGCGCCGAGGGTGAGGATAACGACGAGGATCACGATGGCGAGGAGGAAGACGGAGCCTCGTTCGCCCGGGTGAGATATCGTTCTTGAACTCAGGAGCATTGTTGTATCATCCTGGGAGAGATGTGCGAGGCTACCTGTTGCGCACCATGAAGCGGGACTGGTAGGTGACGATTTCGGCGGTAGGAATGGCGTCGTCGCCGCACTGGGGGCACTGGATTTCGCCGGCGATGTTGGTCTCGGTGGGGACGCGGATGAGGTCGGAGCCGCAGCGCTTGCACTTGGGCTCAATGCGGGTAGGTATGAAGGTTCCGCTGGAGGGCAAGGGCTCGGCGGCGGTGGCGGTAATGGTGATGATGTGGAGAGTGTCATCGTAGGCGAAGATGGGAGCGGGGTCGCCGGTGCCGGAGCCGCGCGGGTTCAGCTGGGGGTAGATCCGGTTGGTGATGACGTGTGCTTCGTTCTCGCCGCCGGCGGCGGGAAAGACCTGGCGGGAGACGGCGCCGCCGGCGCTGCCGGTATCGTCGGGGTCCTGGAGGAAGTGGTATTGGACCTGGTCGCCGGGCTGGAGGGTGCCGTCTGCGCCGAGGGCGTTTACGAAGCGGCCGAGCGAGTAGTCGTAGGCGCGTGCGGGAAGGGTGATAGTGAGGGAAGCGCCGTCGGAGGAGAGAGCGACGCTGCGGGCGTTGCGGATTTCCTTCTGGAGGCGGTCGATGGCGAAGTCAGCGCGCTGAACCGCGCCCATGCGGCCGGTCTCACGCTGCCAGATGCGGACATAGGTGAGGTAGTATCCGGGGAGGACGGAGAGAAGAAGGCCGCCGATGATCATGACCATGAGGGCCTCGGCAATGGTGGCGCCGCGTGAGGAACTAGGGCGTCGGAGTAGGGGTGTCATGGGAGTCACCATCCGACCTGATCTGCCAGCAGAGTGCTGACGTAGTAGGTGCCGGAGCTGGAGCCGGCCCAGCTCCAAGCGAGGTTGACGGAGACGAGTTTGAGGCCCTGATCCGAGGAGGGATCAGGATAGGGCTGCCATGCGAGCTCGCCGGTTGCGTGCGGGAGGTCTGGGGTGGGGAGTGTGATGATGCCGGAGGGCTGGGAGGAGACGCCGTAGCCACCGGCTCGGACCTCTTCGATGGTCTTCTCGGCGATCTCCTGGGCCTGGGCCATGTAGGTAGCTTTTCTCTCGGAAATGGTGGCGCAGGCGAACATGCCAGCGACCCCCACCACGCCGATGCCGAGGACGATGGTGGAGACCAAGCATTCTATTAGAGTGAAGCCGCCCCTGCGCTTGCGAGAGATCATCCAAGCACACTCCTTGTGCGAGCCGCCGGGGGGTCGTCTGCCGGGTGCTGGAGATGCAAAAAACCGTTCTGCACGCTGGCTGCGATGCAGAACGGGGCGCGATAGCTCAGGTCAACTCGATAGACAGCCAGATCATCAGCGCGCATGCCAGCAGTCCGGTGGCGGAGCCCTCCGCCGATCTCGAGAGACACCTTCGGCAGCCTGGCGGTCATGTCCGGGCCCTACATGTGGGGCACGGAGTGTAGACCCATAGCTTTGCGCCCTCACCTTTCGGCGAGTTTGCCCTTTCGGGGTGACCAATTCTGAAGGTGCAATCCTGCTCTACTTGCAGTATCAGCGATTTTGTTCCATGAATTGCCCCCAAATGTGATAAAGGGAGCGGCAGGGGGGACCTGGTGGGCGCCCGAGAGAGCGGTGAGCGGGCCACAGCGCCCGCTGGGCAGGTCTGGGGCGCACGGGAGCGAACACGGACCGATGGCCCCAGAAGCGAGGACCAGCAGGCGCGCGTCCGCAGGGGCGGCAAGACTGAGCGGGAAGCTGGGGCGGCGTGAAGGAGGCCTTCGATGCGGTTTGAGATCGCCAAGGCGATGGATAGTGTGAGGGCTGCGGCCGGCCGGGCCGAGGCCGACCCGACGCGGCCGGTGTATCACTTCCGGCCGCCGGCGCAGTGGATGAACGACCCGAACGGTACGATCTTCCACAACGGGTGGTATCACGTCTTCTATCAGCACAATCCGTACGGCGATGCGTGGGGGCACATGCATTGGGGGCACGCTCGGAGCAGGGACTTGGTGCACTGGGAGCATATGCCGATGGCGCTGTGGCCTTCGAGGGAGGAAGGTGAGGCGCACTGTTTCTCGGGGTGTACGGCCATAGACGGCGGCGGCAGGCCGGTGATCTTCTATACGAGCATACCGACAGCGGAGGGGCCGCGGCAGGGGGCCGAGCAGTGGGCGGCGGTGGGGGACGATGAACTGGTAGTGTGGGAGAAGCACGCGGGCAACCCGATTCTGAGTGGGGAGATGCACGGGGGCATGGAGGTGTTGGAGTGGCGGGATCCGTTCGTGTTTCGAGAGGGGAGCCGGACATTCATGGTGCTGGGGGGGAAGCTGGAGGAGAGGGATGGCGGGGAGGCGGTGGTGCTGGTGTACGAGGCGGAGGATGAAGGGCTGGAGCGGTGGCGATATGGGGGGGTGCTGTTCCGGCACGCGGACAAGGGGCTGCGGAGCATCGAGTGCCCCAACTTCGCGAAGGTGGGTGACAGGTATGTGCTGATGTTCTCTCCGTACGGGCCGGTTGAGTGGTATGCGGGGGAGTTCGACGCGGATGCTGTGAGCTTCCGAGTGGAGGAACGCGGGAGGGTCGACGCGTCTGGCAACTACTATGCGACGAATGTGTTGTACGACGGGGAGGGGAGGTGTGTTCTGTTCGGCTGGGTGAAGGGATTCGAGGGGGGACGCGGGTGGAATGGGTGTGCGGGACTGCCGCGAGTTCTGTCGCTGCGGCGGGATGGGAGGCTGGGCCAAGAGCCAGCGCCGGAGGTGGAGAAGCTGAGGGGAGGGAGCGTGAGGTTTCCGGAGACGGAGTTGGGGAACGGAGAGTGGGTGATGGATGGGGTGGGGGGGGACACGCTGGAGATCGCGGTTGAGATCGAGCCGCAGGATGCGAGGGCGTTTGGATTGAGGGTGCGGCGGTCGGCGGATGGTGCGCGCGGGGTCGCGATCCGGTGGGAGGCGGGAAGTCTCGATGTAGCAGGAGTGAAGGCCCCGCTCGAACTGGACGAACAGGACAAGACGCTGAGGCTGCACGTGTTTGTAGATAAGTCGGTGGTGGAGGTGTTCGCGAACGGGCGGGAGTGTGTGACGCGGGTCGTCTATCCGGAGCCGCAAGACTTGGGGGTGGAGGTGTTTGCCGAGGACGGTGGGGTGGTGGTGAAGTCGGTGGAGGTGTGGGAGGTAGTGCCCATCTGGTAGGGCGTCGGCAAGGGCCGAACGAGGATGCTCGGTGGGCCCGGCGAACGAGGCAAGCGGGGCGGCCGAGACAGGACAGGAGAAGCCTGAATGCGGTTGTTCGAGGCGACGGAGCAGGGGACGGTCGAGATCGAGATTGGCGAGGACATTGAGGCGCGGCTGGAGGAGCTGGCGGAGCGGAACCGGGAGCTGTTTCGGGAGCGGGGGATCAGGGCGTTCGACATCACGGGATCGGTGGGCGCGGGTAAGACGTCGCTGATTGCGGGGATGGTGGAGAGGCTGAGCGGCAGGCATGGGGTAGGAGTGATTGCGGGGGATGTGGCGACGACGCGGGATGCGGAGAGGGTGACGGGGAAGGGGGCGCGGAAGGTGCTGCAGATCAACACGGGCGGGATGTGCCACCTGGACGCGAGCCTGGTCTATCGGACGATGGAGCGAATGCCGGAGTCGGGCATTGACGTTCTGTTCATCGAGAACGTGGGGAATCTGATCTGCCCGTCGTACTTCTCGCTCGGCGTGGAGGCGCGGGTGGCGATGGTGTCGGCGAGCGAGGGGGCGCACGTGATCGAGAAGCATCCTGCGATGTTCGAATCGGCCGCTCTGGTGGTGCTAAACAAGACGGATATCGCGGAGGCGGTGGCGGTGGACCTTTCTCGGCCGGTGGCGGATCTGGAGGCGATGCGGCCGGGGCTAAGGGTGGTGAGGACTAATTGCCTGACGGGGGAGGGAATCGATGAGGTGGTGGAGGCGCTGGGGCTCGCGTGAGGAGGGGCAGGAGCAAGTGGCTAAGCCCTTCGGGCCGCCACCCCGGCCGCTGTCAGCGGCCTAGGGGCTCCTGCCCTACGCGATGGTGAAGAGGCCGGAGAGGGCAGGTGCACGAGTTTTCGATTGCGTCGCAGGTATGGGAGAGTGTCGCGCGGGCGGCGCGGGAGCACGGAGGCGGACGAGTTCTTTCCGTATCGCTGGAGCTGGGGGAGCTGAACCTGGTGGAGGACGAGCAACTCAGATTCTGGATTGGGGAGTTGGGGAAGCGGGATGGGTCGCCGGGTGTGAAGTTGAAGATTGCGAAGGTGAGGGGGAAGGTTAGCTGCAGCGAGTGCGGGGCAGAGGGAGAGGCCGGGCTGCCGGGTGGCGAGCTGGACCATTTCGCAGCGCCAGTGCTTAGCTGCAAGGGGTGCGGCTCACGTAATGTGGTGGTGACGGGTGGCAGAGAGCTGCGGGTGGTGAGCGCGGAGATCGAGAAGGGGGAGGCCAATGGCGGTAAGGGATAGGCTGGCGCATCTGGTGCCACACTGGATCGAGCACAACGAGTCACACGCGGCGCAGCTTGAGGAGTGGGCGGGGAAGGCGCGGGAGGCGGGGCTGCCGGAGGTTGCCGATGGTATCGCGGCGGCGGGGGCGACGATGAGGAAGGCGAATGAACGGCTGCGGGCGGCGGGCGAGAGACTGCCTCAGCCAGGGCAGCACGATCCGGAGTAGCAGTCGCAGGGGAGGGCCGCATGGCAAGAATCGAGGAAGCGGTAAGGTGGACGATCATGCGCCTGGTGAGGAGGGAGGTGAAGGGCGCGGTGGCCCCGCTGGCGCGGGAGGTGCGGGAGCTGAGGGGAGAGGTGTCCCGGCTTCGGAAGGGGGTGTCGGCGCTGGAACGGGCGGCGGCCCGGCAGGCGCGGCAGGCAGAGGTAGTGCGGTCGCGAGTGGCGGCCTCGGAGGTGGAGGTGAAGGCGGCGCGTTTGTCGCCGACGCTGATTCACAAGCTGCGGACGCGGCTTGGCCTGACGCAGGAGCAGATGGCGGCGTTGGTGGGGGTGAGTGGATCGGCGGTGGCGCAGTGGGAGGCGGGGAGCATCAGGCCGCAAGGCCAGAACCGGGCGGCGCTGGTGGGGCTGCGGAAGCTGGGGCGGAGGGATGTGAAGCGGCTGCTGGCTGCAAAGAGCGCGGCGAGGAGAAGGAAGAGCAAGAAGGCGCGGAGGAGGCGGGGGTGAGGAGAGACGTTGGGGCGGGAGACACGCTCCCGCCTTACGGGTTGGGGAAGAAGCGGGTGTGGACCTGTTCGAGGTCGAGGCGGAGGGCGGTGTTGTCTGAGAGGGCGTTGTTCTGCTCGACTTCAGAGGCGCGGCGCATGCCGATGAGGGCGACGTCCAGGAGGGGATTGGAGAGGACGTAGTTCAGCAGGAACGCGGTGAGGTCGGCGGTGGCGAGCTGGGGGAAGGCCTTTGGCATGAGTCGCTGGAAGATGCCGCTGGTGAGGGGGCGCATGACGACAATGCCCATGCCTTGGGCTTCGGCCTCGTGGAAGATGCCCCCTGGAAAGAGGAAGTCGCAGGCGTCCTGGTACATGAAGTTGTAGCGAAGCTGGACGACGTCGAAGGCGCCGGTGGCCACGAGCCGCGAGGCGCCGGGCGAGGGAAGCTCGGCGGTGAAGCCGAGGAAGCGGATCTTGCCCCGGTCGCGCAGCTCGTGAAACGCGTCGAGTCCTCCCCTATTCAGGATCAGGTCCAGGCCCTCTTCGGGATAGGTGCCCCCGTGGAATTGGAGGACGTCTATGACGTCGGTCTGGAGGCGGCGGAGGCTGTTGTCAACGCTGGCGGCGATGCCGGCCGGGTCGCGGATGCCCGTCTTGGTGGCGACGATGCATTCGTCGCGGCGCTTGGCGATGACGCGGCCGAGGATTTCTTCGCTGACGCCGTCACCATAGGCCGGGGCGGTGTCTATATAGTTGAGGCCGAGGTCGAGAGCGCGGTCGAGGGCCTCAATGATGGTCTGCTGCTCGCGCTGGCCGTGAGGGTCCCAGGTCTCCATGTAGTCGGGGATGCCGACCTGGGCACCGCCGAAGCCGATCTCGGAGACGAGGAGGCCGGTGCGGCCGAGGGTGCGGTATTGCATTGGCGTGGCCTTTCGTGCCAGTTGGGCAGGGTCGAGCTGGTAGTTTGGCGCGCAGAGGCCCTGCCCTTCTATCTTCCGCTGTTGCAGCGGCTCATCGCGGGTGGTACTATGAGCGCAGACTCTGTTCCTGGAAGGGAAGATGACACGCAGACTGGGTTTCTTCATTGCGGCACTGGTCGGGATCATCGCGTTGTACTTCGTGGTGCTTCGGGTGGCACCCGCGCCGTATCGACCTAAAGCAGACAAGGTTTCGCCGGCTCCGCCGGTCGAAGGCGAGCTTGCGTTCGAGAAGCCGGGGCCATACCCGACTGAATACGATGAGGTGACGGTCACCATCGAGATCCCTCCCGTATCCGAGTTCCCCGCCGCGTGGGCGAGGGCCCACGGCTGCCCTCACAAAAGGCTCACCGGGGCGCTGGGCGCGATGATTGGCCCCGGCAACGGGTGCCCGGTGCTGGTTGTCGAACCGGACGGCCCGGCGGCCAAGGCTGGCATCCAGCCCTTCGACCGTTTGGGGGAGCCGGGCGACTGCGCGAGCGCGCTGTACTACGCCTTCAGACCTCGCAAGGAGGCCCACACCGTCGAGTGGACGGTGCGCCGGCCAAAGGGGGCGAAGTCGGAGAGCGCGGAGGGCGAGGGGCCGGGGACCAAGGCCGAGCAGGAGTAGCGGCGGGGGGCGTAGGCGAAGTGTCGGGGGAGGGGCACAGGAGGGGAGTTTGGGGGAGGGAGTGCGGGGGGCACCATCGTTGTTAACCGTGTGAAGGAACTGCTGGCCCGCGCGGGAAGATGCCGGGCCGGTTTCGTGTAGGTGGAGGCTATGACGCTGGCTGAACGGGAAGAGAGCAGGGCTGGGCAGACGGCCGAGTGGGAGCGGCTGTCGGGGCTGCGCCGGAGGATACAGCTGAGCCTGTGGGGGATGGTGGTTATCACGATTGTCGGCGGGTGGTTCTATCCGCTGCTGGGGTTTGTGGTGCCGGTGGTGATGCTGATGGGCATGGTCGGAGGATTCCTGAAGGGGCGCTATGTGTGTGGGTGGCTGTGTCCGCGGGGGGCATTCTACGACCGTGTGATGAAGTGGGTCAGCCCAGGGCGGCCGATCCCGGAGTGGCTGAGGGGCCGAGTGTTCCGGTGGGCTCTGTTCGCGGTGCTGATGGGGTTCATGGTCTGGCAAGTGAGTGAGAGCCCGGGGGATGTGTATCACTGGGGGCGGGTGTTCGTCCGCATCTGCATGATCACGACCGGGGTGGGGGTGGTGCTCGCGCTGTTCGTTCATCCCCGGACGTGGTGCGCGTTCTGCCCGGTGGGAACATTCCAGAGCGCGGTGGGATGGCGGAAGGCGCCGCTGCACATGGAGGAGGGGTGTGTGGAGTGCCGGAGCTGCGAGCGGGCGTGCCCGATGGGCCTGAAGATCGTGGGGCGGGAGGGGGATGGGAGGCTGGATCTGCCAGACTGTGTGAAGTGCTCGGAGTGCCAGTTGGCGTGTCCGAAGAAGGTGCTGCGTTTCTAGAAGCTGTGTCATAACCTCCATCTGAGGTTATGAAACAGCAGCGCAAGCCGGCAGGCTCCAGCAGGCGCATTTCATGCCAGCTTCTCCAGCAGACAGCCAGGCCAGTGAGGGTTATGAAATGCGCTCTAGGGGGCTGATTGTGGGGAGAACGGCGCAGGGAGCCGCAGGGGGCTGGGGAAGTGCTGCCGAGAAGCAGCGGGTGCAGTCCGCAGTTCGGGGAGGAGGATATGCAGTCGAGGGCCGTCACGTTGGCGGTGCTTGGAGTGCTGATCGTTGCGGCCGTGGTGTTGGTGGGCGGTGCGATCCGAGGGAGGGAATCCGAGCGGCCGGTGGAAGCGAGCGCGCCGGCCGTGCCAGGAGCGGAAGAGGAAAAGGAGGTGGTGTGCGCGGTGTGCGGCGGGGAGCACCGGAGAGATGAGATGTTCGTAGTGGCAGCGGAGAGCCTGGGATACGCTCCGGACGGTCTTCCCGTCGTGGTGTGTTCTGAGCTGTGTGAGGAGAGGGCGCTAGGGGACCCCGAGAAGTACCGGAAGGCGGCGATATCGGAGCAGGGAGAGGGCGAGGCGGCTGAATAGGGGCGGTGGCTGGGGCGAGAAGGAATGCGCGCGGCGGGCAGGATGTGCCCGCCGCGCTTTCATCGTACGCTGTGCCAGCGTCCGGCCTTACCCCTCGTAGTCTGGGGGTACCCAGTGAGGGTCCTTGCCCCACCACTTGACGGTGCAGCCGACGGGGACGGTGTTGGGGACGCTGACGGGCTTGCCGGCGAGGACCTCGTCGAGGGCCTCGCGGAGGTCATGGCGCTTGACGGCTGCGGGGTTGGCGGCGTTGTCGTCGATGCGGCCGTGATAGAGGAGAGTGCGATCGGGTCCGAGGAGGAAGACCTCGGGGGTGCGGACGGCGCCGTAGGCGCGGAGGGTGTCCTGGGTGTCGTCGCGCAGATAGGGGAACTCGAAGCCCTTGTCCTTGGCGCGCTGAACCATGTGGTCGAAGCTGTCGGTGGGGTGGCCGTCGGTCTCGTTGCCGTTGATGGCGATGAGCAGGACGGCTTCACTGGCGTAGTCCCGCTGGATCTCGACCATGCGGTCTTCGTACTCGATGACGGTTGGGCAGTGGTTGCAGCTCGCGATGACTACGAGGGCCTTCTTGTCGGCGTAGTCGGCGAGGGAGTGCATCTTCCCGTCGACGCCTTTGAGGTTGAAGTCGGGGGCCTTGGCTCCGATCTCCAGTGTGAATCCCATCATGCCTCCTTCTCTGTCTTGAGGGTGTGATCCGACGAATGAGCGGCTGCGTAGTCGGGGGTGACGAAGATGCCGCACTCGCAGAAGCCGTCACGGGCGATGTCGGCGCGGTGCTGCGGGCAAGGGCAGATGTTGGTCCGGTCGCGGGCGGCGTCGCCGGTGACCTCGCGGCAGGGGCAGTAGGCACGGCCGTGCTGGACTAGGTTGCGGGCGAGGCCAGAGAGCACGTACTCGACGGTGGTGGGGTCGGGGTTGAGGCGGTAGGGCGCGCGGGCGAGGTAGCGGTGGACCATGTGCTCGACGCGCTGGCGCGCGGCGGCGGTCTGCTGATGGTGCTGGTCGTCGTTCGCCGGCATCGTGTTGAGATACTATCGGCCGGGAGGTGGGAGCGTCAAGCCGAGGGTGGGTCGGGGGTGTCACAAAGGCGGGCCGTTGGCGGGGTTGGCTCGTGTGAGCCCATGCTGCGGGACCGATGACGGGGTCAGTCGGTGCGGGAGATGAGGAAGATGAAGGCCTCTTTGCCGCCGAGGACAATTCGGCAGCGCCGGTCCCAGTGGAGTTGGGGGTCGTCGGCAATGGCGCGGCTGAGCCAGCGCTTGCGGGAGGTGAGAAGGGCGGCGCGGCCGCCCGGACGGAGAACGCGGGCGATCTCGGGGAGGAGGCGCCGGTAGAAGGTATGGACGGTTGGTCCCCATCCCACGCGGTGTCCGAATGGCAGGTTGGAGGCGATGTGGTCCACAGCGGACGGCTGGAGAGGGAGGCGGCCGGCATCCCAACGGAGGAGGGGAACAACAGCTCCGCTGGCAGCGAGGGTTCGGCGGGAGTAGTCGAGCGCGCGGGG
Source organism: Candidatus Hebobacteria bacterium (assembly GCA_029821495.1). GTDB lineage: Bacteria > Armatimonadota > Hebobacteria > Hebobacterales > Hebobacteraceae > JALGTG01. The sequence goes on from JALGTG010000051.1 coordinate 10,413, forward strand.
CCAGATGTCGCCACCGAGGATGAGGCGCGCGGGGCCGAGGGCGGCGCGCTCGGCGAGGAGTGTGCCGCCCCCGCAAGCGGGGTCGAGGAAGACGTCGGCCGGGCCATGCCCAGTGAGCGAGATCATGGCGTAGGCGACGGTGGGGTTGAGGGAGGCGGGATGGTAGACGGGCTTGCCGCGGCGGTCCCGCCACTTGGCGCCGACGCGAAGGCCGAAGAGCGCGCGGTCGTCGACCAACTCCGCTTCGATCTCGTAGTCGTAGCTTTCGAGGTCGACCTCCCAGGAAGTCTGTGCCTGTAGGCCGGTGCCGACCCAAGCGGCGATTTCGGGGGAGGTGTAGTCGTGCTCGCCCGAGCGGGCTGCGGTTATGCGGAAGGAGGGGCTCTCTGTGCGGCCGTGGAGGGCGGCGTGAAGGGCGAGGGCTGGTTCGAGGTCGAGGCCGCGGGCGGTTTGCTCGAACCAGGTCTGCGCGGACCGGTTGGCGGGGCACCCGCGGTGCTCGGCGATGAAGGCGTAGAGGTGCATGGCGGAGCGGAGGTCGAGCAGAGGGCGCGGGTCTCCCGGGTGCGACAGGAAGACCTTGTTGGGTCTGGTCGAGAGGGCCTTGGCGCCGAGGCCGGTCAGCTCCGAGGCGGCGACTTGTTCGAGGCCGCTAACGACGGTGAGGTAGAAGTCGGGCCGTGTCTCAGGGGCAGGTATGGGCCGATCACTGAGTTCGCCCACTGCGGTCCTCTGGCACAAGTGTCTTGCACATGACGACGGCGCTCTCGCCGGTGTCGCCGTAGTAGCGTCGAAGCAGGCCCTTTTCCTCGAAGCCGAACCTATGGTAGAGGGATCTGGCGGTGTAGTTCACCTCTCGGACCTCGAGGGTGATATTGAGGAGGCCGAGGTGTCGGGCAATGGCGATGAGATGGCCGAGCAGGCGACTGCCGAGCCCGCGGCAGCGGCAGTCGGGGTGGACGGCAAGGGTGCTGATGTGGGCCTCGTCGGAGACGTTCCACATGCCGGCGTGGCCGATGATGGTCCCGGCCCGGCGGGCGACGAAGTAGTAGGAGTTGGGGCTGCCGAGCTCGCGTAGGTATGATTCTCGGCTCCAGGCAGAGGGGAAGGAGGCACGCTCGACGGCGAGCACGTGGTCGAGGTCATCGGGCTTCATCGGCTCGATGGAGACGGTGTCGAGCCAAGCTGTGTCACCGCATTCCGAGGTCAATGTCGAATCGCTCCTCGGCATATGACTTGCGAACGTAGATGGGGCGGAGGGGGGCGGGGTCGTCTCCGCCTTGCCGGGTGTAGCGTCGGCGGGAGAGCTGCGCGACGGCGAGGGCGTCGGGGAGGACAGCCTCGCGGCGGTGGGGGCAGGCACGCGGGCCAACGGCTTCGACGATCCGGTCCACGGGAATTGCGTCCATCTGGCCGAAGAGGTGGACGCTCTCCTCGTGCGGCCGCAGGCGCTGGCCGAGGCCGCTCGGGTCGGCGACGAACTCGGGCTCAACCTGCTCGACGCGGTGGGGTGAGGCGCGATAGATGGCGGCGTAGACTTCGCCGCGCCGGGCGTCGAGCATGGGGCACACGAGGCCGGCGAGCCGGTCTCTCGCGTGCCAGGCCATGGCGGCGAGAGAGGAAACGCCGACGAGAGGACGGTCGAGGGAGAGGGCGATGGCCTTGGCGGTGGCGAGGCCGACACGCAAGGAGGTGAAGAAGCCGGGGCCGAGGCCGACGGCGATGAGGTCAATGTCCGGGAAGGTGCGTCCGGCGCGCTCGATGAGGTCGGAGATTTCTGGGGCAAGCCGACGGCAGAGGTCCTGGTGGGTGTCGGCGCGCCAGGAGGCGAGCTCACGGTCGTCGTCGGCAAGGACGACGCTGGCGCGCCTAACCGCGGTGTCAAGGGCGAGTGTCAGCATCACAGTTCTCCGTGAGAGAGGAGAGAAGGCGCGCGGAGCGCGGTCCGCGGGCGCGGAGATGGATGCGACGGGCATCCTCGTCGCTCTCGTCGAAGACGATCTCGATGTCGAGGGCGTTCCGGAGGAGGTCCGCGGGGAGCTTCTCGGCCCACTCGACGGCGACGACGGCTTCGGAGTCCACGATTTCGTCGAGGCCGATAGCGCCGACATCGGCGGCAGAGAGGCGATAGAGGTCGATGTGGTAGAGGGGGATTCTGCCGGGGTGCTGGTGGATGAGGGTGAAGCTGGGGCTGGAGACGAGGTCGGTGACGCCGAGGCCGGCGGCGATGCCTTGGATGAGGGTGGTTTTGCCGGCGCCGAGGTGGCCGCGGAGGGAGAGGAGGTCGCCCGGCTGGAGGCGGAGAGCGAGTTGCCGCCCGAGAGAGCGAGTCTGTTCGGGCGAGGAGGTGAGTTGGACAGCGGTCTGGCGGCGGCGCTGCAAGGGCACAGAACTCCTACAAGAACCGGCCTGGATATGGTATAAACTGCTCAGAGTTGGCGCCGGTTCCGGGCAGGGGAAGCAAAGCTTCCTCCCCGCCTAGTTTGCGCGCGGGATTATACTTGCGAGGGGTGAGGCCTGTCAAAGCGGCAACCCGCTGGGACGACGGGGCCGGCCAGCGAGGAGGACGCTATGGGGACGTACGCACGGAGCATTGTTCTGCTTGTCGCCGCGCTGTGCTTGGCGCTTGGGGGATTTGGCTGGGCGGAGGAGCCGGCGGCGGAGGCCGAGTCGGAAGCGGCACTGGTGGAAGCGGCAGAGGCCGAGGAGGCGGCCTGCGATGAGATGCGGGCGCTGGCGGTGTGCGAGCACAGCAAGGGGATCGCGTACTACTACGACGACCGACGCCCGGAGGTGTGGGTGACGCTCGGCGCCAATGACGGCCTCAGGGTCGACGCGCGGGTGGAGTTCGTGCGCGACGAGGAGGTCGTTGCCGAGGGGACCGTGGTGACGGTGAGGGAGAGCGACTGCATTGTATACCCGGACGAGGGTATGCCCGGTGGGGCAATCATGCTGGGCGATTACATGTATGTGGTTGAGAACGGGAGCCGGGAAGCGGCCGACGCCGCGGTGGCGCGAGAGCGGCGGAGCCACAGGCTGCTGACCCTCTTGATAGGGGGCGGGCTGGCGTACCTGATCAGCTTGTAGGGGAGGGGAGTCTTCAGCTAGTTTCGGCCGGGCGGGCCTCGGCTCGCCCGGCTTCTTCTTGGCCGGCGAGGCGGGAGCGCAACTGGCCGCAAGCGCCGAGGGCCTCGGCGCCGCGAGAGCGCCGGACGGCTACGGGGATACCGCGGGCCCGCAGAAGGCGAGCGAAGCGGGCGGCCGCCCGCGGGTCGGAGCGGGAAGGGTCGGAGGGCGGGTTATGGGGGATGAGGTTTATCATGCACGGGAGGCCCCTGACGAGCGCGGCCAGCCGACGGCCCTGATCCAGCGTGTCGTTGATGCCGGGGGCCACGACGTACTGGAAGGCGACCTTGCGGCCGGTGCGGTCGGTGTAGTCCCGAGCGGCGGAGATGACCTCCGCGATGGGGTGCTTCCGATTAACGGGCACGAGCTGGGTACGAAGCTCGTCGGTGGCGGCGTGAAGGGAGATGGCAAGGGCAACCTGGAGGCCCTCGGAGGCGAGGCGGCGGATGCGATCGGGGAGGCCGCAGGTGGAGACAGCGATGTGACGGGCACCGATGTTGAGGCCGTGTGGGTGGTTGAGGAGGCGGACGGCCTTGACGACGGGGTCGTAGTTGGCGAGCGGCTCGCCCATGCCCATGAAGACGACGTTGGTGACGCGTTTCGGACTAGATAGCTGCTGGACGCGAACGACCTGCTCGACGATCTCGCCCGGGGTGAGGTTGCGGGTCAGCCCCTGCTTTCCGGTGGCGCAGAAGCGACAGCGGTAGGCGCAGCCGATCTGGCTGGAGACGCAGACGGTGGTGCGGCGAGCGTGGGGAATGAGGACGGTTTCGACGAGATGGCCGTCGCGGGCGCGGAGGGCGAACTTGACGGCGCCGTCGGGAGCGGAGTGCTCCTCGGCGGGCCGCATGGTGCCGGGTGATGCGAGTTGGGCGAGGCGAGCGCGGAGGGGTGTGGGGAGATTGGTCATGTCGTCGAAGGTGGCGCCGCGGTGGAGCCAGCGGAAGAGCTGGCGGGCGCGGTAGGATGGCTGCCCGAGGTCGCGGAGGAAGAGCGCGAGCTCGTCGGGGAGCATGGCGAGCAGGTCCATCTTGATGGGGGCGGCGTTCATGG
>JALGTG010000239.1 GCA_029821495.1 Candidatus Hebobacteria bacterium
CGCCTCCGAACACCCTGATGTAGGGAGCGCCCAGGTCACGAGCGAGATCGAGCATCGCTGTGGCGTCATCGGCTGAGCTTTCCGGACTGCTGAGCGACAGCGAGGTGTCGACACAGCAGAGCTCGAGACCGGCCTCCTCGAAGCGCCGCCGGAACTCCGCCGGGCCGCCGGGAAGATCGGCGAGGGCATTGGGCAGGTCCAACGACCCCTGGTAGTGGCGCAGCTCAACGCCGTCGTAGCCGTTCGCGCGCGCCGCTTCGATGATCTGGTCCAGTTCCCAGTCTGCGCACCCCAGCGTGCTGAATCCCAGCTTCATGGCCACTCTCTCCTCTCTTGGGCCGGTAGTCGCCCTCTTCGCCACGCGGTCGGCTCGTCCTCGCCAGAGGCAGCTCTTCCTGGGCGCCCTGGACCGGCGCCTCCTTGAAAACTGCATAGCGCTGTGATATACTCGGCCCGCTGGCGCCGCGGCATCTCCAGCCCTCTGGCGGGGAGCCGCGGTATTCACCAGAGCCGACCTGGCTATGGTCCGAGGATAGGCCAATGTTGGACCGCTCCCACAGTCTGCTGCTTGCCCTGGTGGGGTCAATCGCGCTGGCATGCATCGGGCTTCCGCCGGTGGCCGCTGATGCCCTCACCGACGGCATCGCCGCTTTCAACCGGGGCGACTTCGCCGCGGCCATCGAGCAGCTCAGCGCGGCTGCTGAGGAGCAGCCGGACGATCCCGCCGTTCTGGCCTGGCTCGGCTCCGCGCAGCTTCGGTCGGGGAAGAACGAAGAGGCGGTCGCCTCGCTGAGCAAGGCCATCGAACTCGACCCCAAGCTCCCCGAGGCCCACAACAACCTCGGCAGCGCCTACTTGGGCCTGGGCAAGATGAAGGAGGCCGTGGAGCACTACCAGGAGGCCATCTACCTCCAGCCCCACTACTCGGCGCCCCACTACAACTTGGGGACGGTCTACCTGAAGCTCGGCAAGCTGGACGAGGCAATCGGCGAGTTTGCCGTGGCAGCTGACCTCGACCCGAAGAACGCTGGAGTGCACAACAACCTGGGCGTCGCCTACGAGCGCAAGGGGGAGCTGGCAAAGGCCATCGCGTCTTATCAGAGGGCCGCCGATCTCCAACCAAGCAATCCATCACTTAGGCTCAACCTCGCGCTCTCTCTGCGTGCCGCCGGAAGGATAGAACAGGCCGTTGAACACCTCTCTCGGTTGGTGGCCGCGGACAGCAAAGATCCTGCCGTCTACGTGAACCTTGGGCTGATACGATACGAGCGGAAGGAATATGAGGCGGCCCGTGGTGCTTTTCGCCAAGCGGCCGCCTTGGACCCGGAGAGTGCCTCCGCTCAGTACAACCTGGGTCTCTGCCTTCGCCAACTCGGCCTGCTGAAGGAAGCCAAGCTGGCGTTCCAGAAGGCGGTGGCGATCTCGCCCGAATCGATCAACGCGCACATCAACCTCGGGGCAATGGAACTCGATGACGGCAACGCGGCCGCCGCGGTGGATCACTTCGCCGCCGCGCTCAAGGCAGAGCCAAGCAGCTACTCCGCATCCTTCAATCTGGGCCTGGCCTACGTTCGAATGGGCAGTGACGAGGACGCCGTCCGAGTCTGGGCCGCGCTGCTCGAGCGGGCGCCCGACGACGCCGCCGTGCGCGAAGGGCTAGCCTCCGCCTACTTCCGCCTTCACCGCTACGACGACGCGCGACGCGAGTACCAGGCCCTCATCAAGCTCCGGCCCGGCGATATCGCCGCCCACAACAACCTTGGCCTGATCTACGAGGAGTTCGGGCAGCTCGACGAGGCTGCGGCGGCCTACCAGACCGCGCTGGCAATCGCGCCAGAGTACGCGCCGGCCCACAACAACCTGGGCGTTGTCTATGAGCGCCAGGGGAAGACCGATCTGGCGATCGCCGAATACCGGGCCGCGCTGCAGGCCGACCCGAATCTCAAGGACGCGCGGCGTAACCTCGATCGCCTCGCGGGTTCGGAGTGACCGACGGCCATGTCAGCGGCGCCGTCATCCTCTCAGCGCGCTCCGTTTGCCCCCGCGTCGGTGCGGCGGGTGGGGATCGTCCCCGCCCTGCACAAACGCCGTATCGCGGCGGCCGTTCGGGATGTCATCGCCTGGCTCGACAGGCGCGGCATCAATGCGATTCTACCGCAGGAGCAGGCCGTCGCCCTTGCCGAGCCGGAACGCGCCGTCGAGATCGCCGACTTCGCCGACCGCTCGGATCTGCTCCTCGCGATGGGCGGCGACGGGACCTTTCTCAGAGCCGCTCGCATTGCCGCACCGAAGGGTAAGCCGGTACTCGGAGTCAACTTGGGCGGCTTCGGATTCCTGGCGGCCATCCCCTCCGGCGCCCGAATGAGGGAATGCCTGGGCGAGGTCATGGACGGTCGCTTCCGCATCCAGGACCGCATGATGATCGAGGGCCGGGTGTTCCGGGAGGGCGAGGAAGATAGCTCGTTCCTAGCGCTCAATGACATCGTTGTGGGAAAGGGCGCCTTCTCCCGGCTCTTCCAGATCAAGACGAGCATCTCCGGCGAGCCCATCTCGCACTTCCCCGCCGATGGCATAATCGTCGCCACGCCCACCGGTTCCACCGGCTACTCGCTGTCTGCCGGCGGCCCCGTGATTGACCCTGAAACACGGCTGCTGATCGTGACACCGATCTGTGCCCACACGCTGTCCGCCCGCACCCTCGTCATTCCCGCCTCCCGAGTGGTGGAGATCACGTTCCCCAGCTCAGGCAGCGACGAGGTGAACCTAACGGCCGACGGCCAGGAGGGATGCCGGCTGCAAGCGAGCGATCGCGTCGAAGTCTCCAAAGCCCCGTTCTCCGCTCGGCTTGTCACACTGCGGGAGGCCACATTCTACGGCAAGCTCCGCAGCAAGCTCAGCTGGGGAAGCCAGCGCTGACCGCCGGCCCGTCGCGTTATGCGCATCCTCGGCACAGCACGAGTTGACCGGCGCACGAAGAACCTGATCCATCGCATCCGCCCCGGCGAGATCGCCGTGATCTCGCACTCCGATATCGACGCGCCCTGCGCTTCCGCTCTCGCCGGAAGGCAGGTTGCGGCCGTAGTCAACGCGCAGCGTTCCCTCTCCGGCCGCTTCCCTCATCCCGGCCCCGGGGTCCTCCTCCAGGCCGGCGTTCCCCTGATTGACGATGTCGGGGATTCCGCCCTGGAACGGCTGCGCGACGGCGACCAAGTTGAGATCATAGACGGCGCGCTGTACTCGGATGGCAACTTGCTCGGAGCCGGGAGTATCCTGAGCGATTCTCTGCTCGAGCAGCAGCTCGAGGAGGCGAAGCGAAACGTGACCGCGCAGCTCGCCGACTTCGTCGAGAACACCCTCAGCTATGTCAGCCGAGAGCAGTCGCTGCTATTCTCTCCCGCCGATCTCCCCGAGATACGCAGTCCCATCAAAGGAAGACACTGCCTGATCGTCGTGCGCGGCACAGGCGCGGCCCGCGACCTGCGTGCAATACGCTCCTACATCAATGCTGCTCGCCCCACCATAATCGGCGTGGACGGCGGCGCCGATGTCCTTCTTCAGGAGGGGTACCGGCCACACGTCATCATCGGAGACATGGACAGCGTGTCCGACTCCGCGCTCCGCTGCGGCGCCGAGTTGATCGTACACGCCTACCCCAACGGGAAGGCGCCGGGCCTGGCGCGTCTCCAGTCCCTCGGTCTGCCCGCCGTCGTGCTCTCCTCTCGCGGCACCAGCGAAGATGTCGCTATGCTCCTGGCATATGAGAAGGAGGCGGAACTGATCGCCGCCGTCGGCACCCACTTCTCCCTGACCGAATTCCTCGA
>JALGTG010000240.1 GCA_029821495.1 Candidatus Hebobacteria bacterium
GGGAGATCAACAGTCCGTTCGTGGCGGCGGCGCTGACGGTCGTTGGCTACTCGGTGCACGACACGATCGTGCTGTTCGACCGGATTCGGGAGAACCTGCGGCTGCGGAAGGGCGGGACGTTTGCGGAGACCGCCAACATCTCGCTACTGGAGACGATGGCGCGGTCGGTCAACACGGTGCTCACGGTGCTGTTCGTGCTAGTCGCCCTCTATGTTCTTGGCGGTGTATCGCTACGCAATTTCACGTTCGGGCTGCTGGTCGGGATAACAGCAGGGGGATACTCGTCGATTTTCACGGCGGCGCAGGTGCTGGTGGTGCTCAAGAAACGTGAGGACAGGGCGATTGCTCGGCGCAGGATGGCGACGGGGAGGCAAGCGCGGGCGCCGGAGCGGCGCGCTGCTGCGCGCGGGGCATCGACGACCACAGCGCCGCGCCCCTCGGAGGGCGTGAGCGAGGGCGCGGCGCGGACAGCGAGCGCGGGGGCAAGTGGGGAAGGTGAGGCGAGGAGGGAAGCCCCAGCCGCGGCCGGGGACGATGCTCAGAGTAGACAGGAGCGCAAGTCGCGATCTGAGCGGAAGAAGCTCAAGGCCGGCCGGAAGCGAAAGAGGCGGTTCTAGACGGACGAGGGGTCGGCCAGGACCGGCTCGGCCGTGCCCATCCTTGCATGGGCCTCCCGCGCAGGGCACGGGTGAGGGCGCCAGGAGCGGTGCGCAGCACGGAAGCGATGGCTCCGCGATGAGTCGGCACACACCAAGCGCAGCAAAGACGAGGGCCGCTGCTGTCTCGGTAGCATCCAACCTGTGCCTGACGAGTGTGAAGGTGGGGGTAGGGCTGGTCACACACTCGGTCAGCATTCTGTCGGAGGCGCTGCACTCGGGGCTGGACTTGGCGGCCGCGGTGATGGCCCTGCTGGCGGTGAGGAAGTCGCGATCTCCAGCAGACGCTAGCCACAACTTCGGGCACGGCAAGTTCGAAAGTATGTCGGGGCTGGCGGAGGGGGCGCTGATCCTGGTGGCGGTCGGGCTGATTGCGTGGAGTGCGGGGCGGCGGCTGGTGCTGGGCGAGACGGACGTGAGGCTGCCCATGCTAGGAGCGGGGGTGATGGGGTTCTCTGCGCTGACGAACATGCTGGTATCCAGGCTGCTTTTCCGGGTGGCCAAGCGGACGGAATCGGTGGCGCTGGAGGCGGACGCGTGGCACCTAAGGACGGATGTCTGGACGTCGGCGGGGGTGCTGGCCGGGATGGTGGTCATAGCCGTCGGCGCTCGGCTGGGGTGGAGGGAAGCGCACCATCTGGACCCGGTGATCGCGATGGGGGTCGCGCTCGTGATACTGCGCGCGGCATGGGGTATTACCAGGCGGTCGTACGACCACCTGGTGGACCGGGCGCTGCCTCCAGACGAGGTGGCGAAGATCACGTCTCTGCTGGAGCAGCACTACCCGCAGTTGACGGGATTCCACCGGCTCCGCACGCGCCGGGCGGGGCCTCAGCGATACGTTGACCTGCACGTGGTCGTGCCCGGAGCACAGTCAGTGGCGGAGGCGCACGCGCTTGCGGACCACCTGGAGAGAGACCTGGGGGCGCTGCTGCCGAGGGTGGAGGTGATGATCCACGTCGAGCCCGAGGAGGAGCATGACTGAGCCCGGAGCGCGGAGTCTGACGGGAGCGCACTGGGACCTGAAGCCCGCGGACGAGGCCGCTCAGGAGCGGCTGCGGACGGGGCTGGGGGTCGGGCGAATCACGGCGCGGGCACTGGTGTGCCGCGGCATCGAGCAGGTGGCCGAGGGAACGAGCTTCCTGGAGCACGACCTGGGACGTCTAGCTGATCCCTTCCGGATGCGAGACATGGACCGCGCGGTGGCGGCCGTGGAGGGGGCATTGGAGCGAGGTGAGAGCATCCGGGTATACGGGGACTATGATGTGGACGGGGTCTGCGCGACGGCGCTGATGGTGCGGGCGCTGCGGGGTCTGGGCGGAGGAGTCGACTGGTACATTCCCCATCGGGTGCATGAGGGCTACGGGTTGAGCGAGGAGGCGGTCAGGCAAGCGAGCACGGAGGGAGTGAAGCTGCTGATAACGGTGGACTGCGGGACCACCGGGATCTCGGCAGTGGCGCTTGCGCGGGAGCTAGGGATGGAGGTGGTGGTGACCGATCACCACCGGCCGGGGGAAGAGCTGCCGGAGGCACCGGTGCTGAATCCCTGGCGACGCGACTGCGATTACCCGTTCAAGGATCTGGCGGGGGTCGGGGTGGCATTCAAGCTCGTGAGCGCGCTGGCGCGGGCGCGGGGGCTTCCGGATGGTGCGGAGCTGCGGTTCCTGGACTTGGTGTGTCTGGGGACGGTGGGGGACGTTGTGCCGCTGCTGGGAGAGAACCGCGTGCTGGTCAGTCATGGGTTGGCGGGGCTGGCGAAGACGCGCAAGTTGGGGGTGGCGGCGCTGATGGTGGCGGCCAGGCTCGGAGGACGAACGGAGATTGGGACGAGGCAAGTTGCGTTCGGGCTGGCACCGCGCATCAACGCGGCGGGACGGATGGAGGACGCGGGGGCCGCGGTGAGACTGCTGCTGACAGAAGATGCCGATGAGGCGCGGCAGCTCGCGGAGGAGCTGTCGGAGCAGAATGAGAAGCGGCGGGCGGAGGAGCGAGAGACGCTGGCGGAGGCGGAGGGGATGGTGGCGGCGGAGGTGGACCTGAGCGCCGATAGGGTGATCGTGCTCGGATCGGAGGGGTGGCACGCGGGGGTGATCGGGATAGTGGCGTCGCGGTTGGTGGAGCGGTATCACCGGCCCGCGCTGCTGATTGCCGTGAGCGATGGAATGGGTAAGGGATCGGGCAGGAGCGTGGCGGGTCTGAACCTGTGGGAAGCGCTGGACGAGTGCGCGCCGTGTCTGCTGCGATACGGGGGACATCATTATGCGGCCGGATTTGGGGTGGAAGCGGGGCAGATCGGGGAGCTGCGGCGTCGAATCAACGAGGTGGCGGCGGCGCGCCTGTCAATGGAGGACCTCGTGCGACGGGTGGAGGTGGATGCGGAGGCCGCTCTGGCAGAGGTGGGACAGGAGGAGGTGACCGAGCTGCGCCGGTTGGAGCCGTTCGGCATGGGGAACCTAACGCCGGTAGTGGCGACGCGGGGAGTGAGTATTGAGGAGGCCAAGCCCGTCGGGGATGGCTCGCATCTGGCGATGCAGCTGCGAGATGGGAGCGGGACGAGCACGGGAGCGATCTGGTTCGGGCAGGGGGCCCAACACTCGAAGCTCCCCTCGGGGCGGAAAGTAGACGTGTGTTACCGCCCGCGAATCGACGAGTGGCGAGGTGTGACCAGGGTGCGATTGCACGTAGAGGACGTGGCAGTGTACGGAAGCGAGTGAGGATGCCGGGGATAGCAGCGGGACGATGAGCGGCGGTGTGAGAGAGAAGTCGAGCGCAGAGATGGAGGAACTGCTGGAGCGCGCGGCGGCGTACAATCCCGAGACCGACCGGGAGCTCCTGCGGCGCGCCTACGAGTTCTCGGCAGAGGCCCACCGGGGGCAGAAGCGGCTGACCGGCGACGAGTACGTAACACATCCTCTCCAAGTGGCGAAGATTCTGACGGAGTTGGAGACGGATGACGCCACGCTGGCGGCGGCGCTGCTGCACGATGTGGTCGAGGACACAGCGCACGAGCTGGCGGTGGTGCGGGAGGAGTTTGGGAGCGAGATTGCGTCCCTGGTGGATGGGGTGACGACGCTGGGGCGCATCCAGTTCGACAGCAGGCGGGAGCGTCAGGCGGAGAATCTCCGGCGGATGCTGCTGGCGATGGCGAAGGATCTGCGGGT
>JALGTG010000241.1 GCA_029821495.1 Candidatus Hebobacteria bacterium
TATCAACCGCGTCGCCGACACGTTGATCGCCAGCCGAAACAGCGTCACGATCAGCAGCAGCGACGGAAACACCGAGAACTGAAGCGGGTGTGTCGTGTACGCCGTCACCAGCAGCACTGTCAGAGCCAGCGCGATGTTCACCACCACCAGCCCATCCAGCATCCAGTGCGGAAGCGGGATCACCAGCATCCCCATCACCAGCACCGCGCCCCCCGACACCAGCAGGTCGCTGTGCCGCGCCAGCTGCTCCTGCAGCGCGGGCATTCCCATGCCCGCCATCCCCCTCGTTGCCCTGGTCTCAGCCATCTACCCGGCCCCTAACCCCGGTATCCCCCCGCCATTCGGTACACGAACGCCAGAATCTCCGCCACCGCCTGGTACAGCTCCGCCGGCACCTGCTTACCCACCGCCACCGAGCGGTACAGCGCCCTCGCCACATCGGGGCTCTCCGTCACCGGCACCCCGAACCTCTCCGCCTGCGCTTTGATGCGTTCCGCCATCAGCCACCGCCCCTTCGCCACCACCACCGGCGCCGGCATCTTCTCCATCTCGTATCGCAGCGCCACCGCAATCTCCACCGGGTTCGTCACCACTGCCGTCGCGTGTTTCACCGCCTCCAGCATCCGGTGTCGCGCCACCGCCCGCTGCCTCTCCCGCACCCGCGAGCGCGTCAGCGGATCGCCCTCCGTCCTCTTGTGCTCCTCCTTCACCTCGTATCGCGACATCCGCAGGCTCTTCTCGTGCTCCTTCCGCTGGAAGATGTAGTCCGCCACCGCCACCAGCACCATCACTCCCGCCACCCTCAGCAGCAGCCCCCACAGCAGCGCGCCGAATTCCGCCGCCGCCCCCGACGCGCTCCCTTGCCCCATCCCCAGCACCTGCTCCCACCGCCCCCTCACATAGGCAAACACCACCAGCGTCACCGCCGCCAGCTTCACCAGCGAGCGCGCGGCTGAGAACATCCCCCGCCGCGAGCACATCCGCTTGATTCCCTCCGCCAGGCTCAGCCGCCGCCACTGCAACTGCAGCGGGCGCGCGCTCACCAGGAATCCCGTCTGCCCCAGATTCGCGGCCACCGCCAGCGCGCACGCCCCCACCGCCGCCGGCAGCGCCATTCGCCCCCCGAACGCGCACGCCGTCCATGCCATCTCCGTCACTGACTGCACGCTCGCCTCCCCCCGGGTCCCGCACTCGCGCAGCGCCCATACGGCCGATTCTCTCGCTGCTCCCACCAGGCCCGGCCATCCCATACGAAGCCCCCCCAACGCCCCCAGCAAGGCCGCCGCGCCCGCCAGCTCCGCGCTCCGCGGCACCTCGCCTCTCTTCCTCGCCTCCTCTCGCCGCCGCGGCGTTGCTTGCTCTGTTCGTTCCTCTGCCATTCCATCACCTGGGCGCCGCCTGCGCCGCGCTCAACAGCACCTCCCCCAGAATCCCCTCCATCACAGCCAGCAGCCCTCGCTCCGCCGATACCAGCAGCGGCAGCGCCAGCAGCGTCGCGCCCAATCCCACCATCAGCTTCACCGGAAACCCGATCGCCAGTAGATTCATCTGCGGCGCCGCTCGCGTCAGCAGCCCAAGCGCGAAATCCGCCAGCAGCACGGCCCCCACAATCGGCGCCGCTATCCGCACGGCCGCCGCGATCAGCCCGCCCGCCGCTCCCGCCAGCGCTGGCCCGCACATGCCCGACCCGCTCCCAAGAGGCACCGCGGCCAGGCTCGCACCCAGCCCCAGCAGCACCGTGTGATGCCCGTCCGCCGCCAGGAAAATGAGCCATGCCACACTCATCTGAAGCTGCCCGATCACCGACGCCCGCTCTCCCGTCTGCGGCGACACCATCCCCGCAAACCCGAAGGCGGACTGCATGTCCGCCATCTCCCCTGCCATCTGCACCGCCGCAAAGATCAGCCTCGCCCCGAACCCGAGCGCAATCCCCAGCGCCAGCTCGCCCACCGCGGCCATCCCCATCTCGACTGCGCTTCCGCTCACCGGCGCCCCCCCCGAAACCGGCGCCAACACCAGTGCAACCATCGCCGCCAGCGCAGCCTTCAGGCGCATCGGCACCCGCCGACTCCCCACCAGCGGCGCCATCACCATCACTCCCGCAGCCCGGCAGAGCAGCAGCAAGTAGCCATCTATCTGCACCGATCCGATCGTCAAGGTCAGCATAGAAAGCCTACGGTCCAACGCTCCCCATCTGCATCAGCACCGATCTGGCGAATCCCACTATCGTGCGAAGCATCCACGGCGCCGCAAGCAACCCCGCTGCGGCCATGGCGGCGAGTTTTGGAACGAATGTGAGAGTGAACTCCTGAATCTGCGTCGCCGCCAGCACGATGCTGACTATCATCCCGACTACCAGCCCCGCGGCGAGCATCGGCGCGCACAAGGCCAGCCCGGCCATCAAGGCCCCTCTTCCGAGTTCCAGTACGGCCGCTTCACCCATCAGTTTCTCCTCAATGGAAGCTCGTAACGACGCTCTCGATGACTACCTGCCATCCGTTCACGAGCACGAACAGCAGGATCTTGCAGGGCAGAGATATCACAACAGGAGGCATCATCATCATGCCCATTGACATGAGGGTGGTCGCTACCACCATATCTATCACGACGAACGGGATGAAGATCATGAATCCCATCGTGAACGCCCGCTTCAGCTCCCCCACCATGAACGCGGGCACCACCACGTAGGTCGGGATATCCTCCGGCGTCTCCGGCCGCGGCATGTTTCCGAGCCTCACGAACAGCGCGAGATCGGATTCGGGGGTCTGCCGCAGCATGAACTCGCGCACCGGCCGCACTCCCCGCTCGGCCGCGGTCTCGTATCCCAGCTCGTTTTTCAGATAGGGCTGAATGGCGTCCTCGTTCACCGCCTGCCACACCGGGGCCATGGTGAACACGGTCAGGAACAGCGCGATCCCCACCAGCACCATGTTGGGCGGGATCTGATTGGTGCCGAGCGCGCTGCGTGTGAAGGAGAGCACGATCAGGATGCGCGTGAATGACGTCACCATGATCACCAGCGCGGGCGCGAGAGTCAGCAGTGTCAGCAGCACCAGGATCTGAAGCGTCGCGGGCAGGGCCTGCGCGGTTTCCCCACTCCCGACGGTGACGGCCAGCTCGGGCAGCTTCAGTCCCGCCGGCGCGGCCGGCTCCTGCGCCGCCCAAGCGGGCAGGGCCTGCACAACGCCGGCGACCAAGAATGC
This sequence comes from Candidatus Hebobacteria bacterium, assembly GCA_029821495.1. Taxonomy (GTDB): domain Bacteria; phylum Armatimonadota; class Hebobacteria; order Hebobacterales; family Hebobacteraceae; genus JALGTG01. The sequence goes on from JALGTG010000241.1 coordinate 3,204, forward strand.
CGCTAGGGGGCGCTGTGCGCTCACTGAGCCGCCCTCCCGCCATCCCGCGCCCGGAGCGCCAGCGCCGCGGCCGAGAGATGCTCGGCTTGCCTGTGGCCAGCGGCATTACGTGCCGGTGATGTCGCCCCGACCTCCGGGGACAGCAGCCCGCGGAGCATGGAGGCGAAGTCCCTCCGTGTGTGAGGGAGCACTCGCCGCGACTGCTCTGCCTCTGCCGCGGGCTGCTCGTCTCCGGTTACATCTGCCAGCATCACTACTCGTGAGGGGGTAGACGCGAGGAAGAGAGTGCGCTTCCCGACCGATACCAGGTGAAGCGCGCGGTTCTGCCCAAGGGCGGCCGTTTCCACGACGCGGACGCGCCCTCTTGCGGGGCGCCAGCCATGGCGCAGTGTGTGGAGATAGCGCGCGGCGGCCGTCGCGCCGAGCGCGAGCAGGACCGCCAACCCCACCTTGACGCCAATGCCGGTTAGGACTCCGACCGACTCCACGTCGCCACCCCTCTGTGCGCATGCTGTCGGCGCGGGCGCGCCTCGAAGCCGCGGCAGAGAGCGTGGCGTGGGGGAGGAAAGACGGCAGCGATCCCCCT